>NZ_NRJF01000131.1 GCF_003585965.1 Psittacicella gerlachiana | reverse complement strand
ATAGACCTTTTATTATTAATGTTCACGTGTTGAGAAGAAACGTATATCAGGATATTTTTCCTGAGTTAAGTTTAAATTTACCATATTTGGAGCTATATAAGTAAGATTTTCAGCTCCATCTAAGGCTAAATTCCCCTCACATTTACGTTTAAACTCTTCAAGTTTTTTGGCATCGTCACAATCTACCCAACGAGCAGTAACTACGTTTACTGGTTCATAAATTGCTTCAACATTGTATTCATTTTTTAGACGATTTACCACCACATCAAATTGGAGGACTCCAATTGCTCCTACGATTAAATCATTGTTAATAAGTGGACGGAATACTTGCACCGAACCTTCTTCTGATAATTGAATTAAACCTTTTAACAATTGCTTCATTTTGAGAGGGTCTTTTAAGCGAATACGTTTAAATAATTCTGGAGCAAAGTTAGGAATACCGGTAAATTTTACAGGCTCTTTAAAAGTAGAGAAGGCATCACCAATTTGAATCGTTCCATGGTTGTGAATCCCAATAATGTCTCCCGCATAAGCTTCTTCAGCATTAGTACGGTCTCCTGCCAAGAAGGTTAAGGCATCGTTAATAGTAATGTCTTTACCAATACGGTGTTGAGTTACTTTCATGCCTCGAGTATATTTACCCGAAACTATACGCATAAAAGCCACACGGTCACGGTGTTTAGGATCCATGTTTGCTTGGATTTTAAAGATAAAACCAGAAAACTCAGGGTCGGTAGCTTTTACTTCACCCTCTAGGGTTTGACGAGGTTGAGGAGCTGGAGCATAGGTAGTAAGGTAATCAAGCATATGATCTACCCCGAAGTTACCTAAAGCCGTACCAAAGAATACTGGAGTTAATTTCCCCTCTAAAAATTCTTGAGGATCAAACTCATTACTTGCCCCTTGTACTAATTCGAGTTCGTCTTTGAGCTGTTGATGGAAATCTTCACCAATAGTTTGGATTAGTTCAGGGTTATCAATCCCATCAATACGCACCACGTCTTGAATTTTGCTTCCTTGTCCTGACTTATACATAATTGCATAGTCACCAGCAAGATTATATACCCCTTTAAAGAATTTACCCGAACCTATAGGCCAAGTAATTGGAGCACATTTAATTTTTAGAATATCTTCTACTTCATCAAGGAGTTCTAAAGGATCACGAATATCACGATCAAGCTTATTCATAAAAGTTAAAATTGGGGTGCTACGTAAGCGAGTAACTTCCATGAGTTTGATTGTACGTTCCTCTACCCCTTTAGTGGCATCGATTACCATTAGAGCTGAGTCTACGGCAGTTAGGGTACGATAGGTATCTTCCGAGAAGTCTTCATGTCCTGGAGTATCTAAAAGATTTACCATGCAATTGTTATAAGGAAATTGCATTGCCGAAGTGGTTACCGAAATTCCACGTTGCTTTTCGATTTCCATCCAGTCAGATTTAGCTTTTGCTTGGTTACCTTTTCCTTTTACTGCTCCCGCAGTTTGAATTACTTGCCCGACAAGTAAAAGTTTTTCGGTAATAGTAGTTTTACCGGCATCAGGGTGAGAAATAATCGCAAAGGTACGACGATTTTCAATTTGCTCTAAAGTTTGGTTTGCCATAATTTTGTTAAACTTGGAAAAAGCTCCTAAACCCGAGTTTAAGAGCTAGTTTTTTTAGGTATAGAAAAATTTACCTCAGGATTCTGATCTTGAAAACTAGGTAAGATTAAAGGATTTAAATTAGGAAGAGACGAAAGAATAATCCGTGCTTGCGGATTGGCTAAGGTCTCTTGAATATAATTCGAATAGGTTTGCACTAAACCATTACCACTGTTCACTGAAATACTAATTAAAGCATTATTTACCGCCGCTCCTGAAAAGGCTTGCACTAAATTTAAGCCGAGGATATTATGAGATTGTAAGAGACCTATATTTGTTTGAGCTATAGATACGGCTACGGCATTAAAGGCTTTAGCAGCTTGCTCATAATTCTCTAAAGCGGTTAATTGTAAAAAGAGATTAACTGCTTGGCAAGTATTGGTTTGAATTCGCTCTAATTTATTTAATTCGTCAGTATAGTATTGGTTGAGTTCTCCAACGCCACGTTCGACAAAAGCTAAATCTAGCTCAAAGTTTCCGACTTGGCATTGACTATTAAATTGTTGTAAGTATTCCGGAAAGTTAGCTGTCGCAAAATTAATACTTACTCGATCTTGATCCATAAGACGAGTCCAATCAAAGGTAGTATTATTTTGTAAATAGCGGTACTCTGCCATAATATAGTCAAAGTACATATTTATCGCACGAAAGATCTCAAGGCGTTCTCTAGGTGAAGCCTCAAGAATTTTATTAGCATAAATATTTAGCATACTTCCGACAAAGCGTACGCCAAGAATGGTGTAGTTTGAAAGATAAGAAGCTCTACGTAAGGAATAGAGAAAATTATCTTCACCCGCATGAGTTTGTTCTTGCGTTAAGAGGGGATTGCTAGAATTATCAGGATCATCAAAAAGCGAATGAATTGGGTCTGCAATAATATTTGCAGGTAATCTAGGAGGAATCCCATATCTCTGATAGGCAGCCATACGCAGTAAAGATTCAATAATTACTTTATTAAAGTTAAAGTCACTACTAAAATAGTCGTTACCTTGGTAAAAACTATGAGCAATCTTTACACTTGGATAAAGCGGATCATTGAAATTTAAATTTTCTGTATAGATGTTCTCGGTATTTTCTTGTGTAGTGGTAGGGCTTTTATCACATCCTACTAAAGTAAGAGCTAGGCACGCACAGGCGAATACTTGATAAAAAGCTCTTTTAATAAACATTATAAAGTAAAATAAATTCGGGTTTTCTCTGTATTATAACAAAAACTTATTCCCTAACGGTGGAAAAGCTATAGTCATAATGAAAAGTTTGTCCGGTAATCGGACGCAGAATTAAAGGTTTTGTTTCTTGCTTTGCAACAAGATAAAAATAGTTTTCTTGTTGAATAAGATTTACTAGTACTTGGATTTGTTGATTGTTACTACTACGCGTTTGATCTAACCAAGTGTAAAGTTGTAAGTCGTAATCAGAACTCGTAATATCTATATATAAAGGTTGCTTTGAATCTTGCTGAATCTGTTGGGCAAGAGTGATAGCTTGAGCTTCTAAAGCTTGCCAAGCAGGTTCTAAGCTTAAATGATAAAAAATAGCAATTAAACTCCCTAAGCGATTTAAGGCAAATTGATAATCAAAAGGAGAGTTTACAAATTGACACTGAGGACAAATTTGTTGAAGCTTTGCTAAAGTCAAAGGTGCAAAAACTGGATCACGAGGGTTAATCTCCAAATGTCCTTGTTGTGTCCAAGTATAGAGAGCTGCCAAATAGTGGCTAAAGTTAACCGTTTGGTTATTAATATTATACCCGTTTTGCGTTAAAAGCTCCAATTGTTCTGGCTTGTTTACCGCTAGGAGTTGATTGTACTCTTTGATCGCATAAAACTGGGTTGCCATTAATTGCATAATACGCAAAATTTCGCGATTAATCCTTTCTTGCTTTTGTCCCTCGCTTAAAGTTTCAGGCTGATTGTTTTCAGGATCATCAAAGTCATAACCTATAATGCGGTAGACTAGATTATTAGCTTCACGAAAGAGTAAGGCTACTGGGTATTCGTAACTATTAACAGATAAGCCAAGAAAGTTGAAATTAGTTAACTCTTGAGGCGGTAGATAATAACCATAGTAACGGAAAAAGATCTCTTTGCTTTCTTGACGCTCTTGTTGCATCTGTTGGCTCAGTACAGGATTGCTTGAGTATTGATAATAAAAATTTACACTCGCATTTTGAAAGTCATTGACTAAAGCAAGAAATACCGGAGAGTATAAGTCAAAATTATCATTAAAAAACGGATTACGCTGAGGATATTTAATGCGAGGCAACACTTGCTCAGGATCTTGAGGATTTACCTTAACTAAAACTCCCGAGTCAACATAAGTTGGCTTATAACTATTGAGATAAGCTATAGGATCAAAGCCTTGTAGAGGTTGAATGTATTGACATTGACTATTGTCTGCATTCTCAGGATTATTACAAAAGTCTGCACTCAGCAAGTCAGTATTTAAAGCATCGGTCGAGCTATGCTCTTGATTATTGCTCTGAGGTTGATCACAAGCGACTAGGGTTAAACTACTTAATACCCCGCAAGCTAGAGCTAGAAATGGAGTAAATTTCATATAATTTCTAGGAAAAGATGTTAATAGTAAGTTATCTTTGCCTTGTCTAGAGTTTTTAGGAGACAAGAGCCTTATTATTTTACCACTTTATCCATAAAAAAACCCGTAAATTATAAAAAATTTACGGGTTTCTAGGTTTATTTTTAGTACGAATTTAAAGCACGATAAATAGCACGATTTTCAAGTGCATAGTCATCGAAGTTTTTCATTAAGCGGTAACCACGTGGGTTATCATACTTAAATTTAGCTTGTGCTGGTTCTTGTAAATGATCGCTATCAATTGATTTGTGGGTTAAAGGTAAATTGTAAGCGGCATTTTGACGTTTAAATTCTTGATATACGTATTCGCTGTATTCGTTAAAGAGTTTTAAGTAAGTTTGAAACTCAGGAACATCGTAAAGACGAATATATTGTTTTGCTAGAGTACAAAGATTATCATAATCACGTGCTAAAGAGTTTACACGACGATTTTCTTTGCTCGTTAAGCTTGAACCTACATCTTGAGTTACAGCACTGTTATTAACTTTTAATTGTCCTGCATTACATGCTGCGACTAAGCTTTGTAAGTAGTCTTTAAAAGTAACTTGAGCTGGGTTAAATGGTAAATCTACAGTTGTTAGTTTATCAGCATAAACTTTTGAAATTACATAGAAGGTAACAAAAGCTTCTTCAAAGTGTTCAGCTTTATCTTCTACTGAATGGAAATCATCATCGTTTGCAAGATCAAATAAAGCATAAGTAACTTGATCATAAGCGGCAATACCTGGTAAAGGTAAACGATAAGACTGACCTAAAATGTAATTTGCTACTGCTTGGTTAGCATCGTAGTTACCAATAAAATTATTCTTACTATAATCTGTAGCTGCAAAAGCACTTGCAGTAATTCCCGCTAAAGCTAAAGTAGCCATTACTTTAGTAAATTTAAACATAAATAAATCTCCAATATGAATTTAACAGATATGATGAAAACGCTTCATTATATACTGGTACTTAAATTTTTAAACGCTGTTATTATACCGAAAAATTTAAAAAGCTGTTCAGGTTTTTATGGTTAAAAATCAAGATTTTATAAAAATAGAATAAAGAAAAGCTCTAGAGGGTAAACTCTAGAGCTTAAAGATTAATCTTTTAAGTGTTCAAAGTTTCTTTGATCTGAATCATCATCCCAATCACGAGGTTTACCCGCTGGTTCACGATTCATAATACGTTCAACTTGCCACTTATCGATAGTTTCGTATTCAATTAAAGCATCTTTCATAGCTTCAAGAATATCACGGTTTTGTTGTAATACTAAACGTGCTTTATCATAGTTACGTTTAATAATATCAAGTACCGCTTGGTCAATACGTTCTGCAAAAGCATCAGAAGCTTGAGGACGACCATATGGATCATTTTGATCTGGAGCATAGTTAATTGGACCTAGATCATCATCAAAACCATAAGTGGTTACCATCGCACGTGCCATGCGACTTGCGTATTGAATATCAGATGAAGCACCTGTTGATACGTAATCCTTACCAAAGATAATTTCTTCAGCTAAACGACCACCATAAGTCATTTGTAGTTTAGCTTCATAAATTGAAAAACTTTGATAAACTTGATCTTCGGTAGGGAGGAAATGAGTTACCCCTAACGCACGACCACGAGGAATAATTGTTACCTTGTGTACTGGATCATTACCTTCAACTAAGTAACCTACAATTGCGTGACCAGCTTCATGGTAAGCAGTACGTAATCTATCAGTTTCTTTCATGGTTAATGAAGGTCTTTCCGTACCAAGAGTAATCTTATCTTGCGCTAACTCAAAGTATTTCATGGTAATTTCTTTATTACCTTGACGAGCTGACATTAAAGCCGCTTCGTTAATTAAGTTAGCTAACTCTGCTCCAGAAAAGCCTGGAGTACCACGAGCTACAGTTTTTAAGTTTACATCACGAGCTAGACGTACACGTTTAGCGTGAACTTGTAAAATTTGTAAACGTCCTTTTAAGTCTGGAAGATCTAGAGTTACTTGACGGTCAAAACGTCCTGGACGAACTAAAGCGTTATCAAGAACATCAGCACGGTTAGTAGCAGCAATTACAATAATGCTGGTTTTTTCATCAAAACCATCCATTTCTACGAGTAATTGGTTTAAGGTTTGTTCACGTTCATCGTGACCACCACCAAAACCTGCTCCACGTTTACGACCTACAGCATCGATTTCATCGATAAAGATAATTGCTTTACCGAATTTTTTTGCTTGAGCAAAGATTGCACGTACACGTTGTGCCCCTACCCCTGCAAACATTTCTACGAAATCAGAACCGGCAATGGTAATAAAAGGTACACCTGCTTCACCAGCAACTGCTCTTGCTAATAAAGTTTTACCTGTACCTGGAGGACCTACCATGAGTACACCCTTAGGAATACGAGCTCCGATATCGGTGAATTTTTGTGGATCACGTAAGAAATCTACAATTTCAGAAACTTCACGTTTTGCTTCTTCACAACCTGCTACATCTGACAGGCGAGTTTTAATGTCTTTAGCTTCATAGACACGACCAACTTGCTTATCATTACCCATAGCACTTGCCATACCTCCGGTCATACGACGCATGAACCATAGGTATAAACCTAGAAAGAGAAGAAGTGGAATCATATTGATTAAGATTTCCACAAGAGCACTAGGACGTTCTGGTAATTTACCGATTACGGTGATGTCTTTACTAATTAGTTGATCTAATAGTTTGTCATCACGCATAGGTAAAATGGTGTTATAAGTATCACCAGATTTTAAAGTAACTTTAATCTGCCCTGTTTGATTAATCTGTACTTGACTAATCTTATTTTGGTCAATTTCTTGAACGAATGTTGAATAAGGTTGAGTATTTCTATCGCTATTACTATCAGAAAGAAAGCTAAATAAGCTAATAGCAGCGAGAAAAACCAACAATACTAAAAAAGCGTTCTTTTTAAGAAAAGGTTTCACTAATACTCCTCGAGCTTAATCTTGCTAAGATTAAGGATTCAATTTTTCAAAAGATAAAAGTATGATCAGAAAATAAGTTGAGAAAACTATTGCTTATTTTATCATTTAGCAGTAGTGAAAAGAATAAAATTTTAGCAACCGTAAGAGAAAAAAGATTTAGAGTAAGCTAAATCTTTCTTATAAATCCGCAACTTGTTTTAAATCAGTAACTATATCTTTAAAAAAGTATGGTTAATAATTAATTTTTTACTATTCTATGATATAGTTTTTTTTTATTTTTTCAAGCTTTTTTGATCTTTCTATAGAGTAAAGGCAATTGCAAGTTGTAAAAGGATTTATAATAGAAAAAGAATTAAAGCGAAATCAAAAAGAGAAAAAATTAAAGGTAAATTAAGAAGGGAAAAAATTTAGAAATTTGTACTTTGCTCGTGAGATGAGATAAAGTTTATTTAAAGAGAGATAAATATTTCTCAATGAAGGTAAGTGAAAATAAAAAATATCTCCGAAAAATGAACAAAAAAGAATCTTTTTTCTTTAAGGTAATTGCAAAGAGAAAAGTTTTATACTATAATTGACCCTGTCATAAAGATATTATGAAGAGCACCCATAGCTCAGCTGGATAGAGCATTCGCCTTCTAAGCGAACGGTCACAGGTTCGAATCCTGTTGGGTGCGCCATTCTTTAAGCGCTTTGAAGCGCCTTTTTTTGTATTTATTTTTTGCACTTGTAGCTCAGGGGATAGAGCAGTTGCATCCGAGGCAATTGGTCGCAGGTTCGATTCCTGTCAAGTGCGCCAAGATAATAAAAAGCACTCCTTAGAAAGATCTTCTAGGGAGTGCTTTTCTTTTATCTGTGCTTTGTAAGCTTTAGGATATTTATCTTAAATGAACTCTGAATTATTTATAGAGTTTTGCTTGTTCAGAAAAGGCAGCAAATAATTCTTTGATACGAGCGTTAATATTTAATCCTGAGTTAAAGTAATCAATCACTTCTTTAGCATAAGATTGATCAAAGTTTTTTACAAAACTTCCAGGGTTTACGCCATTTTCTACAAGGAATGAATAGATTACCGAGATTACGCAAATAGCAACAAAAGCTAAAATTACTCCTCCTAAAAGCGAAAGGAAAGGATTATTTAATACCGTAAGTCCTGCAAAGAGAGCAGTTAAAGCTTTAGTTGCTAAACTTAAGAAAATATAAGAAACAATAAAGACAATAGCAAACGCTAGCAGAGGATATTGGTGAGTATAAGGTACTTTGTTTAAAAGAGGAGAGAAGTCTCCGGTAAAGTTTAGAGCGACAAAGATAGCTCCACCTAAAGCTATTAAGGTAAAGATCGAGCCTAAAAAGCCTCTAAGAAAACCTTTAACAAAAAATACAAGGACAATAATGCCCAAAAACAAATCTGCAATTGAAAACATAAATAATTCCTAATTAAAGAGATTATAAAGGAAAACAGAACTAGACTATAGTTATAGCTATTCTAGATAAAGTGTCTCAACTCCTGTAAAGTATATTATAAAAAAGTAAATAATAATACTTAAACATAAAGGTTCGAGTAATCCGGCTAGGGTTCTCAGCACATAAGGGATTACTGCACTAAAGCTAATTTCTTTTTTATCATTTTTGACAAGTAAATTATGAATTAGTTTTAAAGTAGTAAGCAGACTAAAATAAACGATACTTGGAGCGTAAGGAGCTAAAAACCAAAAGTAACCTATAGGTTCTGCATAATGTTCTTGATATACACTATAGTAGTATATAATGCCAAAAATACCACCACAGAGGCTAAGACAACAAATAAAAGTAAGCCAAAAGGCAAGGATTCTATAGGTTCCTAAGGTAAGAACATAGAAAAATCGACAAGCTACTATGGCAAGGATAAGCATGCCAATACTATTATTATTGGTAATTATTTCAAGGAGTGAAACATGCAGACCAAGAACAAATCCTTGCGGAACATGCATATAAGCAAGGAAGATGTATAGAGTGATAATAGCTTCACTTACACTATAAAAAATTATACTTTTACGACTAAATAAAAGTTGTTTGTGCTTTTGTGCATAGTCTATAACTCTATTACTTTTAGTAAAAAAGAGATAAAGAATATTTAACCCTGCAAAAGCTAGCATAATTAGTAGAGTATGATTGTAAGCTCCTTGGCTTAAAGAAAAAATATGCGAAGCCCCTAAGTAGATTATAAAGCTAATTATGGCTGCTAAAGAAAACATTTGTCGATCAAAAGAAAATTTCTTTTGCGATAAATTAAGCCGTAAACGTAGCAACCATAGAATTACAAATAAAGCTGTAGCTAAAGGATTAGAGGCTAGATTCTCTAGAGTTTGCATATAATGTAATCTAAAATAAAAGGCGACTAAAAATTAGCCGCTAAAAATATGATTTTAAAAGATTTAAATCTGCATAAGAATTAACAAAAATTCCTACCAGCATTAAAGAAGCTATAAGTTCTGCGATTGCGGTTGCTCCGTGCAAGAGCATAGCAAAACGTGCTTCTGAAAGATGAGTACGAGCAAAGAAATTATAAAAGTTTTCTTCGGTAGCTATATATCTAAAAATATAAGATAAAGTATAAACATAGATAAAAACATTGGTCGCAAAGTATTCTCTATGTCCAACTAAAGAGAAGAGAAAAATTGCGGTAATGGTTGCTAACCAGAAAACAAAAGTGCGGTAATTTCCTAAGAGTAAATTATAGCAAAAGCGTAAGCAGATAAGAGTAATGATAAGGTATTGCCAACAAACACTTGTTCCACCTTGTACCTTAGCTGAAGAGGCTACGAGCCAAGAAGTAAAGTTAGAAAAGTCGGATAAGGTCAGGTAGGCGAGAAATGCGGCAATAACTTCGGTAACGATTAAAATCTCACGACCATAGTATCCGGCAGCTCGGCTATAATTAGGAAATTTACGTCTGACAAAGTTATGTAAGCTTTGGCTACAAATAAAACGATAAATCGCTAAGCCCAAAAGGAAAAAGCACACGCTAATAAATAGAGGCTTATAAGCGTTTAATTGTAAAAAGCTTGAGTAATAAAAATTAGGAGAAAGAGCAGAAGAGATTAACTCTAAGATAATAATGGTCACACTAAAAGCAAAAGGTGCAAAGTGAGGATCTCGAAAATTATACACTGCCCTAAATAGCACAAAAATGGCAATAATTAAAAAATTAGGCGTCGTAAAGATCATATCTCAAATCATGAGTTAGAGTTAATAGAAAGTCCGGTGATTGCTCACCGGACATATTTTTTTGCTCAGGAAAGCAAGAATTTAGAAAGCTGCGTTATTTGGCGTACGTGGGAATGGAATTGCTTCACGTACGTTTTGCACTCCAGTTACATAGCTAACTAGACGCTCAAAACCAAGACCAAAACCTGAGTGAGGTACAGAACCATAACGACGTAAGTCTAGATACCAGCTATAGTCTTCCAGTTTCATGCCTAAGTCAAGAATACGCTGCTCTAAAACTTCTAAACGTTCTTCACGTTGTGAACCACCGATGATTTCACCAATTCCTGGTGCTAATACATCCATAGCTGCTACAGTTTTACCATCATCATTTAGACGCATATAGAAAGCTTTAATTTCTTTCGGGTAATTTTTAACGATTACCGGAGATTTAAAGTGTTCTTCTGCAAGGTAACGCTCATGTTCTGATGACATGTCTACGCCCCAATACACTGGGAATTCAAATTTCTTACCACAGGTTTCTAGGATTTTGATTGCATCTGTATAGTCGATTTGGACGAACTCTGAGTTAATAAGGTTTTCTAAACGCTCAATCACTCCAGGTTGTACATGTTTGTTGAAGAACTCTAGGTCATCACGATTTTTTTCAAGTACACGCTTGAAGCAGTGACGTAACATATCTTCAGCTAATTTAGCATTATCTTCTAAATCATAGAAAGCAACTTCAGGTTCTACCATCCAGAACTCTGCTAAGTGACGAGTAGTGTTTGAGTTTTCAGCACGGAAAGTTGGACCAAAAGTATAGATTTTACTTAAAGCTGAAGCATAGGTTTCACCGTTTAATTGACCTGATACGGTTAAGAAAGCTTCTTTACCAAAGAAATCTTGTTTGAAATCTACTTCACCTTTTTCAGTTAAAGGTAGATTTAATAAATCTAAAGTTGAAACTCTAAATAACTCCCCTGCGCCTTCAGTATCTGAAGCCGTAATTAAAGGGGTAGCACACCAGTAGAAACCACGATCATTAAAGAACTCGTGAATAGCATAAGATAGGGTATTACGTACACGAGCTACAGCTCCAATTAGGTTAGTACGTGGACGTAAGTGAGCAATTTCACGTAAGTATTCTACCGATAGACGTTTATTTGACATAGGGTATTGATCAGGATTTTCGACCCAACCAACTACTTCTACTTTAGTAGCTTTAATTTCTACCGCTTGTCCTGCACCTGCTGATTCTACAATTTCACCAGTTACAATTACTGAGCAACCTGTAGTTAAGTTTAATACTTCAGATTCATAATTTTCTAAGGTATTAGCGACAACTGCTTGTACTGGATTAAAGCCAGAACCATCATAGATTGCTAAGAATGAAAAACCTGCTTTTGAGTCACGACGTGTACGCACCCAACCACGTACGGTTACTAACTCACCTACTTTGATCTCACCATTGAGAACCTGCTGGGTAGAAGCTATAGTAGCTGTCATTTAGGATACTCCTAAGGATATAAAT
>NZ_NRJF01000130.1 GCF_003585965.1 Psittacicella gerlachiana | reverse complement strand
AGACCTTAATTAGTTTTATCTTGTGCTTAAACGTACTTGGATACCAAGATCACGTAAAATAGCATTAATTTGCCCTGCGGTGATTCCTACCGTAGCGTAAATCGTAACCCCATCTTTAATATATTTTTGGCGATATTGAGGATTGGTTTCATTACCATATACAGTTACTACCTGACCACCTTGTTCTTGGTACAGGTGTCCACCTATTTTAGTTTGCTCTGAATACTTCACACTTGCACTTTTAGTCGGAGCACCATTTGGACGGAACTGGAAATTCCCACGTTGAGAACTATTGCTTGCGTTAGGTTGAGAATTTTGTCCTTGCCCAGGTTGTTGTGCTGGCTGTTGTCCAGGTTTTTGAGCAGGTTGCTGGGTTGGTTGTTGCGTTGGTTGTTGCGTTGGGACATTGTTCGCAAAACTTGGAGCAATTAAAGTTGTCGCTAAAATTGCAGTTAAAGAAAGATTTAATAATTTTTTCATAGTGTTGCCTTGTTGTTAAATAATAAGTGGTGATAATACAAAAATAATCATCTAGAATAATCTATAATATAGAATAATCTATAAAAAGGTTTGTGGTTAAGTTTTAAGCTTTAAACTCGAGATTTTCAAGGGAATGAAAATTTATCATTTGATTTTTAAGACAAATAATCCTCATAAATCCAACTACATAGAACTTCTTCTTTTATGCTCTTTTCCTAAATATTGCTAGTTTATCTCTTTTTACTACATGTTTTTTTTCCCTACAATATTCATTGACCTATCCTCACCTCCCAATTCCTCTCTTAGTTTTCACAAAATTTTGCAGCTTTCACTTATTTTTTCAATGTAAAAACTCAGGAATTTGTTGAAAATAGCTCTTCCTAGCCTTTACTCTCCTTGCTTCTTTTAAAATCTCTTAAGCTTATTTTGTACGAAAGTTTCGGAAGTTTTAGCAAATTCCTCTCGGTTCGCTAATTTTTTACTAACTTATCTCTGCCAATCTTTATTAAGATAAATCAATAACTTAAGAATTTATTTCTTGAAATAATTTTTTCTGAGGCTTATAACTTAAATGTAAAATTAGTCAGCTTGACTAGATTCACAAAAATTAAAATCAAACAATCACTATTAGTTACCCTTTGAATTTGTAGTCTTGGTAAGTTAATTACCACAGGCAATTAGATTACCAAGGTTACAAGTTTTTTACCAACCTCTTATCGTTACACCAAACAACTTTTAAAACAACAACACAAACCAAGTTAATTAAGTAATTAACTCTAATTACCAAACAACATTAAATTATCCTTTAAGCAAAGAAGAATATTTTTCTTCCCTCAAGCTATTTCCAGTTAAATGAAACTTTTGGTTTCAGGCCAAAGATATACATATATCCTTGATCCTGATATTTGGGGGTTAAGTATTTACTTTACTTAACAACAAATTTAGGAGCTCATATGACATTTACTAAAAAATCATTATTTGTTTTAAGTATTGCTACTCTTTTAAGTGTAAATCCAGCTTTTGCAACTAGTAGTAATACCTTTAGCCAAGATCTAAGCAAAGCAAGTACTAGCATTAGTCAAGGAGCAAAAAGTGTTGCTCAAACTACTGAGAATAAAGCCCAAGAACTTTATTACTCGTATAAGCCTAGCAGTAAAGCAAATAAAGAAGTTTCTTTAGAAAATGGGAACTTAAAAGGATACTTATTTACTGAAAAATCAGGACAAGTAGTAACTATCCATACTAACAATAGCAAACTTTTAAGTAACAAATACACTGTGGGTACACTTACAGTTTACACCACCAAAGCAACAACGATAACGCAAGCAAATCAAGTATTAGCAAAACTCGGAATAAACACTCTTCTTTCTGCTAATAGTAAATAGTCTAAATTTCTTCACCGATTTAATTAAGCTGGCAATTTTGCTTAATTATTTTTAGCCTCTTGAGGCTAAAAAAGCATTGGATGCTTTAACCAAGATTAAAATATCCAATTAATCATTTAATTAGATCGGTCGCCCCTCATCCTATCTTTTATTTCCTGAGGGCAAGAGGAAAATATAGCCAAAAGATTCCATGAGAGGAACCGATTTAATTTTTACTTTAAGCAAATGCCTTAATTTAAAAATTTGTTCCTTTAATTTCCTTAAATTATTTATTTGTTAAATTAAGTGTGTGCATCGAAGTAACATCTTTCTAGGTGTTACTTTTTTGTTATCTAAAATCTTGCTTTATTGCTAATTCCTCCTAATTTATAACTAATAAAAGTCCTCTCTTAACTTTAAATCTTATCTTTGTGCAGTATAGATTTATCTCTTTGTGCAGATACAGTAAACGCCCCTCGGTTTATACGAGGAGCGTTTACTTTATCTTTGTACAATAACTTTATCTTTATCCTGCTAATTGCTTAATTAACGTTTTTTAGAAATTTCTGCTTGTTTGAGGAAATAACTTACTGCAGGAACTTGTTGCTCAATTTGTAATTGACTAAGAGCTTGGTTAATTGTTTGTAACTTCATTCCCGCTGGAGCTTGAATCCTTACATTACCTACATTATAAAATACAGGAGCTACATGTTTATTCCCCAATACTACATTAATTATTCCAGTACTTGCTACAGAAATTTGAGCTGGAACATTTTGTTCTTCGATCACAAGATTTTTACTTTCATTTGTATAAGTAGTTGTTCCAGTTGATACTGACATTTGATAAAAATCTTGATATGCGGTTGCAGGATCTTTAGTACTTGCTTGAGCATTTAAAGATACTAATGTAGTTGTTACTACGAGCATAGTAGCTAAAATTGATTTAATTTTCATAACTAGATCTCCGTTGTTATCTTGTTGTTCAATATTCTGTATTTTGTTTTGTTGTTTATTTATGAGTTTTTGTCAAGCTATAGAGGTTCTACTTGTATTCTTTATCTCAATTAAGCTTAAGCAAAACAATAAACTCAACTTTTAGCTTAGCTCTAACTTAAAGTTTATATCTTCCCCTTATACGTACAGCATCTTAACTTTAGAGGCTTATCTTTCCCTATAAACTTAACTTACATCAAGGAGTTCCTATGTCAGAAAAAAAATGTTCATGCGGCTGTGGTTGTCTTGCAGCTACTTGTGATTGCACTAGCGAGCATAACACCTGCCAATGTGGTTGCCATAAATAAGGCATAACTCAGATTAATCTTAACTTTTTTATTTAAATTTCAATTTAAGGAGATACTTATGGCTGAAGAAAAATGTTCATGTGGCTGTGGTTGTCTTGCAGCAACTTGCGATTGCACTAGCGAGCATAACTCATGTCAATGTGGTTGTCATAAATAATTGATACAATCTTTCTTTTCTTCTTTAACTATTATTTAAGGAGATACTTATGGCTGAAGAAAAATGTCCATGTGGTTGTGGTTGCGATGCTGCCACTTGTAAATGTACTACCGAACCAGGTTCATGTAGCTGTGGTTGCGGTTGTGGCTCAAAATAAATAAGCACCAAGCCAGCTCGTTTACTTCTATCGAAAAAGTGAACTAAGCTGGCTTCTATTGTTAATAATTTTATCTATTTACTTATGTAGCTTAATCTTTTTAGTGTCTATAGTACCCTTTTCAAGCTTTACTTAATTGGTTAATAATCTAAATTTATGCTTATAAAAATTTATTAATTTTATTATCTCTTTATTAAAAACAACTTTGATCATCTTTTGACTTATCTCCCACCTTTCCTGCTTTATTACCTATATCTTCACTCCTTATTTATCTTCAGTTTTTCTTACCTTTGCTTCTCTATTACTCAACTTAAATCATTCTTAGCTCTAATCTAGACATGATATAATCAAGACGTTTAAAATTTTACTTATTTGAAAATTACTATGTCACATAAAGACTTTCCCGAATACTTACCTTTTGTAAAGAATTTTTTCGCTCATTATCAGCGTCAATACTACTTTAATTATCGTGGTAAAGAAAATCTCTATATGTTTTGGCGTTTTGCCTGTATTCCTTTAATTATCAGTTTTGCTTTTTATATTTTAGGTTCAAAACTAATTAACTTTTTTGCTCAAACTTTTGCAAGTAATCTCGCAACTGTAATTGCGGTTAATCTTGTTTACTTAGCTTATCTTTGCTTAATTGTTTTACCGACAACCGCAGCGATTAGTCGACGTTTAAATGCCAATAACCAAAAGTGGACTTTAGCCTTTATTTATCTAATTTCATTATTAGCCTTTGGCATTAGCTTAAACGCTACTATGGGAGTTCAAGGATACTTTGGTACACAAGCACAAGCTTTATTTGCTAAGCTCACAGAAAACTATCTGTTACTTACTCTATGTGCTCTCTATCCTATTCCATTAATTCTTTGTGCTACTGATAAAAAACTCGCTCAAGAAACTAGAGCTAAAGCAAGTAACAACTTTAATTGGCAAAATAATAAAACGAACCCGCATAACAAACAACAAGAATCTAGCTCGAGTAAAAACCGTCGTTAAGTCTATTTTTAAGACCTAAATAAAGAAATAAACC
>NZ_NRJF01000013.1 GCF_003585965.1 Psittacicella gerlachiana | reverse complement strand
ATAAATTAAAATTTAACCGCAGGACTTTGTCCTTGGATGCTGTTTCCGAGTTAGAAGCTAATGCCGTTGTAGGTTCAGCTTCGAAAACTCAAGGTATTACCCAAACCGAAGTTACCACAAAAGTTAGCTTTAATGCGGTGAACAAACTTTTAGGGAGTATTTTATTACCTGTAACTTTTGTAGGAGCTTCAACAACAGCTTTTGCTGATGCTCGTACAGGGATGGAGGTAATTAACGGTAAAGTAAATATTGTTACTGACGGTTTAGTTACAACTATTACTAACAGTCCTAATGCAATTATTAATTGGGAAAAATTTAATATTAATGCGAATGAAATTGTAAAATTTCTTCAAGAAAACTCAAATTCAGCAGTATTAAACCGTGTATTAGGTGGTGAAATTTCACAAATCCTAGGTACCTTACAATCTAACGGTAAAGTATTTATCGTTAACCCAGCTGGGGTAGTGTTTGGTGCTAATGCGGTTGTAGATGTTAACTCTTTAGTAGCTTCAACTTTAGATATCTCAAATGAAGATTTCTTAAACGGTAACTACGTATTTAATCAAGATAAAGATCAAGCTATTGCTTCAGTACTTAACCAAGGGGTTATTAAAGTAGAAGACAATGGTACTTTAGCTTTAGTGGGTGGTAAAGCAGTAAATACTGGAGTATTAGAAGCGAAAAACGGTACAGTATACCTTTTAGCTGGTAACTCAATTACGATCCAAGATTTAGAAAATCCTCTAATCTCTTATAAAGTAACTGCAGACAACAAAGCAGTAAACTTAGGGGAAATTGTTGCAAAAAGAACTTACTTATTAGCGAATAAAGTAGCTAATGGTTATACTACTGCAGAACAATTTGCAGATGTGATCTCAGCTCAGGATTCAGCACGTAAAGCTACGATTACTTCAACAGGTGAAGTAGTATTATTTGGTGCTTCTGAGTCAGATGTAGAGCAAAGTACGAATTTTAATACTGCTCAATTAGCAGCAAATCTTACTTGTCAATCAGCAGTAACTGTAGTTAATGGTACGATTAATGTCGCAAATCCTGAAGGTAAAGCAGGTAGCGTTGAAGTATATGGTGATTATGTAGTATTAGACTCTAATGCGACAATTAATGCTTCAGGAGCACAAGGTGGAGCTGTATACATTGGTGGGGATTACCAAGGTAAAGGCTCGAAAAAACTAGCTGCTAAAACTACAGTTGTAAATGGTGCATTAGTAGATGTATCAGGTACTACGGGTGATGCGGGTGAAGCAATTGTTTGGGGTAATACTGCAGTTGTAAATGGTCAGTTTTTAGCGACCTCAGTGCAAGGTGATGGTGGTTTCATTGAAACTTCAGGAAAAAATTTGCATTTAGGTGAGGACATAGATACTAATACCACTTCAGTTAATGGTAATTGGGGAAATTGGTTAATTGACCCACAATTTATTGTGGTGGTAAACAAGACGCAATGGGATTCTAACTCAAGTTATAAATCTGAATTGCATAGGCGTTATGCAGATATCCAATCTACTCCTGGAAATGAGTTAAAATCAGCAACGTTATCAGCTTCAGAAACTTACAATAGTTATACGTATACGGTTTTATATGATCAGAGTGTAGAAAAATGGTTAAAGAAAGGGGCGGTAACCTTAGAATCAACTTCTGAAGCTGATTTTTATCGAGCGAATATTTCTGCTGATAATAATACAGCGAGCTTAACTGTAAAGAGTGGAGCGATCGCAATTTATTATTCCAATATCACGCTAGGGGGTGATTTAATTATTACCACCAATAGAACAGCTGATGCTATAGGTAAAGCTCTTATCTTTAGGGATTCAAATGTTAAGGTAAATGGTACGATCAACTTAACTTCATGTAACTCAATAACTATAGGTTCAGGAAGTAATTTAACCGCAAATACCTCAATTATTGCTAATGTTACCAATGACAATAATACCTATAAGATAGAAAGTGGGCATACAATTTATGGAATTTATTTACTGGGAGGAGCTTCTCTTAATGTAAATAATTCAACTGCTCCTGAGACGACAAGAATTAATTTATCAGGTCCACGTGTAATCTTTGCGAATTCTACTATTACCTCTAACGGAGGAGTAGATATAAATACTAAGTATTCTACTAACTTTACTGATAACCTCAGTATTTCAGCCTATAACATTAATATTACCGAAACGAGTAATAGTTCTCCGACTACTTCTTCAAATCCTGCTCAATATGATATTGGGGGCTTAAGATTTGATAAGGTAAACTTAAATGCCTCTAACTCTGTAATTGTAAATGCTGCCTCGGTAGTAGAAATTACTAACTCAACTATTAACGCTACAGCTGGAGTAAGTGGAATCTCGGCAAATGAACTTAATTTAAGTTTATTTAATGTAACGATTAACACTAGCAAATCTGTGGAGTTAAGAGGGAAGAATATTAGCATTAATGCTTCAGTCGTAACTTCACGAGACAATGAAGTTTCTGTAGGTAACTTATCTACGGAAAATGTGTCGATCACTAATGGTACTCGTTTAAATGCTAATAGTGCTACTGCTGGTGATGTGGGAATTTATGGTGCAAAAAATGTAAATTCTACTTCGGTAACGATTAATGCAAGCCGTGATTTAAATATCTCAACTAACTCGGGAAGTGTAAACTTAAGTGGTGCGAATCAAAACGATATTAAGTTTAATGTAGGACGTAGCTTAAATATTACGACTGCGAAACTAGAGATTTTGCATGCGGACATAAATGTAACTAACTCAACGACTTTTGATACTACAGGTGCAACTTGTGTTTCTTGCTCAACCATTAATACTACTAATGGTACATTTAAAGTTAACTCTACAGGAACAGTTAACTTTACGAATACAACAGCTAATGCTAAAGACTTAAATGTTACTTCAACTGGTGATGTGAGATTTGAGACTTCAACAGTTAATGCGACTAATTCTGCAAAATTAGTAGGCGATTCTGTTGAAATTGCGAATACTGCCTTAGCTTCAGCGAATGTAAGTATTAATGCTACAGGTACTAGTGGTGTAACTATTAATAATGGAGCAAATATTACTGGTAGCGAAATCAATATTTCATCAGCAGGTGGTGTGAATATTTATGATTCTGGAACTAAGATTGGTAATGAAACTACAGCAAATGTAACAGTTACGGCTACAAAAGATATTTGTGTTACAGGTGGCGTAAGTGATAAAGCATATATTACTGGTGGTAATGTATCTTTAAACTCAACTTCTGGTAATGTTACTTTAGATGATGCTGAATTAAATGCAACTACAGGTAACTTATCAGTAGTAGGTAACAATGTAACTGCAAATAGTTCTACTCTTTCAGGTAACGGAGGCGTAGCTTTAAATGCAACTACAGGTAATTTAAGCTTAAATGGTACGAATGTAAATTCAGCTTCGGGAAATACAAGTGTAACTGCTAAATTAAATGTAACCTTAAATAACTCTAATGTTTCAGCTTCAGGTAATGCTAACGTAAAATCAACGGATGCAAGTGTTGCTTTAACTAATTCAAATGTTACTGCTACTACAGGTAATGTTGCGGTTACTGCGGATAAAGGGAATATCACTTTAAATCATTCGAATCTAACTGCTACCGATAAAGAGGTAAAAGTTCAGGCACAAAATGATATTACGATTACTAATTCGAATCTCTCAGGAGCAACGGTTGAAGTTAATGCAACTTCAGGAAATATTACCTTAAATCAAACTGCAGTAAATGCAATTACTAGTACAGCAAATTTAACGGCAGCCGGAGAAGTTAATTTAAATAATGGAACTAGAGTTACAGCAACCGGTGATGTAAATGTTAATTCTACAGCAGGTAATGTTTCAGTTACTGGAGCAAACATTACCTCTACTGGAGCTAATGTTTCTTTAACTGCGAAAAGAGATTTAACTTTAGCAAATGCTAATATTTCTGGAGCTAAAGAAGTAAATGCAACAGCTCTTGAAGGAGATGTTTCTTTAGCAAATGGTACTAAGGTACAAGCTCAAGAAAATGTTTCACTAACAGCGGTAAATGGAAGTTTAACTGCTGAAGGAGCAAATGTAACTTCTACTGCAGGAAGTGTTTTCGTAGAGGCAAACAATACTTTATCTTTAACGAATGCAAATCTTTCAGGAGGTAAAGGTGTTACTGCAAGATCAGAGAATGCGAGTTTAGTGGTTGCTGATTCTGCGGTAAATAGTACTGATGGTTCTGTTTTACTACAAGCAAAAACAGATCTAACTCTAGATAATGGTACTAGCATTACTGCTAAAGAGAATGTAACTGTTTACTCAGAAACTGCGAATGTAACCGTAACGGGAGCAAATGTAACTGCAACTAATGGCGTAGCTAATCTTTCTGCAAAAGAAAATCTCGAATTAACTAACGCGAATATCTCAGGAGCGAATGTTAATCTAGACGCTGTAGATGGTACTGCAACCTTAAATAACAGTACTGTAAATGCTACCAGTGGAAATGTAGCCTTAACAGCGAAAAAAGATGTAGCTCTCAATAACGGAACTAAGGTAGCAGCGAAAACAAATGTAACTGTTTATTCTGAAACTACTAATGTAACCGTAACAGGAGCAAATGTAACTGCAACTAATGGTGTAGCTAATCTTTCTGCAAAAGAAAATCTAGAATTAACTAACGCAAATATTTCAGGAGCTAATGTTAATCTAGATGCGGAAAATGGTAACGCCACTTTAAATAACAGTACCGTAAATGCTACCAGTGGAAATGTAGCCTTAACAGCGAAAAAAGATGTAGCTCTTAATAACGGAACTAAGGTAGCAGCGAAAACAAATGTAACTGTTTATTCTGAAAATGCCAATGTAACCGTAACCGGAGCAAATGTAACAGCAACTAATGGTGTAGCTAATCTTTCTGCAAAAGAAAATCTAGAATTAACTAACGCTAATATCTCAGGTGCTAATGTAGCAGTAGATTCTGCAAATGGTACTACAACCTTAAATAACTCAGCAGTAGAAGCAACATCAGGTAATACAAGTGTTACAGGTAAAGAAGGAGTAGCGTTAAATAACGGGACTACTGTAACAGCAGCTCAAGAAGCTACTGTATACTCAAGCAATGGTAGTGTATCTGTAGTAGGTGCAAATGTAACAGCAACTAATGGTGTGGCTAACATTTCTGCAAAAGAAGATGTAACTTTAACTAATGCAAACATCTCTGGTGCTGATGTTACTGTTGATGCTGAAAATGGTACAGCTACTTTAAACAATAGTGCTGTAAATGCTACAAGTGGCAATGTATCTTTAACAGCGAAAAAAGATGTAGCTCTCAATAATGGAACTAAGGTAGTTGCGAAAACAAATGCAACCGTTTACTCAGAAACTGCCAATGTAACCGTAATTGGAGCAAATGTAACAGCAACTAATGGTGTGGCTAATATTTCTGCAAAAGAAGATGTAACTTTAACTAATGCAAACATCTCTGGTGCTGATGTTACTGTTGATGCTGAAAATGGTACAGCTACTTTAAACAATAGTGCTGTAAATGCTACAAGTGGCAATGCCTCTTTAACAGCGAAAAAAGATGTAGCTTTAAATAACGGTACTAAGGTAGCTGCAAAAACAAATGCAACGGTTTACTCAGAAACAGCCAATGTAACCGTAACGGGAGCAAATGTAACTGCAACTAATGGTGTAGCTAACATTTCTGCAAAAGAAGATGTAATTTTAACTAATGCAAACATCTCTGGTGCTGATGTTATTGTTGATGCTGAAAATGGTACAGCTACTTTAAACAATAGTGCTGTAAATGCTACAAGTGGCAATGCCCCTTTAACAGCGAAAAAAGATGTAGCTTTAAATAACGGAACTAAGGTAGTTGCGAAAACAAATGCAACGGTTTACTCAGAAACTGCTAATGTAACCGTAACAGGAGCAAATGTAACTGCAACTAATGGCGTAGCTAATCTTTCTGCAAAAGAAAACCTTGGCTTAACTAACGCTAATATTTCAGGAGCAAATGTTAAGTTAGATGCTGAAAATGGTTCTATGACTTTAGCTAACACTAAAGTAAATGCTACTTCTGGTGATGCTTGTGTTACTGCTAAAGTTGATGTTACTTTAGGTAATGGTACAGATGTTACAGCAGCTCAAAACGCAAGTGTAGTTGCAACTAATGGTGCATTAAGTTTAACTGGAGCTAATGTAACTGCTACTGCTGGTACACCAACTATTTCAGGTAACACGGGCTTAACTTTAGATAACGCTAATGTATCTGGAGCTAAAGACTTAAATGTATCTGTAAGTAAAGGTGACTTAACCGTAACTAATTCTGCACTAACCTCAACTGCAGGTAATGTAACCGTTACTGGTCCAGCAAATGTTACTTTAACTAATGGTACAACGGTAACTGCGAAGAAAAATGCTAAGGTAACTGCTCCGAATGGTAATTTATCAGTAGCAGGAACAAATATTACAGCTGAAGAAGGTATCGCTACAGTTACAGCAAAAGATAACGTAACTTTAACTAATACAAATATCTCAGGTGCTAATGTAAAAGTAGAGGCGGAAAATGGTTCTGTAACTTTATCTAATACTAAAGTAAATGCTACTTCGGGTGATGCTTGTGTTACTGCTAAAGGTGATGTTACTTTAGGTAATGGTACTGATGTTACAGCTGCCCAAAACGCAAGTGTAGTTGCAACTAATGGTGCATTAAGTTTAACTGGAGCTAATGTTACAGCAACTGCTGGTACACCAACTATTTCAGGCAACACGGGTTTAACTCTAGATAACGCTAATGTATCTGGAGCTAAAGACTTAAATGTATCTGTAAGCAAAGGTGATTTAACCGTAACTAATTCTGCATTAACTTCAACTGCAGGTAATGTAACCGTTACTGGACCTGCAAATGTTACTTTAACTAATGGTACAACGGTAACAGCGAAGAAAAATGCTAAGGTAACAGCTCCTAATGGTAACTTATCAGTAGCAGGAACAAATATTACAGCTGAAGAAGGTACGGCTACAGTTACAGCAAAAGATAACGTAACTTTAACTAATACAAATATCTCAGGTGCTAATGTTAAAGTTGACGCAGAGAATGGAACTGCTACCTTAAATAACAGCTCAGTAAACGCAACTACAGGTGATGCTTCAGTAACAGCTAAAAAAGATGTAGTTCTGAACAATGGAACTTCTGTAACTGCGAAAGAGAATGCAACCGTTTACTCTGAAACTGCAAATGTAGCAGTAACAGGAGCAAACGTAACTGCGACAAATGGCGTTGCTAATGTATCAGCAAAAGAGAATGTTACTCTAACTAATGCCAACATCACTGGTGCTAATGTTAAAGTTGATGCCGAAAACGGTACGGCAACTTTAAGTAACACTGCAGTAAATGCAACTGCAGGTAATGCTACCGTAACGGCAAAAGATGATGTAAATTTAAATAACGGTACAACCGTAACTGCAACAGAGAATGCAACCGTTTACTCTGAAAATGCGAGTGTAGCGGTAACCGGAGCAAATGTAACTGCAACTAACGGTGTTGCCAATGTGTCTGCAAAAGAGAATGTAACTTTAACTAATGCCAACATCACTGGTGCTAATGTTAAAGTTGATGCCGAAAACGGTACAGCAACTTTAAGTAACACTGCAGTAAATGCAACTACAGGCAATGCTACCGTAACGGCAAAAGGTGATGTAAATTTAAATAACGGTACAACCGTAACAGCAACAGAGAATGCAACCGTTTACTCTGAAACTGCAAATGTAGCAGTAACCGGAGCAAATGTAACTGCAACTAACGGTGTTGCCAATGTGTCGGCAAAAGAGAATGTTACTCTAACTAATGCCAATATCACTGGTGCTAATGTTAAAGTTGAGGCCGAAAACGGTACGGCAACTTTAAATAACTCTGCAGTAAATGCAACTACAGGTAATGCTACCGTAACTGCGAAAGAAGGTGTTACTCTTGGTAATGGTACAACCGTAGCTGCAACAGAGAATGCAACCGTTTACTCTGAAAATGCGAGTGTAGCAGTAACAGGAGCAAACGTAACTGCGACAAATGGCGTTGCTAATGTATCAGCAAAAGAGAATGTAACTCTAACTAATGCCAATATCACTGGTGCTAATGTTAAAGTTGATGCCGAAAACGGTACGGCAACTTTAAATAACTCTGCAGTAAATGCAACTACAGGTAATGCTACCGTAACCGCAAAAGGTGATGTTAACTTAAATAACGGTACAACTGTAACTGCAAAAGAAGATGCTAGTGTACAATCTGCTGAAGGTACATTAAGTATTACTGGTGCGAATGTAACTGCCGCAGAGGGTACAGCTACGGTAACTGGTAAAACAGGTCTAAACTTAGATAATGCAAATATTACGGGAGCTAAAGACTTATGTATTACTGTACCTACAGGAGATTTAACGGTTAAAGCTTCAGCTTTAACCTCAACTGAAGGTAATGTAACTGTTACTGGACCTGCAAATGTAAGTTTAACTAATGGCACAAAAGTCACAGCTGCTAAAAATGCAGCAGTAACAGCTCCACATGGCAATCTTTCTGTTGCTGGAGCAAATATTACTGCTCAAGAGGGGACTGCAACAGTTACTGCACTGGATAACGTAACTTTAACAAATACCAATATTTCTGGAGCTAATGTAGAAGTAGATTCTGTAAATGAGACTACAACCTTAAATAACTCTGGAGTAACTGCTACTGATGGTAATGCGACCGTAACCGCAAAAGGTGATGTAAACCTAAATAACGGTACAACTGTAACTGCAAAAGAGGATGCTACGGCAAAATCTACAGAGGGGACATTAAGTATTACTGGTGCTAATGTAACTGCAACAGAGGGTACAGCTACGGTAACTGGTAAAACAGGTCTAAACTTAGATAATGCAAATATTACCGGAGCTAAAGACTTATGTATTACCGTTCCTACAGGAGATTTAACGGTTAAAGATTCAGCTTTAACTTCAACAGAAGGTAATGTAACAGTTACTGGTCCTGCTAATGTAACTTTAACTAATGGCACTAGCGTAACAGCGAAGAAAAATGCTGAGGTTACAGCTCCTAATGGTAATTTAACGGTAGCGGGAGTAAATATTACTGCTCAAACAGGTATAGCAACCGTAACCGCTAAAGATAATGTAACTTTAACTAACACTAACATTTCTGGTGCGGATGTAAATGTAGATTCTACAAATGGTACTACTACCTTAAATAACACTTCTGTAAACGCAACTACTGGTAATGCAAGCGTAACTGCAAAAGAAGCAGTGAGCCTAAACAACGGAACTACCGTAACCGCACAACAAGATGCGACTGTATCTTCTGAAAATGCTGCAGTAAGTATCATGGGAGCAAATATCACAGCTACAGAGGGATATGCAAATGTTACAGCAGAAACTGAAGTAACTACATCTAATGCTAATATTTCCGGTAAAGCAGGAGTTAACTTAGCTTCGAATACAAGTAGCATTACTTTAGATAATAGTGATGCGTCTTCGAGTGCTGGCAAAGTAAATGTACAAGCTCCTAGTGATATAACCCTAGCTAATGGTACAGATCTTGCTGGTGAATCTGGAGTAGAAGTTAATTCTAGCAATGGTGGTGTAAGCCTAGATAATGCAACAGCGTCTTCAGCAAATGGAACAGTTACAGTTAAAGCTAAAGAGGCTTTAGATTTAGCAGCAAGCAAACTTGACGGAGATCAAGGAGTTGAGGTTGACTCTGCGAACTCTAGTGTAACTGCAGAAAATCTCACCGCAACTTCTGCTAACGGTACAGTGAGTATTACGGGTAAAGAAGCTGTTACTTTAAATAACACTACAGGTAATGGTGATCAGGGGGTAGCAGTAGAGTCTACTAATTCTAGTGTAACCACCAATAACTTTACGGGTACTTCAGCAAACGGTACTGTTACAGTTAAAGCTAAAGATGCAGTTGATTTAACGGCAAGCACACTTGACGGAGATCAAGGAGTTGAGGTTGACTCTGCGAACTCTAGTGTAACTGCAGAAAATCTCACCGCAACTTCGGCTAATGGTACAGTGAGCATTACGGGTAAAGAAGCTGTTACTTTAAATAACACTACAGGTAATGGTGATAAGGGAGTGGCAGTAGAGTCTACGAATTCTAGTGTAACGACCAATAACTTTACAGGTACTTCTGCAAACGGTACTGTTACAGTTAAAGCTAAAGAGGCTTTAGATTTAGCAGCAAGCAAACTTGACGGAGATCAAGGAGTTGAGGTTGATTCTGAGAACTCTAGTGTAACTGCAGACAATCTCACCGCAACTTCGGCTAATGGTACAGTGAGTATTACGGGTAAAGAAGCTGTTACTTTAAATAACACTACAGGTAATGGTGATAAGGGAGTGGCAGTAGAGTCTACGAATTCTAGTGTAACCACCAATAACTTTACAGGTACTTCAGCAAACGGTACTGTTACAGTTAAAGCTAAAGATGCAGTTGATTTAACGGCAAGCACACTTGACGGAGATCAAGGAGTTGAGGTTGAGTCTGCGAACTCTAGCGTAACTGCTGAAAATCTAACGGCGACTTCTGCTAATGGTACAGTGAGTATTACAGGTAAAGAAGCTATTACTTTAAATAACACTACAGGTAATGGTGATAAGGGAGTGGCAGTAGAGTCTACGAATTCTAGTGTAACCACCAATAACTTTACGGGTACTTCAGCAAACGGTACTGTTACAGTTAAAGCTAAAGATGCAGTTGATTTAACGGCAAGCACACTTGATGGAGATCAAGGAGTTGAGGTTGAATCTATGAACTCTAGCGTAACTGCAGAAAACCTCACGGCAACTTCAGCTAATGGTACAGTGAGTATTATGGGTAAAGAGGCGGTAACTCTAAATAATACGACTACGGATGGTGATAAAGGGGTGGCGATTGAGTCTACGAACTCGAGCGTAATTGCAACTAACTTTACAGGTACATCTGCAAATGGTACAGTTACCTTAAAAGGTAAAGATAATGTTACCTTAAAAGATTCAACTCTTGATGGTGATCTGGGAGTAGAAGTTAATGCAACTACCGGAGTAGCTACTCTAGATAATACTAGTGCAACATCTGCTAATGGCTCGGTAGTTATTAATGGTAATCAAGGCGTAATTCTGAGCAATGCAAGCAAATTAGAAGCATATAAAGATGTGGATGTAACTGCATTAAATGGAGCAATTACCGTTGCTAATAGCTCAACCGCTCTTGCTCATACGGGTAATGTGACTATGACCGCTAGAGATGACATTAGTATTGAAGGAGACTCGACCTTAGAAGCTCCAAATGGAAGTGTAATTCTAAATTCAACCTCGGGAGCATATAAAGGAGCTGATTCTACGATCAATGCGCAAAATGTATCTATAGATGCTTGGGGTGATGCTACTATTGGCGAGATCAATGCAATTAATATTACAATCAATAGCAATAAAGGGATGAGTAATCTTGACCTTGGCAATAGTGACTTGTATCAAGAAAGCATGAATAGCCTTGATATTACCAAGGAGTTAGATGTTGAGGTAATAAAAACTCAAACTGCAACTGATGAATCTGTATCTGATAAAGCATTACATGACTACTCAACAATTTTTGTTGATTTTGATGAACCTCATAAAGTTCAAGTTTGTCTTTTAAATAATGCAGATCTAAATGTGAAGTATGGAGTTACGACTACGGATTTAGAGCTCTTAAGTCCTGAAGAAGTGGTAAGAAAATATAGCTTTACTACAGATGATGCACGTATTTATTTACAAAACTGTGAATCTATGAGATTAAATTAAGTAGTGATCTAAGTATGGATTTATCGACTAAAGTTTAATCTAAAATAAATAAGGGCTCTGTGCTTAGCACAGGGCTTTTAATTTTTTAGTAAATTTAGATTTTAGATAAGGTTCGGTTGGGAAAATGCTTACTATAGTAAAGTGCTTCTATGGGAGGGGATTGATGAACTGAAAACAAATTGATTGGTCATTTCTTTATTCAAGGGATAAGTCATTTTTACTAAAAATAGGTACAATCTTCTCCTCAAAAAAGGATAAGATTTCAAAAAAAAGTGAAAAAATCTGCAATAAATGCAATATTTTTTCCAAAATCAATGGTTTTTTCTGTATAATTAACAAAGTTGTTTTTAAATAATAGTAATTATTAATAAGAGGTTAAGTTACTGTAAATTAGGATTTTAAAAAGAAAGTTTTTTTGAACCCTAAACTTTTTCTTAATTTACGGGAGTAGAGGTTGTTAAAGGCAAGCTTTGATTTTCTTGTAAAGAAAATCTATCCGTAATACCTTTGACTTAATATATCCTCTTTGAGGATCGTAAGATGGCTAGTTTCTATTATTTAAAGTTTGGTTTGGCATAAATTTATGCTACATAAATTTATGTTTTATAGTGTTGATTACTTCGTTAAGAAGTATTAATTTTTTGTGTTGTTTGTTATGTTAAAAAAGACTCTAATTTCTTTAGCTCTTGCTAGTAGTGTTGTAGCTACAAGTAGTGCAGCTGTTAATGTTTTCTCATGGAATGATGGCAAGTCAAGCTTAAGTACAAGTGGTAATTTCCGTTTTGCTTTCCAAAGCGTAGATACTACTTCAGAAAGAGGAGCTACTTACAATAAAACAAGTAGAAATACTTGGAATATGCGTTCACGTGTAATGTTTAGCTTAAAGCAATATGTTACCGATAATCTTGAAGCGGGAGCTTTTTTACGTTTAACGCATACGTTTATGAGTCGTCATGACTATAGCTTAACGTGGAACTACGCAAATCGCTCTTATGGTGCAAAAACTTATAGTTCTTCTCACGCTAAAAATGCGATTAAGCCAGACCGTTTCTATACTTATTTAGATAGTAAAAGCTTAGGTCGCTTAACTGTAGCTCTATCAACTGGAGATTTTATTACAGGACAAGGGGCTGCTGACGTTCGTGACTTTGGTACAAGTACCTTCTACTTAAGTAATCAAGCTCGTGCGATTACTAATGCTTACTTAAAAAATTATCAAGATCGTTTAGTACGTTATGATTCACCAAATGTTGCTGAAAGTGTACCTCTATCTTTCTCAGCTTCATATGGAGATATGCGTAGTAATCAAAAAGTTGGTAGTGAAACTAAAAGACGTTATGATACTGAAGTATCAGGTGCGGTAATGTACCAATTAGGTTCATTAGGAAGAGTACAATTCTTAGCTGCTAAAAAACAAGTGTATGCTAATTACACTACTAAGTATGCGACAGAAGGTTACCAATTAGGAGCTGATTTACGTCCTACTGGAGCTCTACGTGTACGTGCGGAAGTAGGTACTGCTCATGAAGCAAGTGCAACTGCTTATACCAGCTATAAAGATGTAGGGGTTGACTTAAGCTATGCTTTAGGTGACTTTACGCCTTATGGTGGTTTACTCTACTTAAATAAACAAATTAAGTACAAAGATGCTTCTACTGCAACTCAAGCAACGCATCAGTATGAAGTATATGTAGGTACAAGCTATTCTTTAGCGAAAAAAGTAGCTAACGCATTTAACTTTACGTTATTTGTAGAAGCAAACCATGTTTATACTGATTACTACAAAAACTACTCAAACCGTAATGGAGATCATGCGTACGGATTTGCTGGTGGTTTAATTGTTACTTGGTAATTAAGAGTTATTTGTAAAAAATAAAAATAAAAAAATAGCGTTA
>NZ_NRJF01000129.1 GCF_003585965.1 Psittacicella gerlachiana | reverse complement strand
TATAATTTAACTTCTATTACATTATTACCAATTACAAATACAAAAATCACATTTCTCAAGACAATTTTTTAGTTATAAACCTATCTATGCTATAATTTATTAAATTTTACAAATACTCAGAACTAGTGTAGACTAGTAAACCTATTGGTATTTTTGTTTCAAAAATAAATTTTATTATGAATATTCTCGTTTTAGACTCTTCTTTTAATAAAATGCAGGCTGCTAATTACTCTTTTAGCTCTGATGATAACTATCAAGTGTTATCTTCATTCTCAGCTCAAAAAGGTAGTCAAGGCGAACAGGCTTTAGAAATTTTACAAGAAATTGCTACCGATCCAACCGCAAGTAAACTTTATGCAGAATATAAGTATGTAATGTTTAATCGTGGTCCAGGTTCTTTTGTCGGAACGAGAATTTCTACCAGTCTTACCCAAGGAATTGCTACCGTAAATCCTGAGGTAAAAGTAATCGCAGTCTCATCTCTAGAAATGTTAGCACAACAAATTCGTCTCTTAGCTTTGTTGGCTTCTCAGCATCAACTAGAAATTCCTGCTTTTACGAACAAGACAAAAATATTTGTCGCTATAGACGCTAACATGGGTGAAAGCTATGTTGCAAGTTTTAATTGGCATCAACTAAAAGACACAAACGAACTTATTTTAGATTTAGCAGGTAAAGAACAGCTAATAAAAAAAGCTGAATTAGAGCAAATTTACCTTGCGACTCAAAGTTCGGATTTAGCGATGCGTGAACAGATTATAGCTGCAAATAACTATACTCATAAATTTGGCTTCGAGGTGAAAGATCAAGTCATTTTAGTGGGAAATGCGTGGAATAAATATTATCCAGCTGGACAAACTCTTGTGCAACAGCTTAGTGATGAAGTTGTAGCTCGTCAGTTGTATCCTCTAATTAGTGGTTATTTTCAAAAGCACTTACTTATCCCTAAATTAGAGCAAAATCAACGTGTGACGATAGAAGAAGATTTAATGGATGACATTTTTGCATTCTTTGAGCAAATCACTGAATTACCTGATGTTCGCTTTTTAGCTCCGTTAATTATCGACAAAATCAAAGCTCAAGATTTTACTTCTCGTTTAAATATCGAGCCTACTTATATTCGCGATAAAGTTACTTACTAAGCTCTAGTCACAAAAAGTTTTTAGGATTAACTCTGTTGAAAAACAGCCCATTACTTTAACTTTCTTATGACTTCAAATATTCTTAATACTTTAAGTGCTATGTGGTCATTTTTTAATGACTACCTCTTAATTTTTTCTCTCCTCATTTGTGGTGTTTTTTATTTTATCCTCTTAAAAGGGGTGCAAATCCGTTACCTTAAACATTCTTTTACTCTTCTTTGGAATAAAGAAACTTCATACAATGACGATAAAGTAAATATTACTCCAGTACAATCATTTTTAACCGGTTTAGCTGCTCGTATTGGTATGGGGAATATTGCAGGGGTAGCGGCTGCTATAGCTGCCGGCGGACCTGGTGCAGTGTTTTGGATGTGGGTAGCAGCTTTCCTTGGCATGGGAACAGCTTTTGTTGAAAACACCTTAGCTCAGGTTTATAAAACTAAAATTTCTTCAGGAGAATTTAAAGGCGGTCCTGCTTTCTATATTACTTACGGTTTAAAGAGTAAACTCGGCGGGATGATCTTTAGTTTAGTGCTAGCTTTTACTTATGGTTTTGCTTTTGTCTCTTTACAAACAAACCAAATTTCAGAATCCCTAAACTATGCTTTTGAAATGCCAAAATGGATTGTAGGTTTAATTCTTGTTTTCCTTACAGGAATTATTATCTTCTCTAATTTAAAGACCATTGCTAATGTAAGTGGAGTGCTGATTCCAATTATGTCAGGACTTTACATCCTAATGGCATTAATTCTCATTATCCTGCATATTACCGAACTCCCAAAAGTTATTTACACTATAGTAACCTCTGCTTTTAATACAGATTCTGCTTTAGGAGCAACTATAGGGTTAGCGATTAACTATGGCGTTAAACGTGGATTATTCTCTAATGAAGCTGGGATGGGATCTTCACCAAATATTGCAGCTTCTGCCAATGTAAAACACCCTGTAAGTCAAGGTTTTGTACAAATGGTTGGTATTTTCTTTGATACCATTGTTATTTGTTCTTTAACAGCCTTTATGGTACTTATGGCAGGAGTATACGGCTCACCAGCTGGTGCTGGTTTAGAAGGAGCCTCTTTAGCTCAAGCTTCGGTTGAAGCTTTTATGGGTAAATTTGGTTCTGAATTATTAGTATTTATAATTTTCCTCTTTGCCTTTACTTCTGTACTTGGTTACTTTACTTATGGTTCAGTAGGAATCTACTATATTACCGAAAATAAATGGATTGCTCACCTATATCGTCTTGGGGTTCTTGGCTTTACTTTCTGGGGAGCTTATAAATCACCTGATTTAGTGTGGAGTACTGCAGATGTCTTTATGGCAATTATGTGCTTTATGAACGTAGTTGCATGTTTACTGTTATGGCGTCCTCTTTATACCGTTTATAAAGATTACCGTGATCAGATTAAATCAGGAATTAAAGTTCCAGTATTTGATGTAAGTAAATATCCATCTTTAGCCCGCACTCTTCCTGAACCGGAAATTTGGGATGCTAAAAGACATAACCAAGAAATTAATGCTGAAAAATAAATTAAAAACTTAAAATCAATCAGCTAAAACTAATTTTAGATAATAAAAAAAGAGCCCCTCGAGGCTCTTTTTTTATTAGAATAAATAGTATAAAGCTTGATATGGTTGTAAATATACCGTATCTTCATTAGTCACATTTACCCATTCAAGATTATTTAACAGCAGATAAGTATCCAACTCTTGATGTTCTAGTCCTTCAGGTAAATCTACAATTTGTAACTTATCACTCAGATTCGCTACCACCCACAGAGTTTTTCCCTGATACTTACGTAGATATGACCATACTTGAGGATTTTCTAGATCTAAATCTTGATAATCTCCGTAAACAAAAACTTCATTTTCTTGACGTAAAGCAATTAAAGCTTTGTAAGTATAGAATACCGAATCTTTTTGGGCGAGAGCTTGAGCTACATTTAACTCATGATAATTCGAAGCTAAAGGTATCCAAGGTGTTCCTTGCGTAAAGCCTCCATGCTCTTGAGCATTCCAAGGTATAGGAGTACGACCATTATCACGAGATTTTTGCCCTAAAATTTGCATAATTAATTCATGCTCATATCCTTGTTCTAGCATAATCTCATACATATTTAAGCTTTCAATATCACGATATTGCTCAAGCGAAGTAAAGAGAGCGTTGGTCATCCCAATTTCTTCCCCTTGATAGATATATGGCGTCCCTTGTAAGCCATGTAAAATCATTGCCCATAATTTAGCACTTGTTTGTAATAACTCCGGAGTTGTAGTATTCCCAAAACGACTTACCACTCTTGGCTGATCATGGTTACACCAAAATAAAGCATTCCAAGCTTGATTATGCATTCCCTGTTGCCAATAATTAATTATTCTTTTAAGTTCGACAAAATCAGGTTGAGCAAAGGTCCATTTTTGTCCTTGTGGATAATCAACTTTTAAATGATGGAAATTAAAAGTCATTGAGAGTTCTGTCCCCTCGAGATTTGCATACTTACGACAATTTTCTAGCGTAGTTGATGACATTTCTCCTACGGTCATAAGTTGACAAGGTACAAGAACTTCACGATTTAATTCTTGTAAGAACTCATGCACTCTTGGACCGTCGGTATAGAAAACTCTCCCATCCCCTTGATGATCATCGGCAAAAGATTGGTCTTTAGAAATAAGATTAATTACATCAAGACGTAAGCCATCTACTCCTTTTTGTGCCCAAAAGTTACAAACTTTATAGATCTCGGCACGTACTTTTGGGTTTTCCCAATTTAAATCCGCCTGTTCTCTAGCAAATAAATGTAAATAGTACTTTTGCGCTTGCTCATTCCATTCCCAAGCACTGCCTCCAAACTTAGATTGCCAATTATTTGGCTCTGGACGCCAAATATAATAATCATGATATGGCGAAGCTGGATCTTGAGCTTGAATAAACCATGGATGATCGGTAGAAGTATGGTTAAACACCATATCCATAATGATCTTAATTCCTCTACGATGAGCTTGCTCTACAAGTTGCTCAAAATCATCCATGCTTCCATAACTAGGATCTATATTATAGTAGTCTGCAATATCATAACCATTATCCACTTGTGGAGAAACATAAATTGGGGTTAACCAAATCGCACTAATACCAAGATCTTGCAAATAGTCTAGACGAGCGATAATTCCTTGTAAATCTCCAGTCCCTGAACCTGTAGTATCCAAAAAGCTTTTTGGATAAATTTGATAAACTACGCCCGTTTTCCACCAATTACTCATATATAACTCCATTTAAAATTAAAGTAGGTCTAGACTAGACCTACTTAAAGGATTAAACACTTAAAGTTCCTTTTGCAAGACGACGTTTATAAACGGCAATCGTCAAGATAAGAGGTACAATAACTGCAATTAACATACATAAAGCAAATGAACCCCAGAAGATAGGTTGAATTGAAAGAATACCTGGAAGACCGCCAACACCAATACTATTAGCGAGAATACCAAATAAACCACTCACAAAACCTGCGATTCCTGAACCAATCATGGCACAAAGCATAGGGAAACGATAGCGTAAGTTAATTCCATACATTGCAGGTTCGGTTACTCCGAGATAAGCAGAAATACAAGCTGGTACTGAAACTTCACGCTCATTCATTTTACGTGAAATTAGGACAATTCCTAAAACCGCTGAACCTTGAGCTATATTTGATAAAGCAATTAGAGGCCATACTGAAGTTCCACCCATATTTTGGATTAACTGGAAATCAATAGCTAAAGTAGTTTGATGCACTCCGGTAATTACTAAAGGAGCATAGAAGAAACCAAAGAGAGCTGAGCCGATTGGAGCAAAGCTACCAGTCATTGCTAATTTTACGACATAAGCTACCCCATCACCAATTTCACGTCCAATCGGACCAATAATTGCATGAGCAAGAGTAACCCCAATTAAAAGAGTGAGTACAGGAACTAGTACAAGATCTAAATAACTAGGAATAAATTTACGAATACCTCTTTCTAACCAAGCTAATACCATAGCTGTAAGAATTGCTGGAATTACTTGAGCTTGGTAACCTACTTTTTCAATGGTAAATAACCCAAAATCCCATACTTCAGGAGTTAAACTGCCTAAACCATAAGAGTTCATAAGTTGTGGAGACACAAGCGTTACTCCTAAAATAATTCCAAGAATTGGAGTTCCGCCCATTTTTTTCACCGTAGACCAACAAATACCTACCGGTAAGTAATGGAAAATCGCCTCACCTAATAACCATAAGAAAGAATTTAAGCTATCTAAGAAAGGATAAACTGCGGTTAAAGGTTTTCCGTCGACCATAGGAATATCACCTATAACATTACGGAAACCTAAGATTAGACCCCCTGAAATTAAAGCAGGAAGTAAAGGAATAAAGATATCTGCAAAATGAGAAATTAAAGCTTCATACCATTTTTGGTTTTGACGAGCTTGACTCTTAATCTCATCTTTACTTGCTGAATTTAATCCAGTGTACTTGAGCAGAGCTTGATAATATTGCCCTACATCTGTACCTATAATCACTTGAAACTGTCCAGCGGTAGTAAAGCACCCTTTAACAAAAGAAAGATTTTCTAAAGCTTTTACATCCGCTTTTTCAGTATCTGCTAAAACAAATCTGAGTCTTGTAACACAGTGGGTAACTGAAACTATATTTTCTTTACCGCCAACCTGTTCAACTAAAGTAGCTATGTCTTTTTCTGAAATTTCTTTAGCCATATATTCATCCTTAATAACAATAATCTTATATAAAAGATCACCTGCAAGCAATTATAAGAAGAATTAAGCCTAAAGAAAAATAAATTCTTGCAAATTGAGACTGAAATCACATCTAACTTCAAGACTTTTGATCAAATCTAATCAATTTTTTCCAATTTAGCTTCTAAAAACCAAGTTTAATCAATCCTTAAGCTTGGCTATTTCGCTTTCTATTTATGAGGTTACTTTATTATGTTAAAGTCTACTCTTTACTATTATTACCTTATACTTCTTGAGGCACTTGACGTTTCTTAATACTTTTATGCTTTTGCGTAACAAATCCACTTACAGTCAGCACAATTAAACCTGTCCAAATAAATGAATAGCTGACATAAGAAGTTAAACTTACTGAAGTATGTAACCAAAAAACTGCACAAAGGAATAATAAAGCAGGTTCTAAATAACTTAACATGCTAAAGATTTTTACTGGTAAGTGATTACTTGATAATAAATTTAAAAACATAGATAAAGCACTTACTAATCCCAATAAAGGAACTAAGATCCAATAACGCCATTCGGTAGTAATTAAAGCAAAAGCTTGCTCTTGTCCCCACAAGTAAATCAAACAACAAGGAGCTATTAAACATAAATCAAAAAATAGTCCTAGTAAAGGGTGAACTTTCATTGCTCTCCGCGTTAAATAATAAGGAGGAAAAGCTAAAGCAACCCAAAGTGTTGTCCAAGAAAATTCTCCATGAAAATAAAGTTCATTAGCCACACCAATAATGGCACAGCTTGTCGCTACCCCTTGCCAAAAACTTAATCTTTCTTGCCAAATTAAGCGTCCTGCTAACATCATCATTAGAGGAAAGAGAAAATAGCCCATGGCTACATTTACTCCCTCACCATTAATAGGAGCCCACATAAATAACCAAAGTTGACTTCCAAACAGAGCAGATCCCATTACCATAATTGCCCACTTTTTCCAATTAGTACTGAGATCTCTACGAATAAAGTTTATAAACGCTTTACGAGGTAATACTAAATTAATCAGCAAAAATAAACCACACCACATGGCAAGCATGCGTAACGAAAAAATAGTTGTTCCTGTTAAAGGCTGCATAGCGTCACTGAATAAATATAATGAGCTAAACAGTACTTGCGAACAAATACAACAAAGTACATAACGATACATTCAAAATTCCCTAAACATTGACCTAAATCATAGGGTTTATTATAATGGATTAAGCGTAAGAAAAATTACCTATAAAACTCTCTTAAAGAAAATATTTCTCAAATTTAAAGAGATATTGAAAAATTTATGCAACCACTTGATGATCTCGACAAACGTATCCTAAATCTCTTACAACAAGATAACAGTATCCCTCTCAAACTCCTTGCAGAAAAAGTCTATTCTTCAGTATCAACCTGTCAAAGACGTATTCAAACTATGATTGATAATAATGTTATTAGCAAACAAGTGGCAATTATCAATCCAAGTGCGGTAGGAAAAAATATTAGTGTTTTTGTCATGATTGAAATGGAAACTCATAATCCTAAACAACAGTTTTTTGAGCAAAAGATGCTTGAAGAACCTGAGGTAATGAGTTGCTATGAAATTTCAGGAGATTACGACTTTTTACTCTTAGTGCATACTGAGAACATGCAGACCTATCATGAATTTACCCGTAGAGTCTTAACGAGTGAGAATAATGTTCGTAGCTATAAGAGTCAATTTATTATGAATTTCTCTAAAGTTGGAACAAAAATCGACCTCTAACTTAGAAGCAAACTGTATTTTTCCAGTCGCTGTGTTGTGCAAAATACAGCGACCCAATTATCACATCCTTCCTGCTTATATTCCTTTCATCCTCTATTCTATGCATATATTTATACTGCTCATCTCAAATAGATTTATACTTGAAATCTCTTTAATTGCCCCTTACTTATTTTTATTTATCATTATCCTTACATTAGCCTACACCTCTCAAAGTTATCTCAAGATTTTAGCACCTTACTTATCCCAAAAAATTAACTTCTTCTATTCTCTTCATAAAGCATTTTCTCATCAAAATTTCTTAATTATTTTTCTCTTTCTTCCAATTTTATA
>NZ_NRJF01000128.1 GCF_003585965.1 Psittacicella gerlachiana | reverse complement strand
AAGTACAAAAGTACAAAAGTACAAAAGTACAAAAGTACAAAAGTACAAAAGTACAAAAGTACAAAAGTACAAAAGTACAAAAGTACAAAAGTACAAAAGTACAAAAGTACAAAAGTACAAAAGTACAAAAGTACAAAAGTACAAAAGTACAAAAGTACAAAAGTACAAAAGTACATATAAAAGTATAAGTACATACATATAAAAGTACAAAAATGTAAGTAAGACTTATAGTTATAAATTAATTTAATATTTGAGGCGTAATATGAAATTAACTTTAAAAACTCTATCAACCGTTTTTGCGGTAGTTGTTGCTGGATTCTTTGCAACTGCTCCTGCTCATGCAACTAATGTTTGTACTACAGCGACATGTAATGTAGCAACCGCAAAATGTGAAGCTACTACTTGTACTTCGCAAACTTGTGAAACTACTGCATGTAAGCAAACTCTAGATACTTGTAAAGGCAAAGCTTGCACTACAGCTTGCAATGGTGGCAATTGTACAACTGAAAATACAAACGTAAAAGCTTGTACCACTGGTAATGCTTGTCCTAACACTTGTACCAATGCTAGTTGCAAAACTTGTGCAAATAACAGCTGTACAACTAACTGTGAAAATGGTAACTGTGCTACCGCATATACAGCTAATAACTGTAATGCAACAAGTTGCAATGCAAATACAAACTGTGCAACTACTTGTACTAATGGTAATTGTGCAACGACAAAAACTTGTGCAGGAAATGCTTGTAACACCACTTGTACAGATGGCAACTGTGCTTCAACAACTTGTACAGCCAATAACGCAAACAGCAACAATAAAGTAGCTACTTGTTCAACAACAAAAAATAATCGTGCTTCTTGTTGCTCTCGTAAATAATAAGTTTTCTCTAACCCCAAGCTTAACCGCTTGGGGTTATTAATTGATACTTATTTAGAAGAATAACTTTATTAGTATGCACTCCCCTCTTAAAGTTATCACAAACTTACCTCTTCTCCTTACCAACTTCTTTCTTGCTAACTCTTTCTTTACTCTTGCTTTTTGTCCTTGGGTATCTTTGCTATAATAAACTTTATGTTAACAGTTTACATTGATGGAGCTTGTCGAAAAAATCCTGGTAAAGGCGGTTACGCTTTTGCAGTATTCGATCAAGAACAAAAATTAATTCTTCATAAATCCAAGGGATTTATCCTTACTACTAATAATCGCATGGAAATTAGTGCTTTTCTCTATGCAATGTTTTATTTGCATCAAGAAAAACTCATTAAACGTGGCGATAAAATTTTATTCAAAACAGATTCTAACTACCTCAAAGATTCCATGACCAAATGGATCGAGGGCTGGGTAAAACAAAACTGGAAAGATAAAAAGAATCCAGACTTATTTAAACGTTGTTACCTCTATAAAAAACATTTTGCAATTAAATGGGAAAAAGTCGCAGCTCACACCGGAATTGCTGGTAATGAATTAGTTGATACCTTAGCGACACAAGCTGCCGATCTCGAGACTTCGCTTCTCTATCATGATGAGATTTACGAAGCGGAAAACCCTAGTGCCACTAAAAAACTCAAAAAAGTTACTCCGAATTACCAAGAACGAGCTAAATTATCTAAACTTATTTATCCTCAAACGCAAGTTGAGCTTAGTGAACTCGAAATAGGTAAAGCTAAAAGTAAAACAGACAAGAGTAAAACAACTGCTAAAAGTACAAGCAAGAAAAAAGCAGAAGCTCTTCTTTCTAAAAAAGAAACTACAGAATCAGAGCCTGCTTCTGCAAATATTAAAAGTAGTAGTAAAAGTGGCAACAAAACCACAACAAAAACTCGTAATAAAACTACTGAGAGTAAAGAAACAACTCTTGAGGAAACAATTAATACTGCAACTAGTGTAACAACAACTAACACTAAACCAGAGCCTGCATTTACTGACCCTGAACTTCAAAGATTACATCAGCATTTAACTTCTCTGTTTAGTGAATTAGAACAAGGTTTTAAGGAAAATTGTATTCCTCGTGAGTACAGGGAAACTCAAGGTCTTACCCATACTCGTTTACAAGAAATTAATCAAGAACTCTTTGACATTTTTGTTGCTCAGTACCATCATGTAAAAAAGAAAGAGGAATAATTCATGCTTCATGTAGATATCCTTTCCGCTCTCAGTGATAATTATATTTATGTCCTGAGACGTGAAGATTTAGCTATCGTTATCGATATTGGCGAATTTGCTCCCGTACAGGCTTACTTAGAGCAACATCAACTCCAAAAAGTCGCAGTCTTAATTACCCACAAACACTTTGATCATGTATCAGGTTTAGAAGCCTTACTTGAAGCTTATCCACAAACTAAAGTCTATACTAAGCAAGAAATTTTTGCGAGTATCCCGTTTCAAGTACCTGAAGCCGCACGTTGCTATGTAACCCCAGGACAAAAATTTATCCTTGGAGGCTTAGAGTTTCTTGCCTTAGATACCCCAGGACATACAGATCAACACTTAGTTTTTACTACTGAGAACCTTATGTTTACTGGAGATTTAATTTTTAATCTTGGTTGTGGACGAGTAATGCCTGATGGTGATTACCTCAAGCTCTATAACTCCTTACAACTGGTAAAAGATTTTATTGGCGAACAAGAGTTTAAGCTTTATCCTGGTCACGAATATACTCTAGGCAATCTTGCTTATGCTCTTGCTCTAGCAGAGCAAGACTCAACTTTAGTGCCTCTTAAAGAACAAATTATTGCTCATCCTCAACCTCCAATAAAGTTTTCAGAGCAATTAGCATACAATCCGTTTCTAAGAGCAACTGATTTCCCTACCTTTAAGCAATTACGTCAAGGTAAAGATACTTTCGTTGTTCCTAAACTCTAGTTATATCTAAGTCTGACTTAATTTATAGAGCCAGACTTTACTTGTATAATTTATGTTAAAACTTAATTTCTTAAAAACCCTAGGACTTGTTACCTTTACGAGTCTAAGTCTAACCACTTTAGCTCATGATGGAGAAGAAGCTTCACTCGATCAATTAATTAGCCAACAGCAAAGCTATCAAGCTCATAGTAATATCAGTAAACTGGCACTTCCAGCTATTGACTGGAAAACCCAAAACTTAGGCAATTTTAATCCTCAAGCCTATCTTCCTAATGCTATGGTTGGTTTATATGCTGTTGACTTAACAACCAACAAGGTAATTCTCAGTTATAATGCTCAAGCTAACTTTAAACCCGCTTCGACAAACAAAGTAATCACTGCCTTATTAACCGCAAGTAAATTTGACTATAATCAAACTCTCGAAACAAGAGCTTTTATTAAGGTTCTGAGTAATGGCGAAGTAGACTTAACTTTGGAATTTACCGGAGATCCGAGTTTTAATAGTCAAAGCGTTAATACCATTGTAAATAATCTCTTACAACGAGGCGTAAAGAGAATTAGAAATCTCGTCCTTAACTTAGGTAAATACACCGGACATGACCGTCCTCAAGGCTGGGTATGGAATGGTAATTCTATGTGCTATAGTTCCGAAAATACTGTTGCTCAATTTAACTACAACTGTATTGCTGGCACTTTAAAAACCGATGGTACTCTTGGTACTATTGCTCCAATGCAAAACTATGCTAATAGTCGAGAGATAAAAATTACTTCTCAAGTAAAAATTGTGAGTCCTAGTCAAGCACAAGATTGTGAGCTAAATTATATCAATGCACAAGGGACAAGTTTTACTCTTGATGGTTGTGTAGCTCAAAACAAACAAGGGATTTGGATGTACTTTGCCGTTCCTAATGGCAATCAATTTACAGCACAAGTAATTCGCAATGCTTTAGCAAGTAAGAAAATTACTGTAGGAAAAATGAGCTACTCAACACAACTGCTCGGCAATAAAACTGTTCCAAGTTTTACAATCAAAAGTTTACCTATTGGTTCTTTAATTGAAAATATGCTTTCCCGTTCCGAAAACCATATTGCTGAACAACTTTATCGTAATCTTGCTTTTGTGCAAACTAGTCAACCGGTTTCTTATACTCTTGCTAATCGGGTTAACCGTGATCTCTTACGCTCTTTAGGAATTGGCGTAGATCCAACTATCTATGATGGTTCGGGACTCTCTTATTACAATAATGCCACGCCTTTAGAAATGACAAAAATTGTTACTGCAATTTATACTAACAATCAAGCTTTAGGTAATCTGTGGCAATTATTTCCACAACAAGATCAAGGTACCTTACAACACAAAAAAGCTTTTCAAATTTATCAAATTCAAGGTAAAACCGGATCACTCAATGGAGTGACTAACTTTACGGGGATTATTACTACCTCTAAAGGGAAAAAAATAGCCTTTACCTACTTTATAAATAATTCTAACGATAACAAAGCTCAAATCGAAGCTTTTGAAAGCAAACTTCTTGCCTATTTAAATGCTCAATAAGTTAAAAGCTCC
>NZ_NRJF01000127.1 GCF_003585965.1 Psittacicella gerlachiana | reverse complement strand
ATAAAAAAAGAAGTTGAGCATTGTATACTCAACTTCAGACTTGTCTCAACTTAAAATATATACATGTATCTACTCAATAGTATATCTATAATTTTTTATAATCCAAGATTAAAAATTCCTACCCCTAGCTAAACTCTTGAAAAACAGCACAACTCTTTTTATATTTCCTCCCACTCAAGAATTATTTTTCTCACCTTAAAGAAAAGAAAAAGCTTACTCCTCAGAAAATAACCTTAATTTTTATAAGGTTATTACCTAAACGCAAAATTTACCCAAAAGCATAAGTTTGCATTTCTTGGGATCTAAAGCTAACTCTGAACAAAATTATTTTGCTCAAAAAACTTCAAACGAAAAAAAATTTAAATTTTTTTGTTTAGATACTATTATTTTTTTATTTTTTGTATATAATAAAAATATAAAGATTATAACTCTTTGATAAAAACACTATAAAAACGATGATTTGCTTCGGTTTTATCGGATCTAAAATGATCTTAAATATCAAAAATCAGAGTTCTTACCATCAATTAACAAGGTAATTAAGATTTACCGGTTAATCCCCGTATAAATTATTTTTTATATTTTTAACTTTAGGAAACACACCTAAACAACCGTTTACCTCTAGCAAGAAGAGGTAAGTAGGTAATACGACTGGTCATCGTATTACTTATTCAGACTTGTATAATTGTAAGTGCCAATTATACAAGTAGTAGAGCTTTTAGGTCTTAAGCTCTCTGTGATGTGTAAAGTGAATTAGATTGCATGTAGCATTGCTACATGCAATTATTTTCGTCTTAAAAGCTTTCTCTTCAAGAGGAAGCTTTTTTTCTAAGCTAAATTTAGGATTACCCCTAGGAAGTAATTTTTTGCCTCTACAAGTTGTATAGTTATTCTAATATTACCCCCTAACTCCATCAAAAGATTTTAAAACAAATTCAGTAGAATGCCTCCAACAAACTTAAGCTTAACTTTTAAAGTTATCAATTGCTTTAAGCTTTGCACAAGTAGCTCTATAGGCACTAACCAAAACAGAATTAATTAAGGCAATTTTATCTTTAAATTTTCGACATTAAAGCCTCAAATTTATAGTACAAGGGAAAATATTTTCATTTCTTTTAACTAAAAAACAAAAGGTTAAAATATTTTCCTCTTGGATTTTAGCAGTTAGTACCCTATAAAATAAATGTAAAGAAATTAGCTAATAAATTAAAAAATCAAAACATGGAGAAAACTCATAAACCTACCTATAACTTCTAAATATACTTTTTTATAGGTAAATTTAAAAAACCAAGAATTATTTTTATACTATAAGTTTTTAAATTTGTTCAAATGTTAATTATTTTAATCGAAAAACGTTTATACCTCTAAATCAATAATACATTCTGAGATTAAAATAATCAGGCAACAAAATACCTAACACAAAATAAGTAACAACACTAAATAAAAAACCTAAACAACAAACAAAGCAAAGTTAATTTTAAAATATTCATATTCTAACCTTATAAAGGAAAGCGCCCGCTTTCCTTTTTTTTAAGCAAAAAAAATAGGTAAGGAAAACTTCCTTACCTTAAAATGCTTACTCTTTACGTAAACTATAATTTTTTCTTAAAAATTATCTTGTAAATATTACATTTCTTCTCACAAGATAATATTTATCTGAGGATAACTCAAAACTCAAAGCAACAAAAAAAGTTGTCTTTAACTTTACTCGTGAGCTTACTCAGCTAAGAGTTTTTCTTTTGCCCATAGATCAGCATAGGTTTCACGTTCTCTAATCACATGTACCTGCTCATCATCCACTAAAACTTCAACACATTTTGGACGTGAGTTATATTGCGATCCCATAGAAGCACAATAAGCCCCTGAACCACGCATTGCAAGTAAATCTCCTTGTTGAATACGTAGTTGACGATTCTTACCTTGGAAATCTCCCGTTTCACACACAGGTCCTACTACATCATAAAGTTTTAGTTCAGACTCTGGATTTTCAATTACGGTAATAATATTCATAAATGCACTATATAGGCTTGGACGAATATTATCATTCATTCCCGCATCAACTATTGCAAAGTTTTTTCCAAGATTATCTTTAGTAAACTCTACTTTATAAACAAAGATCCCTGCATTTGCTACAATTGAACGTCCTGGTTCAACGACAATTTGTAATTCTCCCACATCTTCAAAAAGATCTGCAAGTTCTTCATAAGCTGCATTAATTAACTCATTTGGTAAAGGTGGAGCTTCTTGAGAATAGGTTACTCCTAACCCCCCCCCTATATCTAAATGATGTAATTTAATCCCCGCAGCATAAAGTTGACGAATTAATTTCTTTAAAGCTCTAATCGCATCTATGTATGGAGAAATTTCTGTTAGTTGTGAGCCGATATGGAAATCTAAACCAACAATTTTTACGTGTTCCATTTTTTCCGCACGTAAATACTCATCAAAAGCAGTCTCTACAGGAATCCCGAATTTATTTTCTTTTAAACCTGTAGAAATATATGGATGAGTATGAGCATCTACGTTAGGATTAATACGGAAACTAATCGGTGCTACTTTACCTAAGCGACCAGCAACTGTATTAATCCGATCTAATTCCATTGCCGACTCTACATTAAAGCAAAGAATACCAGCTTCTAGAGCCATAGTAATTTCTTCTTCAGTTTTTGCTACCCCAGAGAAAATTACTTTACTTGGATCTGCTCCTGCAGCCATAACACGAGCTAACTCACCACCAGAAACTATATCAAAACCTATATTTTGCTTTGAGAGTAACTGTAAGATTGCTAAATTTGAGTTAGCTTTAACCGCATAACAAATTAAACCATTACGTCCTGCAAAAGCCTGCTTAAATGCTTCAACGTGACGTAATAAAGTGGCTTTTGAATAAATGTATAAAGGTGTACCATAATCTGCGGCAATTTTACTAACAGCTACATTTTCCGCATATAATTCACCATTTTGATATCTAAAAAAATCCATGAGTTCTATATTTAATATAAATTTAGCTCTAACCGTAGATAAAAATTTATTTACGGTTGATAAAGGGAAATCTGATTTGTAATTATACCATATTTAACCCCTAGGAAAAATCATCATCCTTAACTCTAAACCCAGCTTATTAATTAAGAGTTCTTAGACAAAGTAATATATTTGCTTACAATAAAATTTATTGGAGACCCATTTAACTAAATGCTCACTCTTGGCAAATCCTAACCTTATCGATTCTTGGCTCTTATCTTCTCTACTTTATTCTGACTCCAAAACAGCTTCCAAATTTTTTTATTTCAATGCTTTTGACTCTTGTAGCTAAGCTTATACAAACTCCGAAACTCTCTTACAAAGTTAACTTAATTTTCCCTTTTTCCACTCTACCACAAACAGTCATTTGGTAGTTTATTTTTATAAAACAAACTACCATTTTAAACAAAAACTTACATTTTATTCTTATTTTTACTCTTATCTAGATGATTTTTTAGAGTCTTGATTTGCTGTTTAGTTTCTTAACTCAAACTTTTTATAAAAATTTTTATCATTTGATAATTTTTTGCTAAATTGGAGATCGCAAATGATAATTTTTTACAAAATATTAGTTTTTTTTGTCTTTTTTATTCCTCTACCCCCTTTGCAAAGATTTTTCTTGTGGCATAATACCAAGAAATTATTTTTTAGCAACTAACAATTCTTGCTTACTTTAAGCATAAGTCTACTGGTAAAACTAAAAAAGTATTCCCGTGCTTTCTTTTACCAGTTTGCTATTCTCACTAATAGCATTATTTTCTCCCTTTGATTTGGTAATTTAAATCTCCCAGTGTTTACTTAACACTGCTAAGAATAATTTTTTATAGCAAAGGCATAACATTGAGTTTTAATTTGTACTTCACAAATTAAAACTTTTTTTAAATTTAATTTTTTTAGAGAGATCTCCCCATGACCCGACAAGCAAAACATACTCAAGAACTTAGCCGTGAACACCTCCTCGATATTCTTGCTGTAGCTCGTAATGAGCAAGAAGCTGATTTACGTATTGATAATGTAAAAATTATGAATCTCATTAGTGGAGGCTATCTTGATGGTCCAATTGTTATCAAGCATGGAACAATTGTCGGCTTTGGTGCGCAATATCAAAATCATCCCGCTAGCCAAGTTATAGATGGACAAGGACACACTGCAGTACCAGGATTTATTGATGCACATATGCACATAGAATCTTCCATTATGACTCCGCAAGTATTTGAATCTTTAACCTTGCCTTTAGGGTTAACCACCATTGTCTGTGATCCTCATGAAGTAATTAATGTCATCGGAACTACAGGTTTAGATTGGTTCTTACGTTCTTCTGCCCAAGCTTACCAAAACCAATTTATTCAAATGAGTTCGTGCGTTCCCGCTTTACCTAACTGCGAAGTAAATGGAGCTGAGTTTACTGTAGAGCAAATGAAAGATTACATTGATAATCCTTATGTACTTGGCTTAGCAGAAATGATGAACTTTCCAGGGGTAATTAATGGAGACCCTCTCGTACTCGATAAAATGCAACTCTTTAGTGGGATGGCAATTGACGGTCATGCTCCCACTGTTTCTGGACGTCAACTTGATGCTTATTTAGCAGCCGGCGTAAACAATGATCATGAGTGTACAACTAAAGAAGAAGCTCTAGAAAAACTCGCTAAAGGGGTAACGGTATTTATGCGTGAGGCTTCGGCAGCTCGTAACCTTGATGCCTTGGCTCCAATTTTAAATGAATACTCTTCTGCAGCTATTTGTCTCTGTACTGATGATGTAACCCCTTATGATATGGTACATACCGGACATATAGATGCAATGGTACGTCGTCTGATTCAAAAACATGGCGTTAAACCTCATTTAGCTTATCGTGTTTCTTCATATACCACAGCACAACACTATGGCTTACGTCGCCTAGGTCTAATTGCTCCTGGGAAAAAAGCTGATATAGTTTTAGTTTCAGATGTAGAAAACGTAACCATCTCTAAAGTATTTATTGGAGGACTAGATGTAGCAAGTTTAGATTTAGTAGGGCAAGCACCTGCTCGTCTTGCTGCTTCAAACCCACCAACCTTTAATTCAGTAGTTCGTACTCCAGTTACTGCACAAGACTTTAGTTATAACTTTGAAGTCGGAAAAAAATATCGTGCAGTTGAAGTAATTCACAATGAAATTATTACTGGTGAAGAACATCTAACTTGTATTGGTCATGATGCTCAGGGGAATGCGATTTTTGATAAACCGGCAGCCTTATTAACTACTGTAGAACGCTATGGACAACAAATTAAACCTGCTTTTGCTCTTGTTACAGGCACAGGTTTAACTCAAGGAGCTCTGGCTTCTTCGGTAGGACATGATAGTCATAACCTTACGGCCATGGGAGCTACAGCTCAAGATCTTGCTCAAGCAATTAATGCAATTATCGCTACCAATGGAGGCTTAAGTTGCGTCCTTAATGGCGAAGTTAAAGCTCACCTTGCTCTCGAAATTGCTGGCGTTCTCTCTACCGAAAGTGCAGCCTATGTACAACAAACAGTAGAAAAACTTAAAGAGGCTTCACGTGCTTGTGGGGTATTCTTACATGACCCATTTATGCAATTAGCATTTTTACCTTTACCGGTAATTCCAAAACTCAAACTTACTTGCAATGGTTTATTTGATGTAACTCAATTTAAATTTGTTCCTCTTGAAGTGGAATAAATTTCCCGATCTCTCTAACTAAAAAAGTTGACCTCAGGTTCGCACCTGAGGTTTTTTTTGGATTTAAGATGTTAAATTTATAATTTGGGGATTAAAGTTTAAGCACTTATTGTAAGCAATTAAATAAAAAAAGATGATCCTAAGACCATCTTTTTCCTATAAGCTTGATTATGTTGGTTTATATTTAGAAGAATACTTCATTAGTCGGAGCAGCTTCAACACTAAATGCTAAAGGCTCTACATCAGGAGTAGTATCTTCATCTACATAAGCTAGATTTTTAGTTACATTGATATATGAGTGTTCAGGAGCTTGACCACTAATAATTAAACGTGAAAGTGGATTTTCTAAGTAGTTAGTTACTACACGTTTTAATGGACGAGCACCAAACTCACGATCATAACCGATATCACATAAGTAATCTAAAGCTGCACTGTCAACTTTAAGAAGTAACTCTTGATAACGTAAGCGACTATTGAGACGATTGATTTGGATTTGAGCAATTTGTCTCATGTCCTCTTTTGCTAATGGATGGAACACTACTATATCATCAATACGGTTAAGTACTTCTGGTTTTAAGTGTTGTCTTAAAATTCCTAATTCCATTTCACGTAATTGTTCATATGGCATCTCAGAATTTTCCATAATCTCACGTGAACCTATGTTCGAAGTCATGATGATTACGGTATTACGGAAGTTCACCACTCTTCCTTGTCCATCAGTTAATTGACCATTATCAAGAATTTGTAAGAATACATTGAAAATATCTGGGTGAGCTTTTTCTACTTCGTCAAAGAGTACAATAGAGTAAGGATTACGACGTACCGCCTCAGTTAATTGTCCACCTTCTTCATAACCTACATAGCCAGGAGCAGCCCCAATTAAACGTGAAACCGTATGTTTTTCCATATACTCTGACATATCAATACGCACAATATTTTCATCATTGTCAAATAATTGATATGCTAAAGCTTTAGCTAGTTCAGTTTTACCTACCCCTGTAGTCCCTAAGAATAAGAAGCTACCAAGAGGTTTTTTATCATCTTGAATATGGGCACGTGAACGACGCACAGCATTAGCTACTACACGAATTGCTTCAGGTTGTCCGATAACATGTGCTCCAAGTACCGCTTCAAGATTTAACAGTTTTTCTTTTTCTGACTCTTGAAGTTTGCTTAATGGAATACCAGTTTGTTGGCTAATGATTTCAGCAATTTCTTTTTCGGTTACACGCGTACGAATTAATTGATAATCAAAGTCTTCGTTGCCTAATTGTTCTAAGCGTTTTTCAATTTCTGGAATATCTTGATAACGAAGACGAGAAGCGGTTTCATATTCCCCATTTTGTTGAGCACGCTCTGCTTCAAGTTTTAGTTTTTCCAGTTTTAATTTTAAATCTTGATCTGCATTTAAACGAGATTTTTCCGCATTGAGAATTTCTTTTAAAGAATCATATTCTTGTTCTTTTTCTTGAATTTCTGCTTCAATTTTTGCTAAACGTTTTTTACTATCTTCGTCTTCTTCTTTACTTAAAGCAAATTGAGAGATTTTTAATTCATCAATTGCATTATGTAAACGTACCATTTTGGTTGGCTCTGAAGAGATTTCCATACTAATTTTTGAAGCCGCTTCATCAATTAAGTCAATTGCTTTATCAGGTAAGGTACGATCAGTAATGTAACGATTTGAGAGTACAGCTGCCGCTACAATTGCAGTATCGGTAATTTGTACTTTATGGTGTAAAGAATATCTTTCTTTTAAGCCACGAAGAATATTAATAGTATCTTCAACTGTAGGCTCTTCAATCATTACTTTTTGGAAACGACGTTCAAGAGCTGAGTCTTTTTCAATATATTGACGATACTCATTTAAGGTAGTAGCCCCAATACAGTGAATTTCTCCACGTGATAATGCTGGTTTTAAGAGATTACCTAAATCCATGGCACTATCACCAGTTTTACCAGAACCAACAATTTGGTGGATTTCATCAATAAAAAGAATTACATTAGTAGATGAACTTTTGAGAGCATCTAACATTTTTTTGATTTTTTCTTCAAATTGACCACGATATTGAGTTCCCGACATTAATGCCCCTAGATCTAAGCTAAGAATACGAGCATTTTTTAAGCTTTCAGGAACCGCACCTTTCACAATTAATTGCGCAATACCTTCAACTACCGCAGTTTTACCTACCCCAGGTTTACCAATTAAAACAGGGTTATTTTTACTTCTACGTTGTAAAATCTGTAATGAGCGGTTAATTTCTTCATGACGCCCAATTACCGGATCAAGTTTTCCTTGTTCTGCAAGTTCCGTTAAGTCCACTAAGAAAGCTTTAACTTCATCAGAAAGAGCATTATCATCTGATGAATCTACGGTACGTCCTTGACGTAAGAATTTAATCGTAGCTTCAATATTTTTTGCAGTAAAGTCATCTTTTTGTGGCAGACTTAAGAAAATATTACGTAACGTATTATTATGATTAGTATCTTCTACTACCGCTAATAAATATAACTCGAGCGAAGCAAATTTATCTCCAAAACGAGTAGTTAAAACTAAAGCACGATTTAAGTGGTTACTAAGAATTGAATCAGCATCTTTTTGCATGCTATTGTCACTTACAGTAGGTAAGTTACCTAAAGCACGCTCAACCCCTTGGCTTACCGTTGCAAGATTAACTCCCATGGTGCTAAGTAAGCTTGAAAGAGGATTTGCTTGGCTTTCTAAAGCCGCTTTTACTAAGTGTAAATCAGTTACTTGAGCATGATGTGCTTGATCAGCAATTTGTTGTGCTCGTGTAAAAGTGTTAATAAGACTATTCGTAAATTTTTGTTCTGACATAATCTTGATACTTCCTTGTTTTATTTTTTGTTTTTATTTTTTTACTCTTATATTATACGCCTTGCCCTAGAT
>NZ_NRJF01000126.1 GCF_003585965.1 Psittacicella gerlachiana | reverse complement strand
AAACAACTAATTAAGAAATTAATTCATTTTTTTTGATAAAAACTATTGCATTTAATATTTTACTGATCTATAATAGTCAGCGTTGAGGAAAGACAGGAAACAAGAAAAAAGAAAAAATCTTTTAAGATTGTTTATCTGTACATCAGCAGCAAGGTTTTGTTGCGGGATGGAGCAGTCTGGTAGCTCGTCGGGCTCATAACCCGAAGGTCGTTGGTTCAAATCCAGCTCCCGCGTCCAATTTTCTCAAAAGGATATTCAGATTTTTCCTTTCTGAAAATATATTTTTCGAAAGGGCGGCTTAAATTAAGCTGCCCTTTTTGCTGATCTAAATTTATTTAAAATAAAATTTTTACCAAAAATAATATGGCATCTATTCAAGAGAATATTCAACAAATGATTCAACCTACCATTGAAAATTTAGGTTATGAATTATGGGGGGTGGTATTTAATAAAGGTAAACACCCAACTTTATTAGTATACATTGATAAAGAAGAGGGAATTGTAATTGAAGACTGTGAAGTGGTTTCAGATGCAATTAGTCCAATTCTAGATGTAGAAGATCCAATCGATTGTGAATATGATTTGGAAGTTTCATCACCAGGTCTAGATCGTCCTTTATTTACTTTAGAACAATTTTCTAAATATATTGGACAACCTGTACTAATCAACCTGCGTATGGCTCAACTTAATACCAAAAAAGTTAGTGGTATACTCTTAGAAGTAACTGAAAATACAGTAAAAGTTGATACTTCATATGTAAAACCTAAACCTGGGAAAAAAGCAAAGCCAGGCAAAGGGACTGCAAAAAACAAATCTACAACCTCTGATGATCAAGAAGTGATTGAAATCATGTTTACTAATATTCACAAAGCTAAACTTGATCCTGTAATTGATCTTTTCTAACTTAACCCAATTTGAGATAATTCTATGTCAACACAAAATAAAGAATTAGAGTTAGTAAAATGGGCGCGTGACATTGCTGAAAGACGCCACATTGACTTTAATAAAATTCTTGAAGCTATTGAAGAAGGCTTAGCTATTTCCGTACGTCGTAAATATGATGGAGAGCGTACATTTAAAATCAGTTTAGATCCTGAAACAGGTGATGCAACTATTTATCGTTTATGGAAAGTTGTAGAGGAAGTAAATGTACCTACACGTGAAATTAGTATTGAAGCAGCATTATTCGAAAACCCTAACTTAAAAGTAGGGGACTATATTGAAGATGTAGACGAGAATGAAGTAATTGAGTTAGATCGTATAGGTTATAATACTTTCCGTCAAATTATGACTTCAAAGGTTCGTAGTCTAGAAAATGAAAAAATCATTAAATCTTATGAACCTTATTTAGGAAAAATTGTAAAAGGTCGTGTACGTCAATCTAAAAATAACTCAGTGGTATTATCTTTCCCTGAATTAAATGTACGTCGTAATGACTTTATTGACAATGACGAAGCTGAACATAATTATGTTGAAGGGATTATTCGTCGTGAGGGATTAATTCCTGGTGATAGATTTAGAAATAACCAAGAAGTTAGTGCTCTTTTAGTTGCTTTAGAATCAGGTGATCCTAATAAGCAACAAATGATCTTATCACGTACCAGCCCTGATTTCTTACACGCTTTACTAAGAAGACAAGTACCAGAAATTCAAAATGGTATTATTGAAGTTGTAGATATAGTTCGCGAACCAGGTTTAAGAGCTAAGGTGGTTGTAAGAACTAACGACAAAAAACTAGACCTAATTGGTGCTTGTTTAGGAGTTAGAACTTCTCGTATAGCGCCAATTACTCGTGAATTACGTAATGAAAAAATCGATATAATTCCTTTCTCTGATGATTTTGTTACTTACATCCATAGCTTATTAACTCTTTCTCCAGATGAAGAAGCACAAATCATTATTGATGAAAAATCAAAAATGATTTCAGTAGCTGTTTCTCCAGAACAATTACCTATTGCTATTGGACAAAAAGGGGTAAATGTTCGTTTAGCAAATCAAATCTTAGGCTGGAAAATCCATGTTTACGATATTGAAACTTTTGCTAAAGAAAAAGAGGAAGAAGATCAAAAATTCATTAGTAATTTTGAAAATGATCTGCAAATTGATGAAGATACAGCACGTTTCCTTGTTGAACAAGGCTTTAAACATGTAGAAGAATTAGCAGCTGCAAGTATTGAAGAGCTAGAAGAACTCTTCGAAACTGAAGATGCAAAATTACTAAAAGATCGTGCAAATGAAAGAGTAAGAGAACTCTTAAATGCACAACAAGAACAAATAGAACAATCTGGCGTTGAAGATCGTCTAAGAAACCTTGAAGGAATGACTAATGACATTCTAATTAATTTAATTAGTCATGATATTAAATCTCTTGAAGATTTAGCGGACTTAGCTACAGATGAATTAATTTCATACATTAATGTGAGCGAAAATCTTGCAAATTCTTTAATTATGCAAGCTCGTCAGATCGTATGGTTTAATGAAGAGGAGACTGAAGCATAATGGCAAAAACTGAAATTAAACCTAAAAAACGTAGTACGGAAAACGTACAACATCGTAAAGATAGAAGTTTATCTCCAGAACAACTTTCTATCTTAGAACAACAAGCTAACGAAGCTAATATTGAAAAACAACGTCAAAAACGTCGTGAAGAAGAAAAGCAAGCGCAATTAGAACGTGAAGAGCGTGAAGAACAAGAGCGTATTGCTAAACTAGAACAAACAGCTAAGGCTAACTTAGAAAGATTAAATCGACAAAAAGCAGAAGATCGTAAACAACGTAAAAACGACGCTGCTAATAAAAATAAGAATAAAAAAGCTAGCTCTTTTAATTCACAAGAAGATAGTAACGATGATTACTCAAAATACTCTTCTAAATTCGCTAAAGATGCAGAAGCAGAAGAAGATCGTCGTTCAAGCAAAGCTGGTAAACGTCGTCAAAAAGGTGCAAAAAGTAAATTAAAACAAAGCTTTAATAAACCAGCAGCTCCTGTAATTAGAGATGTAATTATCGGTGAAACAATTACGGTTTCAGAGTTATCTAACCGTATGGCGGTAAAAGCAGCTGACGTTATTAAATTCTTCATGAAAATGGGTGAAATGGTTACTATTAACCAAGTTTTACCTCAAGAAACAGCAGCTTTTGCAGCTGAAGAAATGGGACATAAAGTTATTTTACGTAACGATAATGACCTAGAACAAGAATTATTAAACGAATCAACTGAAAACCAAAATCAAGGTAAAGAAATTACCCGTGCCCCTGTAGTTACCATTATGGGTCACGTAGACCACGGTAAAACTTCACTTCTTGACTATATCCGTAAAACCCGAGTTGCTTCTGGAGAAGCAGGTGGTATTACACAACATATAGGTGCTTACCACGTAACTCTACCATCGGGTCGTGAAATTACCTTCTTAGATACTCCTGGACACGCCGCTTTTACTAACATGCGTGCTCGTGGTGCTAAGGCAACAGATATAGTTGTACTTGTAGTGGCTGCTGATGATGGAGTAATGCCTCAAACTGTTGAAGCAATTCAACACGCAAGAGCAGCTAAAGTGCCAATTATTGTTGCAGTAAACAAAATCGATAAACCTGAAGCTAATCCTGAAAGAGTTCGTAATGAACTATTACAACATGGAGTGATTTCAGAAGAACTTGGTGGTGACGAAATTTTCGTTAATGTTTCTGCTAAAGCGGGAACTAACGTAGATGAGTTATTAGAAACTATTGCTCTTCAAGCTGAAGTTTTAGAATTAAAAGCAACTAAAGATGTTTTAGCATCAGGTGTTGTTATTGAATCTTTCTTAGACAAAGGTCGTGGTCCAGTAGCTACAGTTCTCGTACAAAACGGTACTTTACACAAAGGTGATATAGTTCTTTGTGGTTTAGAATATGGTAAAGTACGTGCTATGCGTAATGAACTAGGTAAAAATGTAGAAGAAGCTGGTCCTTCGATTCCAGTAGAAATTCTAGGTTTATCTGGCGTACCAAGTGCCGGTGATGAAGTTACGGTAGTAACTGATGAGCGTAAAGCTAGAGAAGTTTCTAACTACCGTCAAGGTAAATTTAAAGAGATTAAATTAGCACGTCAACAAAAAGCAAAACTCGAAAACCTATTTGCTAATTCAGATGATAATAAAGCAAGTGAACTTAACATAGTTCTTAAAGCAGACGTACAAGGTTCAGTAGAAGCTATCTCAGATGCATTACACAAACTTTCAACTGATGAAGTTAAAGTTAATATTATTGCTTCAGGTGTAGGTGGCATCTCTGAAACTGACGCTACCTTAGCTCTTGCTTCACAAGCAATTATTATTGGTTTCAACGTACGTGCTGACGCTGCTGCACGTAGTGTAATTGAACGTGAACACATAGATTTACGTTACTATAGTATTATCTATGATCTAATTAACGAAGTTAAAGCTGCTATGTCGGGTCTATTAGCACCTGAGTACAAACAACAAATTACAGGTATTGCAGAAGTTCGTGATGTCTTCCGTGCACCTAAATATGGTCAAATTGCAGGTTGTATGGTAACTGAAGGGGTAATTAAACGTAATAACCCTATCCGTGTACTTCGTGATAATGTTGTAATTTATGAAGGTCAATTAGAATCTTTACGTAGATTTAAAGACGACGTATCTGAAGTTCGTGCTGGTACTGAGTGTGGTATTGGGGTACGTAACTATAATGACGTACGTGTAGGTGACCAAATTGAAGTTTACGAAGAAATTCGTATTGAACGTCAAATTTAATGGCATGCTTGATTAACAATAAAAGTCCTAGTAACGCATGTTACTAGGATCTTTTTCGCTTAAGGATAAAACTTTTATGGCTAAAGCTTTTAAACGTTCTGATCGTGTTGCTTCAGAACTAAAACGTCAACTTTCAATTATTTTGCAACAAGAAGTTCATAATAAAAGTTTAGGCATGGTAATCGTTACGGATTTAGAAATTAGTCCTGATTTAATGTATGCTAAAGCTTTTATTTCATTCCTTAATACTGCAGAAAGTAATGAGCTAACACCTCAAGAAAAAATTGAAGTACTAAATAAACAAATTCCTTACTTCCGCAGTTTAATTGCAAAAGCAGTTAAATTAAGAGTTGTCCCAGAAATCAAATTCATCTATGATGACAGTGCTGATAAATTTGATCACATTAATCGAGTTTTAAAATCAGTAAAAAAATAGCATGAGTAAAAGAAGAGATCTTGATGGAGTATTATTATTTGATAAACCTCTAGAAGTAAGTTCAAATAATATTCTCCAACGTATAAAGTACTTATATCGTGCGAATAAAGCAGGACATACAGGAGCACTTGATCCTTTAGCTTCAGGGATGTTACCTATTTGCTTTGGTGAGAGTACTAAAATGGCTACCATGATGTTAGATTCTGATAAAGAATATGAGGTAACCATCCATTTTGGGGTAAGAACTAATACTTCAGATCGTGAAGGAGAAATAATTGCAACTAAAGAGGTTAATGTTGAATTAGCTCAAATTCAAACAATTATTGCTCAGCATTTTACAGGTGAAATCTTACAAAAACCAACCATTTGGTCAGCTCTTAAATACCAAGGAAAACCTTTATACGAATATGCTCGTAAAGGAATTGAAGTTCCGATTCCGACCCGCCCTATCAATATTTATGAAATTGAAATTCTCGCTTGGGAAAAGCCTTTTTTAACTTTAAGAGTATATTGTTCTAAAGGAACCTATATTCGTACCCTTGCAGATGACCTTGGAGAAATGCTAGGTTGTGGTGGACATGTTAGTGCCTTGAGACGCACAAAAATCGATGGCTTTAATAATTGTCAAATGGTTACAATTGAAACTCTAGAAGCTTTAGCAGCAAATCAAGAGTATCAAGCTTTAGACGAGTTACTTTTACCTTTAGAAGCTCCGGTATCTAGTTATCCAGCTCTAACTCTTAGTGATGCTCAACTCCTAAAATTATGCCTAGGCATGACCTTAATCTATGCTTTTGCTGAGCATCCTCAACGTCAAGAGTTTGATCAAATTGAACAATTATTCAGAATCTATCATCACGATTATGGGTTTATTGGTATGGGACATAATGTCGCAAAAAATAGACTTAGAGGTTATAGATTAAGATCTAATACTGAAAAAATTGCTCGAGAACTCAAAGCTAAAGGAGTTAACGTAAAAACCGCTGATAACGAACAAAAAGCTCTTATTAATACTCTAGATAAATAAAAGGTAGCAAAGGATTTTCCTTTGCTACCTTTTATTGTTCTATCCAAATCATCGTGGCAAATCTACCAGTAATTTTTTCTTTACGATAAGAGAAAAACCTTGAATCGGTTACTGTATCTATATTCGAGAAAAAGATATTCTTTTCTTTAACACCTAATTTTCTTAAAATAATCGAGACAATTTTTGGTAAATCTCCTAACCACTTGAATTCTTCTTCAGGATAAGGGATAAAGCAAGTGGCAAAATCTCGGTCTTTTTGACAAAATTCCATCACCACTTCAGAACCAACTATAAAAGAAGCCGGTCCTATTGCAGGTCCAATCCAAGCATAGAGGTCTTCATAATCTACACTTGTATTAACCTTAAAAGTTTGTACTGAATTTTCCACCACTCCTGCAACCACTCCACGCCAACCAGCATGTACAGCAGCCACTTGATCTTGTTCTTCAGTTGCCAACAACAGAGGGATACAATCGGCAGTTAAAATACAACAAACTTTATTTACCTGATCTGTATAGACAGCATCTACTTCAAAAAGCTTTAAAATATCACGTTCTTTATTCGTAATACTTTCATAACTAGGTAATTCTTTTAAGTAGTTATACTCTTTTAAAAGTTGCTCATGTACTGGAATTTCTAAGACATTTGCCCCACTAACTTGCGTTATCCATAAAGGATCTTCTGGTAGATTTAATTGCTCTTTTACTAAAGCTCGATTTTGTTTTACTAACTCTAACTCATCTCCCACATGAGAGGCTAAATTTAAACTAAAATAATTAGTATTACTTACTCCACCAAATCGGGTCGTAGTAAAAGCTTTAATCTTCTTGAGAGGCCAAGACGGCACAATTACATCTATACCATTTTCCTTTAACATATCCCTATCCTATTTGCTTCCTTGGTCACGATCTTGCTGAAGTAAGCTAATTAATTGCTCCATATCTTCAGGTAAAGGAACTTCCCAAGTCATGGTTTCACCTGTTGTTGGATGCTCGAGTGATAATTTTACCGCATGTAAAGCTTGGCGCTTAAACTCACGCATACAAGTAACTAATTCAGGTAAAGCATTTTTTGGTAAACGTATTTGCCCCCCATAAGTAATATCACCTAATAATGGATGACTTATATGAGACATGTGAACACGAATTTGGTGCGTTCTTCCTGTTTCTAAGCGTAAACGGATTCTTGTATAATTACGATAAGTTTCCATCACTCTAAACAGAGTAACCGCCGGTTTACCATTTTTATGATCAACGGCCATAGCTGTACGTTTTGTAGGATGACGTCCTATAGGTTCACGAATTGTTCCCCCTCTAGTCATTAAACCATAGGCTACTGCTTCATATTCACGAGTTACAGTTTTTGATTGTAATTGTTCTACTAGAGAAGTTTGTGCCCCTAGTGTTTTTGCAACTACCATTAAGCCTGTAGTATCTTTATCTAAACGATGAACAATACCAGCACGAGGGATTTTATTTAACTCAGGATAATGATATAAGAGAGCATTCATTAAAGTACCACGAGGGTTACCTGCTCCTGGATGTACCACTAAATCTTTTGGTTTATTAATTACTAAGATTTCTTCGTCCTCGTAGACTATATCTAAAGGAATATTTTCAGGCACTGAGGTTAATACTACTTGAATTTGCGCTTCAACTTCACAAAATTCATAGCCTGTAAGTAAATGGGCAGGGTCTGTAACTACCTCATGATCTAGTTTTACATGACCAGCTAAAATCCAATCTTTTATTTTTGTTCGTGAATATTCTTCTAAAACCGAAGCTATTCCTGCGTCTAAACGCATATTAAAATGATTTAAATCAAAATCAAATTCGTGGTGTTTTACTTCCACTTTATCTTCATATACAGGTGAATCTATACTCATAATTATGATCTAGAACTTAATCTAATCGAAAAAAGGGGTTAGTTATGCTAAATATATATTATATCAAGTTCAGTAAAAATTAAACAGAATAAAAGCAACCTAAATTTATAGGTTGCCTTTACTTGAACTATTGTTGTTCTGCAGGTTGTGCTTGATTAGAGATTTGTTGTTGTAATGCTTGGTAGCTAAAATTAGGTGCTGAAGCAATTTTATATAATGATTTTGTTAAATCACAAGTTGCTTTAAAGTTTGCATTCCAATTTACAATTTCATTTTCTACTTCTGTAGGGAATGGTAATGGATTACCATTTTCATCACGCACTTCTAATTTTTTGATTTCATCTAAATTAGCTTGATAGTTGTTATTAGTTTCACAACCATTGCTTAATTGACCTAATAGAGTAGTTAAATTTGCTTCACTTAAATCAAATGAATTATCTGGAAAATCTTTATTAAATGCAGTTTGATCATTTTGATATGCATTTACATAATCATTAAAACGAGCTTCAATTGTTGCTAAAACACGTAATTCTACATTTGCTCTTTGATCTTCAGGAGCTTCATTAACAATACGTGCAGAATTAGATAAATCATTTAATACATTAACAAATTTACCAGTTAAAGGTAAAGCTGCATTAAAGTCAAAATCTCTATTTGTATAACGACTAATAAATGCTTGCGTAGAATTAAAATCTTTTACATAATGATTTACTGCTGCTTGTTCAGTAGTCGCATTCTCTGTAGAAGCAGTTGTTGTCTCTTTATTACAAGCCACTAAAAGTACAGATCCAGTTAGGGCTGCAATCAGTCCTAAAGTTTTTACCATTTTCATATTTACTCCAACTAAATTACTAGCATGGAAAATTTAAAACCTATTAATAACTTAGTTATTATATAGTCAATATTTGTTATTTCAAGCTAAAAAAAGAAAAAACCAACTGTAAAACACAGTTGGTTTTTAATTGAATTTAAATATACCTTTAAGCCTATATAAGTCACTAAAGATACTTGATAAATTCTTCAACTAAAGTGTCGATTAACCTTGACGTTGTTTATGTTTAGGATCTGTACAAATTACACGAACCACACCGTGACGACGTACAATTTTACAGTTACGACACATGCATTTTACTGATGCACTTACTTTCATTTTAAACCTCTAAAGATTATTAAATTAACGCCAGTTTGAACGATACTTGTCAAGATTTGATTGTTTTAAAATTTTGCCAAATTTATTTGACATCATTTGTGATTGAACTTGACCAATAAAGTCCATTACAACTACAACTACGATCAGAATTGATGTTCCACCAAAACTAGAGTTATAGCTATAGAAGAAACGCATAAATTCAGGCGATAACGCAACTATTGCTAAATATAGACCACCTAATAAGGTTACACGAGTCATGATACGGTCTAATAATTTAGCGGTCTGCTCACCTGGACGATTTCCAGGAATAAACGCACCCGATTTCTTAAGCTGTTCAGCTGTATCTTTCGGATTATATTGTAAAGCAGTATAAAAGAATGCAAAGAAAATAATTAGCGCTGCTAATAAAACCATTTGTAAAGGTTGACCAGGATACAACATGTTACCAATAGTAGCCATGGTATCAAACTTAGCGCCAAGTCCAGTTACAAATGTCGTAATGAACGCAATTATTGATGATGCGAAGATTGCTGGAACTACCCCTGCCATATTCACTTTAAAAGGAATATAAGGAGGAGCTGATTGCTGATGACGACCACCAATCATTTGGTTACGTTGTGCGTACTGGATAACAATACGACGTTGAGAACGCTCAACAAATACAACTGCATAAATGATAATTAAAGTGATAGCAGCAATCATGAATAAAGTTAGTAAGCTGATACTTTCAGTACGAGCTTGTTCTAACGTACCCATTATAGCACCAGGAAGACCTGAAACGATACCAGCGAATACGATTAAAGAAATACCATTACCTATACCACGTTCAGTAATTTGTTCCCCTAACCACATTAGGAATAAAGAACCTACGGTTAAAGAAATAGACGCAGCTACTACGAAGCTAAAGTCGTGTACAGGAACAAGACCAGGGGCATATGAAGGTAAGGCTGTACTAATTACAGTTGACTGTAAAGCAGCAAGTACTAGGGTAAAATAACGCGTAATTTTTGAAATTTTACGACGTCCCATTTCTCCTTCTTTCTTAAGTTCAACTAAAGAAGGTAAAAATGTTGTTAATAGCTGTACCACAATCGATGCTGAAATATAAGGAGTAATCCCTAAGGCAAAAATTGAAGCACGTTGTAGAGCACCACCACTAAAAGTGTTCCAGAAATTTAAAGCTGAACCTGTATTTTCGGCAAAAGTCTGAGCTAATACTGAAGCATTTACCCCCGGTACAGGAATATAAGTACCAATACGGAAGACAATTAATGCCCCAAGTACTAACCACAGTTTTCTGCGTAGTTCTTGCATAGGTGTCAGCTGAGATCCTTGGTTACCTGGTTTAGACATAGCTCACCTTTAAATTAATATAGAAAAGAAGAACCTACCTGTAGCAGGCAGGTTCCTCCTCTCAAAAATGCATTTATTAAGCTTTTTCGTAAGAACCGCCAACAGCTTTAACCGCTTCTAAAGCAGAACCTGTAATGCGAATATCTACGTTTGAACCTGCTAGTTCATTGAACTTAATATTTACAGCTTTTGTTACTTTACCAGATAAAATAACTTTAACAAATTTAGTATTACGACGTAATAAACCTTCAGCTTTTAAGCTTTCTAAAGTTACATCAGTATTTACTACTTTGTCTAATTCACTTAGACGGATTTCTTCTGATACTAAAGCCTTACGTGATGTAAAACCAAATTTTGGTAAACGACGGTATAAAGGCATTTGACCACCTTCGAAACCACGACGAACACCGCCTGATTTACGAGCGTTTTGACCTTTGTGACCTTTACCTGATGTTTTACCAAGACCAGAACCAATACCACGACCTAAACGTTTAGGTGCAGTTTTAGAACCAGCTGCAGGGCTTAAAGTATTTAGAGTTAAACCATTTGACATTATTATAGCTCCTCAACTTTAACCATGTAGTAAACTTTGTTTACCATACCACGCACTGCTGGAGTATCTTCTAACTCAACTGAGTGACGGATTCTACGTAAACCTAACCCTTTTAAAGTAGCAATATGTTTAGGTAAACGACCAATTGAACTTTTTGTTTGGGTTACACGGATTTTTTTAGTCATCTTAAATTACCCCAAAATTTCTTCAACAGTTTTACCACGTTTAGCAGCAACTTGAGCTGGAGAGCTTACAGCTTCTAAAGCTTTAATTGTTGCACGAACCACATTACGTTTATTTGTAGAACCGTATGCTTTTGCTAATACGTTGTGAACGCCAGCTACTTCTAATACAGCACGCATCGCACCACCTGCGATAATCCCTGTACCTTCTGAAGCAGGTTGCATGTACACATTAGAACCTGTGTGAGAACCTTTTACTGGGTGGAATAACGTAGTACCATTTAATTCAACATAAATTAGGTTACGACGAGCTTGTTCCATAGCTTTTTGAATTGCAGCAGGAACTTCTTTTGCTTTACCATAACCAAAACCAACGCGACCTTTACCGTCGCCTACTACAGTTAGAGCAGCAAAACTAAATACACGACCACCTTTTACAGTTTTAGAAACACGGTAAACGTTAATTAGTTTTTCTTGCAGCTCGCCTGCTTTATTTTCTACATTCGCCATTTATTTTGACTCCAATTAGAATTTAAGACCAGCTTCACGAGCAGCGTCTGCTAATGCTTTTACACGACCGTGATATTTAAAACCTGAACGGTCAAATGCAATTTTGCCGTCGAAGTTATTAGCTAATAAACGTTCAGCTACAGTTTTACCGATGAAAGCTGCTGCTTCTACGTTACCAGTATATTTTAATTGAGATGCTAAAGCTTTTTCTACTGTTGAAGCAGTTGCTAATACTTTAGCTTCTGGTGAAATTACTTGCGCATAAATGTGGCGTGAAGTACGGAAAACTACTAAACGGTTCACACCAAGAGTTTGCAAGTGTTTACGTGTGCTAGTTGCACGACGAATTCTAGCAGATTTTTTATCCATGGTATTACCTTATTATTTTTTCTTAACTTCTCTAATGCGCACAACTTCGTCACTGTAACGAACACCGTGACCTTTGTAAGGTTCAGGTTTACGATAAGCGCGGATGATTGCAGCTTGTTGACCAACTAATTGTTTATCGATTGCTCTTAATACGATTTCTTGTTGGCTAGGACATTCAGCCGTAACACCTTCTGGTAGAATGTGTTCGATAGGGTGTGAATAACCTAAAGCTAAGCTAATTGTGTTTCCTTTAACTGAAGCACGGTAACCAACACCTTTTAATAATAAAGATCTTGTGAAACCTTCAGAAACACCTTTAACCATGTTATTGATTAATGCACGAGCAGTACCAGCTTGTTCTGAAGAAACACCTTCTTCACGACCAGCCCAGTCAAACGCTACAGCATTATCTACTACTGCTACAGAAACTTTTGAATTTACGTTTAACTCTAAAGAACCTTTAGGACCTTTAACAGTTACTAATTGACCGTTAACATTTACTTCAACGCCTGAAGGAATGCTAACTGGTGTTTTTGCTACACGAGACATTAGAACTCCTTAAATATTAAGCTACAAAGCAAATGATTTCACCGCCTAAGCCTTCTTTACGAGCTACGCGGTCAGTCATAACACCTTTAGAAGTAGACACGATTGCAATACCAAGTCCACCCATTACTGTAGGTAAAGCATCTTTACCTTTATAGATACGTAAACCAGGACGGCTCACACGTTTAATACTTTCAACAACAGCTTTGCCTTGGAAGTATTTTAATTTGATTGTTAATTCAGATTTTACTGAATCAGTTGTTTCATATGATTCAATGTAACCTTCTTCTTTAAGCACTTTGGCAATCGCCACTTTTAGCTTAGAAGATGGCAAAGTTACAGTTTCTTTTCTCGCAGCTTGACCGTTACGAATACGGGTTAACATATCTGCGATTGGATCTTGCATACTCATTTGCTTGTCTCCGATCTAAAATTTGTTAGTATAAAAGTGGAAATTACCAAGAAGCTTTACGAAGTCCTGGGATTTCACCGCTCATCGCTAATTCACGAATTTTTGTGCGGCTTAAACCGAATTTACGTTGGTAGCCACGAGGACGACCAGTAATAGCACAACGATTACGTTGACGACTTGGGCTTGAATCACGTGGTAATGTTTGTAATTTTAATACAGCATTCCAACGATCTTCATCAGATGTGCTTGGAGAACTAATCAGAGCTTTTAACTCTGCACGTTTCGCAGCATATTTGTTTGCTAATTTTGCACGTTTAACTTCACGTGCTTTCATTGATTGTTTTGCCATGGGTATACCTTACTTGCGGAATGGGAAGTTAAATGCTTCTAATAAAGCTAAACCTTCTTTATCATTTTTAGCAGTAGTTGTAATAGTGATATCTAAACCACGAAGACGATCGATTTTATCGTAATCGATTTCTGGGAAGATGATCTGTTCTTTGATACCCATGCTGTAGTTACCGCGTTTATCGAATGATTTAGCAGATAAACCACGGAAGTCACGGATACGTGGAATAGCGATGTTAACTAATTTATCTAAGAAGTCATACATACGTTCGCCACGTAAAGTAACTTTTGCACCGATAGGATAACCTTGACGGATTTTGAAGCCAGCAACAGATTTACGCGCTTTAGTCACTAAAGGTTTTTGACCAGAGATAGCTGTTAAGTCAGCCACTGCGTTTTCTAAGATTTTCTTATCTGAAATTGCTTCGCCCACACCCATGTTCAGGGTAATCTTCTCGATTCGAGGGACTTGCATGACAGATTTAAATCCGAATTGGCTCTGTAATTTGCTTACCACTTCATTTTTGTAGTAATCATGCAGTTTCGCCATCATTAACTCCAATGTTATTTAAATTATTTAATAGTTTCACCAGTAGATTTGAAGTAACGAACTTTTTTACCGTCTTCAAATCTAAAACCTACACGATCAGCTTTTTGTGTAGTTGGATTCCAAATTGCAACGTTTGAAGCATCAATAGGAGCTTCTTTGCTAGTACGACCACCTTCAATGTTTAATTGAGGATTTGGACGCTCGTGTTTAGTTACAAGGTTTAAACCTGCTACTAATAGTTTACCGTTAGGTAATACTTTAGTAACACGTCCACGTTGACCTTTACCAGCTTTTTCGCTACCTACTAGTAGTACTACTTCGTCGTTTGAACGAATTTTATTAGCCATTTAAACTCTCCTTATAGTACTTCCGGTGCTAGTGAAATAATTTTCATGAATTTTTCTGAACGTAATTCACGAGTTACTGGTCCGAAAATACGAGTACCGATTGGCTGCTCAGTGTTGTTATTTAAGATAACACATGCGTTACCGTCAAAACGAACTACAGAACCGTCTGGACGACGAACGCCTTTCTTAGTGCGCACAACCACAGCTTTTAAAACATCACCTTTTTTAACTTTACCACGAGGAATTGCTTCTTTCACAGTAACTTTGATGATATCACCTACAGCTGCATATCTACGGTGTGAGCCACCTAGAACCTTGATACACATTACGCGACGTGCACCTGAGTTATCAGCTACTGTCAGCATACTTTGTGTTTGGATCATCTTATTATGCTCCGCTATTTAATTATAATGTAATAAAAACCAATTCTATTAAATTAAAGACATAAAATAAAGCCTTGTTAGCTTATTGCACACAAAGCTTATTATTAATTTACTTCACTTTAATCTAATAAATTGAACGTATTAATAATATAGGTCATTGGACTCATAGCCCCAATGGTCATTCTTTTTTTTAATATAAAAATGACTTGCCTATTATATCATGATTAAAACATACTTGCAAGGCTTAAATGCATAAATCTGCTATAACTTGTCAGTTATAGCAGATTATCCTAGCTTATTCTAAATTATACTTTTTCATGATATTTGATAAAGCTTCTTTTATCTCCTTACCATGAGCTTTATTTTGTAAAGCATATTCAACAAATGCTTCAAAATATCCTACTTTAGAACCACAGTCAAAACTTTCTCCTTGCATAAGATAAGCTTCAACCTCTTTCTTTTCAATTAACATATCAATTGCATCTGATAATTGAATTTCACCACCTACACCTAAAGGTGTTTTTTCAATTAGAGGCCATATGTCTTTATCAAATACATAACGACCCACAACTGATAAATTTGATGGAGCGTCTTCAACCGATGGTTTTTCCACAATACGTTGAATTTTTCCTGATCCCTCTTTTGCAAAGAGTTCATTATCAGCTACTTGCACTATACCATAGTTTACTACATCTTCTTGAGGTACTGGTGCAACTAAAATCTGAGATTTACCAGTTTCTTCAAAACGACGAATCATTTCAGCAAGATTTACCGATTTTTGATTTGCAGTAAAATGAGCAAGTAATACATCTGGAAGCACCACTGCAAAAGGCTCATTACCAATTATTGGTCTTGCACATGAAATAGCATGCCCTAAACCTAAAGCATTACCTTGACGTACATGGATTAAAGTTACACCAGGAGGAGTAATGCTTCTAACCTCATCTAGTAATTGTCTTTTTACACGTTTTTCTAAAGTATGCTCTAATTCAAACTGTGTATCAAAGTGGTTTTCAATCGCTGTTTTTGAAGAGTGAGTTACTAATACTACTTCTTTAATACCAGCAGCCGCACACTCATCAACAATATATTGAATCATTGGGCGGTCAAAAATATTTAACATCTCTTTTGGTATTACTTTTGTAGCAGGTAACATTCTTGTTCCTAGACCAGCTACAGGAATAACAACTTTCATTATAACTTCCTATTTTTCTTGTATTACTTCACTAATTAAAGCAACTTTTTCATTAACTAAATCACGATTACCTTTTGCTTCTACATTTAATCTTAGTAGAGGCTCGGTATTTGAAGTACGGATATTAAAACGCCAAGTACCAAAGTCATAACTTAAACCATCAATGGTACTTACTTCTTTTTCTTGATTAGCAAATAACTCTTTTACTCTCGAAATGGCAGCTTGAGCGTCACTAACTTTAAAGTTCATTTCATCTGAACAAGGGAACTCTTCTCTCATCTTTTGTACAAACTCAGATAAATTTAATTGCGTTTTTTGTACAAGTTCTACAATTAAGAGCCAAGGAATCATTCCAGAATCACAGTAGAAATAATCTCTAAAATAATGGTGTGCAGATAGTTCTCCACCGTAAACCGCTTGATGCTCTCTCATTTTATGTTTAATAAAACTATGACCCGATTTAGAGATAACAGCATTACCACCATTTTCTTTAATTACTTGTTCACTATTCCAAAGTAAACGAGGCTCATAAACAATTGAAGCTCCTGGATTTTTATCTAAGAATGCCTTAGCTAATAAACCACAGATATAATAGCCTTCAATAAAGTTACCTTTTTCATCAAAGAAAAAGCAACGGTCAAAATCACCATCAAAAGCTATACCTATATCAGCTTTTTCTTCTAACACTTTTTGTGCCGTGATTTCTCTATTTTCTACTAATAGTGGATTAGGAATCCCATTCGGGAAATTTCCATCAGCTTCAGGGAATAAATAAGCAAACTCTAAATTAGCATGATGTTGCTTCATTATTCCTTCGATATACTTAACTGTAGCTCCAGCAGCCCCATTACCTATATTAAATAGCAATTTTAATTTACGATCACGTTTAAAACCATCAAGATCTACAAAACTTAAAAGTTTAGATACATAGTTTGGACGTAGATTTTCTTCAGTAACCTTTCCTGGAATAGGTGCTGGAGTAAAATTATCTGCTTCAATTAATTCTTGAATCTCACGAAGTCCCGTTTCTAAAGATAAAGGTACTGAGTTTTTTCCAACGATTTTTAAACCATTGTAATCTTTAGGGTTATGAGAGGCAGTAACTTGAACTCCTCCATCTGCATTTAAAAAACTTGTTGCAAAATATACTTCTTCAGTTCCAGTTTGCCCAATATCAATAACATCACACCCCATTTCTGTTAAACCTTTTGCAATTAAAGATTTAAACTTAGGTGAAGTTAAACGTATATCACAACCAACCACAAAGGTTTTTGCTTTGAGATAAACCGCTAAAGCACGACCTATGTTATATACGAGTTCGTCTGATAACTCCTCGCCAATTTTTCCACGAATATCGTATGCTTTAAAGCAATTAAAATTATATTTTGTCATTCTATGCACTCAAAGTTTTAGTTAGTTTACAAATAAAGTTACTTTATCTAACTCCATTTGCCTAGATAGATACTATTTTCCGCTCTCATTATAACAAAAAACCAAATTTATAAAGCAAAAACCCAGTTTAAATTTGATTTTTTGGTCAAATTACCACTTTTAATTGCATTTTTGATAAATTAGGATCAATTAAAGAGCAAACTCTCTAACTAAAGTAAATAAGTTAAAAGCCTAGTGCGTCTACACTAGGCTTTTAAGATTATTTTTTATCATCATTAACTATAGTAACCAAATTGTTATTAGGCGATGAAACAACAATATTGACACTATTTGATGAAACTTTAGCGACAACAATTTCAATATCTGAATTAATTCGAATTCGCTGTCCTACTTTCCGCTTAATTAACAATTTAGTCATATAATCTCTTGTTTGATAATTATAATTGAGCTTTAACTTCTTCTTTTAATTTTGCTAACTCTTCAACTAGATGATCATAATCATTAAATGATCCCATCGCTTGATCTGCTTTACCGCCACCTTTACCACCTAGTTTAGTAGCTAACTCACGTACCATAGTACCTGCATTAAATTTATCAGTTAAACCTTTTATTGATACTAGTAAGTTTCCAGCACCTTCTTTGTTAACATTAGCTAAAACAAAGATGCCTTTTTCTTTTACACGATTTGCTAATTCAAACGCAATAGTTTTTAAAGATTTTACATCTAGATCATCTAATTTAACAAATACTAAATTAGCTTCTCCAACAACTTCACTATTTACTAAAAGAGCATCAACTTTTTGTAAAGCTAACTCTTCTTTCATAGAGTTAATGTATTTCTCTAAATCTTTAACTCTTGCTTGGTTTGCTGTAATCGCACTTGCTAATTCTGCTTTAGGTTTTGCTGCTAATTCAGATAGCTCTCTTAAAAGAATAGCATCACGTTGCATATATTGCACCGCTAAATCACCAGCTACATACTCTAAACGACGTACGCCTGCAGAAATACCTGAATCAGAAAGAAGTTTAAATAAACCAATTTCACCTGTTGAAGCTACATGTAAACCACCACATAACTCAATAGACCATTCAGACATCATTACTACACGAACACGATCACCGTATTTCTCGGTGAATAAAGCTTGAGCACCTAAAGCTTTAGCTTCATCCATAGACATTTCTTTAATTTCCACTGGATGATTTGCACGTATGTGATCATTTACTAAGCGTTCAATCTCAAGCATTTGCGTTAAAGATATAGCTTCTGGATGACTAATATCAAAACGTGAAACGCCAAAAGTATTTAATGAACCTTTTTGATGTACATGCTCACCTAGCACTTGTCTTACAGCTGCGTGTAATAAGTGGGTTACTGAGTGATGTAAAACTACCGCTTTACGTCTTTGAGCATCTACAACTAGCTCAACTTGATCTCCTACTTTTACTTCACCAGCAGCTACTTTACCATGATGACCTAAAGCAAGAGCATATTTCTGGGTGTCAGTAACATCAAAAATTAATTGTTCACTCTTGATTGTTCCCGTGTCCCCAACTTGACCACCAGATTCACCATAGAATGGAGAAATATTAGTAATTATCACCGCTTCATCACCAGAAGAAACAGAATCTACTAACTTATCTCCTTGATAAATAGCGGTTACAGTTGCTGTAGCTTCTAAAGAATTATTGTTATAAAAATCATACTCAGTTACTAAATCTGTTTTTATAACTTCTCCATAGTTTACGCTAAATTTACTGTTAGCCTTAGCTAGTTTTCTTTGCTCTTCCATCTTAGCTTCAAAGCCAGCTACATCTACTTCTAACCCTTTTTCTTTACAAATATCAATAGTTAGATCTAGAGGGAAACCGTAAGTATCTAAGAGGGTAAACGCAACTTCACCTGGAATAGTATTTTTACCTTGTTCTCTTAAAGTATCGATTTCTGTATTTAAGAGATTAATTCCACGTTCAATCGTACGAGCAAATTGCTCTTCTTCTAATCTTAGAATTTTCGCAATGAACTCTTTTTTCGCTGTTGTATCTAAGTATTGAGCTGCATCTTCCATAACCTTAATAACATCGTCTACAAGTTTATAGAAGAAAGTACCTCTAACTCCTAAAAGATAACCATGACGAATTGCACGACGAATAATACGTCTTAGCACATAACCTCTACCTTCATTTGATGGAATTACTCCATCTCCAATTAAGAAAGTACAAGATCTAATATGGTCTGCAATAACATTTAAAGAGTGACGTGTTTCCTTATTAATTTCAACTCCAGTTAACTCGGCTGCACGTTTAATAAGATGTTTAAATACATCTATATCATAGTTAGAGTTAACATGTTGTTTAATTGCAGCTACACG
>NZ_NRJF01000125.1 GCF_003585965.1 Psittacicella gerlachiana | reverse complement strand
ATTTATAAGCATTATGAAGAAAAAACAGGTATAATATGAACATAGCATATGATCTAAAATATCCTTGCAGTTATCAGTTACTTTACTGTTACTTTCGTGATCCTTTTAGTTCTTTACTTCTCTCGATTCCTGTTTTAAGTTATCAAGAGCAACATAGAGCATATAGGTAAGCGTTTCTGTCGAAATTCTTACCTATAGGTTTAGCATTTCTCTTGGTAATTAACTAATTTACTAAAATACTTATGCCTAATTCTATTCTTAATCAAGAAAATGCTGATGATGCAGAATTAGTAATTCTTGAGCAAAAACTTGGCTACAAATTCAAGAACATTCACCATTTGCGGGTTGCGACCACGCATTCGAGTTTTTGTAATCTTGAAAACTACGAACGTTATGAGTTCCTTGGTGACAGTATTGTTAACTTCGTGATTGGTAAATATTTATTTAATACCATTAAAGATGTTGACGAAGGAGCTCTTACCAAAATGCGTTCGGCTCTAATTTGTGGCAGTTCGCTATGTAGTATTGCTCGTCGCCTCAATCTCGGCTATTATATTCGCCTTGCTAAAGGAGAAATCCAAAATAATGGTCGTACTCGAGATTCAATTCTCGAAGATGCGGTTGAAGCAATTTGTGCAGCTATTTATTTAGATTCTAGTTCTTTTGCAACCACTGAACAAGCTGTTTTAAATATCTTTAAAGATCAATTAAAACAAAAAGATTCTTTTAAAACGGGTTACCGTGATCCTAAAACCCTCCTCCAAGAAATAGTCCAAGAACTCTTTAAGAATAAACCAACCTATGTGTTGGTACGTACTGAAGGTAAATCACATAATCAAACTTTCTACGCTGAATGTATTATTAACGAACTTGACTTCCGTACCCCTGGAGTAGGAAAAAATAAACGTAAAGCCGAACAAGAGGCTGCGAGTTTAATGATCCGTAAACTTCGTGAAACTAACACTTTAAGCCAAGAGCAATTAGATAAAGTGCAACATCTTTAATTTTTGTTAGGCTATTTTAATTCTTATTTTTAGCCGCTAGTTTAGCGGCAATTTTTCATCATAAAATATGACTCAAACTTTAGAAAACCAAAATAAGCGTTGTGGCTATATAGGGATTGTTGGGCGTCCAAATGTAGGTAAATCTACCTTAATGAATGCTCTCCTTGGTCAAAAAATTGCCATAACTTCTTCTAAACCTCAAACTACCCGTCATCGTATTCTCGGAATTCTTACCGAAGATAATGCACAGTTAATTTTTGTCGATAGTCCAGGGATTCACCTCAAAGAAACAACCCAAATGAACAAGGTGATGAACCGTACCGCAAGTTCGGTACTAGCAAATGTGGATGTACTATACTTTGTAGTTGAAGGGACTAAATGGACTGAAGATGATGATTTAGTTTTAACTAAATTAAAACAACAAAAATCTCCAGTGATTTTAGTGTTAAATAAAGTCGATCAAATTGCAGATAAAGGTAAACTTTTACCTTATCTTCAAGAGATTCAAGCTAAGTATCCATGGGCAGATATGATTCCTATCTCTGCGGAAAAAGGAGATAACCTTGAGGCTTTAATTAAATTAACAGCTAAGTTCTTACCTCTAGGTGAGTTCCACTATGATCAAGATCAAGTAACCGATAAAGGTGGACGCTTTATGGCGGCCGAGTTTATTCGTGAAAAACTTATGCGTCTGCTCGGTGATGAACTTCCTTATGCTACCAGTGTAGAAATTGAACGTTTTACCATGACCCCAAGAGGGATTAATATAGATGCGGTAATCCTTGTTGATCGTGATGGACAAAAACGCATTATTATTGGTAAAAATGGTGAAAAAATTAAACGTATTGGCACCGAAGCAAGAATCGACCTCTCTAAGGCTTTAGAAAGACCAATAAATATGAATTTATGGGTAAAAGTGAAAAAAGGTTGGTCTGATGATATCCGTGCTCTCCGTTCTCTAGGTTATTTAGACGATTAGTATGCAAAAACGTAAATTAACTCGTGCCGAAGCGAATGAATTATCTTGGGCACTTAAAAAGAAAAAAAAGCGTACTGGGAATACTTCTGGTTCACGCTCAAACCCTAATGCTAAAAACAAAGCCCAGGTCGTAGAAAAGCAAACTGAAGCTAAACAAAAACCAGCACGTGCAATTCCAATTTATATTCCTGGACGTGATAAGCCTCTCGTAAATGAGCAATTACAAACCGTAAGCCAAGCTAAAGCTCAAGAAGTAGCTCAAGCAACCGGACAAAACCAAGATATGGTAATGATTAACGGGGAACTAGTTGCGACTTCGACCTTACAAGCTCAAGCTCGAGCTAAGGCTCGTAAACAAGCTCGTGAGCAAGAGAAAAAAGAAGCGACTCCAGCTTTTGATTTTGCTAAACTTGGTAAAGCTCAACTCCGCTTACTTGAAAAAGCAGGTGTTGAACCAGGTAAAGAAGCTGAGTTCTTTGCCCAACTTGCAGCTGAGAAAAAATCACGCAAAGAAGCTAAGAACACCACTCCACAACATGCTGAGAAAGAAGATCGTCGCATTAAGTCTCGTGACTATAAAGCGGGACGTAATACCGACTATAGTGCAACTCAAGCTCAAGCAGAAAAACTTCTTGCTCAGAAAAAAACCAAGAAAAAAGAAAAACTTTCCGGAGACGAATTACTCGATCTTTGGGAAAATACGCAGTGGTAGTCTATGCAAACTTCTCCTCTCGGATTATATCTCTATCTTTTTTGTGCCGTATTCTTTATCCTCTTAATGATCTTAGTCTTTTTATGGTTAAGAATTGTAAAAGTTAGAGTTATGCGTAAAATTGCTTTAGAAAAACTCGAAAAAGAGCGCCAACTCGAACAAGAACAAGCTCTAGAGTTAGAGCAACGCAAGGCACAAGAACAGCAAGAACTTGCCAAAGAATATGCCGAAAAAGGGGTAAATACTTGGCGAGCACAAAAATAACAAACAAAAATATTTTTGCCAATTGTTAGTTAAGCTCACAAAAACTAGCAATCTAGCAAAAAATAAAAAACGTAACGTAAAAAGAAGGTTGGGGAAATCCAACCTTCTTTTAGTTTATCTGCAATTATAAAATCGTAATGGAAAAGAAATAATCAAAAGCTCAACAAAAACTATGTCAGGTGCGACAAATCGAGTAAAAAATAATCCTTTAGCTATTTCTCTATTCTTATTTGTAGTATACTAAAGATATACGTCTACTACTCAATAGGGAGTCATTATCCTATGTCTCAACTCTTCAAAGCAATCCTGTTCTTGAGTCTGCCTCTAACCCTAATTTCATGCAGTCAAAGCCCAGGATTTAAAGATAAAGCCACCCAACAAGCATATACTTATCTTGAAGCGGTGATCTTTGCGGGTGTACCTAATACTACTTACATCTATGCTCAGCAAACTAATTTAATTACGCAAGAACTCCTAAAAAGACAAGATAATAACTTAGAACAAGTCCAAGATACCTACTTACAAGCAATAGTTCCTCTCCTCAATAGTAATGTAATTGAAGGACGCTATAACCTTCCTTTTTACTATGATTTAACCAAGGTAATTCATGCTTGTAACCTCACCTATGCTCATATTACCAAAATCTCTTTACAAGAGTTTTGTCAAGGAGTCTATGCGGTAAGCACCTTGTTTGGGGAAGAGGCAAGCAAAATTGCCACCCAAGTGTTTATCTATGAAGCTCAACTCTATCAACAACTTGGTAACCAAGCTCCTATTACTCATTTAGAAGATAAGGCTCCGCTCTTTAAGCAATACTTTGCTCAACGCCAAAAACAACAGCAAGGAGAAAGCTATTCTTTTGCTCAGTTAACCAGCTTTCCTTTTAATGAGCAAAGAATCTCTAGTCATAGCCCTGAGTTTTATACGGCACAAAGAAATCTAATTAATGTTGTCGGCCTTAAACTTACTAACTAGAAATATATGTTGCTCTGCCTAAGGTTTGTTTTTCTCTAGCTTTTGTTTTTACTTTCCCTAGCTAGGTAAAGCTAAATAAAGTTGGCTAAATCTAAATCAACTACTTTAGATTGTTCTAACTTTAACCTAGACCTTGAGTCTAGGATCACTCCTCCCTATTGTACTTGTGATTATTTTTATTTCTTTCACCCTAAACTTCTATATTAAGCAAATATGTTCTCTAGTAATAACCATGCTTCTTGGGCAAAATGCTTAGTTTTAAGTATTTTTGCAACAAGTTTTACGGCTAACGCTTTTGCTGATACTATCTCACAACAAGCGGAAGATAATGTTGCTAAATATTATGCTAATAATAAAGCTATCCTTGAAAAGACTCGTGCAGTCGTAAATAACTTTTTAAGTAATATTGCTCAAGAACCCGAGATTTCTTATGGGAGATACTATACGCAGTTATCAGATTCTCTTTTAACTATTCTCCCTTATTCGATCAATAGTGGAAACTATACTATTCCTAATGCTAAAACTGTTTACAACTTTGCTCTCAAATGTGCAGATTTAGCGGCTTTAGGTTATAATCGTCCGTCAATTAACCAAAAAGGTAAATGGGAAAATATTTGTACTTCTTTCTTACCTATAGCTCTCGCTTACCTAGACGTAGATCGTTTTCAGTCTGATTTAACTTATGTCCAATTTTTACATTTGGAATATAAACGGATTCGTTTTACTCTAAGTCCTGAAAACTATTATGATTACAACTATATTGCTAAAGTAGTAAACCCAATCGTAGTCGCTAATCGTGAAGAAGCCAAAACCATTAATCCGCAACTAGACTTTAATTACTCCATGCGTCCTGAATGTACTTCAGCCGCTGGGCAACAGTCAATTAATACCTTAAACTTCTTACAAACGACTTTAGGGATGAGTACCAAGATTACTTATTATCTTGATGAAAATAATACTAACTATATAAACAAGTAGTTATTAAGACCTCGAAGCAACTTCGAGGTCTTAACTAAATCTAGTTTGCAAATAAATTAATATTTATCACACCTTTATTTTAAGATGGTTTATAATAAAAAGACATATTTTTAGTTTTTCGCATATGCAAGTCATCACTTAAAGTTTTATTACTTTGAGTTGATGACTTTTTGCAGTATGCAAAAGAACCTCCGAGCTTGGAGGTTCTTTTTCATATATAAGCATAGTTTACTAAGGTTAACTACCTCGCAAACTGATTACTCTAAATCATAGCCAGGCTTACGTAATAACTGTTCAAGACGAGGCTTAATTTCTACGGCTACTACTTCTTGTTGCCAGTTTTCAGGAGCGTACTCTTGATAGTCAATTGATACCGAAGCAGGAGTAGCATTTAATTGTTCAATAATAGTTTGGGTAATTGCTTTCTCTAAATTTTCTAACTGCTCTGCAGTTAAGTTTCTTGGAAAAGCTTTAATGGTAATATGAGGCATAAAAACTCCTACTTATATTTTACAAAATCTAAATTAAAATATTCTTTCCAGTAACCTCGAATAATTTCCACTTGCTCTGGAGTATATCTATACATTATATCATTGTACTCAAAGCTTAGATATCTACGGTATTTAGCAGGAAGTTCGATTCTATCTTCTCCTACCCCATAGAGTTGATCAAAAATAACTTTCTTTTGTTGGAGATCTAGCACATCTTTGCCGTTATGATGCAAATAGGCAAAGAGTTCAAGATGCAGAATCCAAGTTGCCATAATATTAGCATTACCTAAAAAAGTGGCAGCTGAAGCCACCGCAGTTTGACAAGGACGGCGAAACTCACGATCATTTCCTTGGAGATAAATATAGCAAAGATCACCGATATTAAAGAAATCAACAATACCATCTATAGTGTAGATGCCATTACGCATGCGAGGCGGAAAGTAATGTACAAACCAACCTTGCACTAAACCAGCAAGATAAGGAAAACTCTTTACAGGTTTGGAGGTATTCTCATAAGATCTTTGCATCCCAGATAACATCTCTCGCCATGGAAGCTGAGAGTTATTGAGATACTTAGCAATTTCCACTTTTGCTTGAGCAGGAGTAGGTAAATTTTGGGCTTTAGTCATGCCCAAACTAGAACCTAAGATTATTCCGAGGAGTATAAATTTAAATACACGCATAAACTACCTTTTAAGTTGGAGAACTAAATTTATTATACTATTTACTCTCCTACTCTTGCTTCTTCTCTAAAAGCAAATTAAAGAAATAACAAAATTTATTCTTTTCTTTAGGAAGCTAGAAAAGCATTAATTCAAGGTAGTATCTAATTTATGATCAAAACTAATCATTTTTCTCAAAATTTCCTCTTCTTACTCTCCTCACCTCTCATAGATTCTCCCGAAAATTCAAGGTTTAATTTTTAACTTTTCTCCAAAATGTGACAAAGTCGCAAAATGAGAAAATATTTTATTCTAAATTTATTTTTCAGGTAAAATAATAATATACTTATCAGATAAATGCTATCAAAATTGACGTTAAATGTAATTTAATGTAGCAGGAAAAGTAATCTTAAGCCCAAATTATCC
>NZ_NRJF01000124.1 GCF_003585965.1 Psittacicella gerlachiana | reverse complement strand
ATAATTGTAGGTGCTAGTATTTTACTAGCACCTACAATTATTTTATCTACTAGAAAACTTTAATCTAGCTTCATATTTAATTTTTGTCTTCTCTTTTATCTATAAAAGAAAGTATATAAAAATTATAGTACAAAAAAGTTAAGATCTAGAACTAATTATTCTCATCTAGTATAATGAGTATAGGTATCTAAATTACCTACATAAGTCTTATTAGACTGTAATATGAATATGAATTATATGATAAATAAATATGGCAAGAACTCATTTAAAAACTTTAGTAAGTACTTTGGCAAGTGCTTTTACTGCTAGTATTCTTGTAGCTTGTGGCGGAGGAAGCTCTTCAAACTCTTATACTAGTACAGCAAGTTCTACTCAATCAACATCTTTAACTCCAACAACAACTAAACAAGAGACTGCATTTAATATAGAGTCAACAATTGATACAAACACTGTCTCAGGAACAAAAACTTCAATTCCTAAGTATAACTGGCAGGAATCTTATAATCGTGAAGGAATAGCTCAAAGTCTTAAACTTGGAGACTATAGTGAAGGTAGTTATTGGCTTAATGCATTAGGTATTTATAAGAATTTTGCGAATCAAACCTTACTTTCGCAAAGTGGTCCAACTATTCAACCTATTAATACAGAAGGGACTAAAGGTCGTTTAACAGGAAAAGGTGTAAAAGTTGCTGTCTTTGATACCAATATTAAAAAAGATAGCTTAAATGGAGTGAGTGCCGATAGCTTAAATATGTATTTGTTTAAAGCTGACGGTACTCCAGTAACCTATGCCGATTACGGGAGTACAGACTATCTTTATGCTGGGAATAACTCTAATTCATTATTAGTAAATGCTCATGGAGCTCAGGTAGTTAGTCTTATGGCTGCAAAACAAAGTGATAACTACTATGGTTTAGCTCCTAACGCTAATTACTATACTTTTGATTTTTATGCTAAAGCTATTGTTTCTAATCTCGCAGATACAAATATTTTTAATAATGCTGTTTACCAAGGGATAAAACTATCTCAAGCAAAAGTAGTAAATGTTAGTTTTTCTATTTTCCCACGTGTTCTTAGAGAAGCTGTGAATAAAACTGGAAAGTATCTTAATTATACGAATTTACTTTCTCTTTATTGGAGTAGTGACTTAAATCCTGACAAATCTAGTCCTTATTTTCAGAATACTTTAAATAAACTCTACAGTGAAGATCCAAGTAATGTTCCATTAGTTGCAGTTGCAACTGGAAATATTCAGTATTTACAAGATTGGTATGTATATCAACGTGATGTACTAGGTAAAACAGATGAGTTTTTTAAAGCACAATTAAATAATCCTCTTGCTAATGTAATGAAGCTTGAAAAGGGCAATGTTTTTGAGAGTATGTTAGAAAATCAAAGTTCTCAAGAGAATTTATTACTGGTTGCAGGAGTATCAGCAAATAATAACAATGTTCTAACAGATCAAGTAAAAAGAATTTTACAAGATTTTGTGGATGGAAAAGTTGTAAAATCAGATAATTTTTATGATTTATATAATGCTGAGATTCAAATAGAAGATTATGAGACTGAGAGTTTCGCAAATGATTATAATGATGAGGTGATGAAATCTCATACAAACCTAGTAGCTTCTCCAAATGCAATAATGTGTGGTACGGCAAAAGATCATTGTCTCGTATCTCCTTATTACACTACACAATATGATGCTAGCTTAGGTTTTGACCTATCTGCTTCTGGTACCTCTTTTGCTACCCCATCTGTCTCAGCAGTTGCGACTTATGTGAGTGAACAATTTCCTTGGATGACTGGATCTCAATTAAAAACAACTCTTTTAACAACGGCAATAGATTTAGGGGAAGAGGGGGTTGATGAGATTTATGGTTGGGGACTAGTATATGCTGATGGAGCTGTTCGTGGACCTGGACAATTTTTATCAGGAACTACTTTCACTGCTGACTTAAGTTTAAGACCAGAAGGAACTGCAAACCATTATTACTTCTTAAATAATATTAAAGGTGAAGGAAATTTAGAAGTAAAAGGTGGTGATAGTGACTACTTGTATTTAGTAGGGGAACAAAGTTATAGCGGAACTACAGAAGTTAAAAGTGGTAATCTTGTACTTACTAATAGCTATGATATTTATAC
>NZ_NRJF01000123.1 GCF_003585965.1 Psittacicella gerlachiana | reverse complement strand
ATTAAGTATTTGTAAAACAAATTTTAATTTATAAGTTGAGACTGAAGAGAGTTAACTTTATGAAAGTTAGCTCTCTCAGGTTTTTTTATTTGTGTCTAGTAAATTTACAAAAATCTTAGTAGTTTAATTTATGCTAAATACTATGAGTAGTTTATATTAATTGCTTGATTAATATAAACTACTTTTTGCGATGTTAGTAAATCTTTTCTCGCTCATTTCGTTTTATATTACTAGCCTTCTTAGATTCACTTCTCATTTTCTTTGCAAAACTCTTTTGCAAAAATTCTTTTTTTACCCGACTTTCCACAAAGTTTCCTTGTTTAACCTAGTCATTTTACATTTTGCTCTGAATTGGTTTTTTCTTTTAGTTTAGTTTGAGTGTTGTTATTTTTGTTTGCTTGAGCATTAAAATCTAAAGTTTTTAGCTTGATGAGCTCAAGCGATAATAATTAAAAAAGTCTCGCATTATAAGATATAAATTTGCTGCGACCGAGTTGCTTTATGTTATGATAAATCAATAGTTTAAGGTGAGAAAAATATATGACGAGCTATGCAATTTGGAATAATAAAACCATAGCTATACATTTAAATTCAGTAAAATTATCCTAATGAAGAAATTAAGTTCGTCATTGGAGCGAGTAAGAAGTAAATGAGAAAAATATTAATCATCATATGCTTGTTCTTGCTTCTTGGTGCTTGTAGTAAAAAGCAACAAGAGCAAGCTCAAGTTCCTCAACTTAAGGTAAGTGAAGCCGTGAATTTGGTTAAGAGCAGTTTTGCAGATCCTCAAGCTCCTTGGTCCCAATATCTAGACATTAAGTTTAGTAAACGCAACTTTACTTATGAGAATTTTTTAAGAGTAATAACCGCATATAATACAAGCATTTTACAACCTCAAGTAATCAATAAACGCTATACCATTCTTCAATTAGATGAGTTTTTTACTTTAGCTCAGGCTTGTCGTTTCTACCTCGAAGCAGAGAGTAAAGGTAAATATACTAAAGGCTGTAAATTCTTAGTGGCAACAGCTACCACTTTTGATCATAATCCTCATGCTTTTGCTACTTATATTCTTGATTATGAAATGTATATGAGTAGTCGTAAACCTTTAACTATTTACGATCGTGATCAAAAGGAGATTATCTTTGAAAATGTTTATAATCAAAGAAAAGATTCTTTTACGACCAATCCCAAAATCCAAAAGAAGAATTTAACTTTTACTTTAGATTATCGTGCTTGGCCAACCCAATTATCACGTACCCATTTTTCTCAAGTCCAAAAACTGTGGAAAGACTATTTTAATCTCACCATTAAAAAGTAGGTTTTTTAAGGTAAAAAAATATGCAAAAATACATTTTAACTCCAGCACTACTTGTAGCCTTAACCTTAACTGCTTGCGGAGATAAACCAGATTTCAAGCCCGTAAAAGTAACATCTTTGACTGCGGAAAACATCGCTCGCTTTGAAGAGGGAACCAAGGGAAGAAGTTTATCAACCGGAAATGTCCTAGGCAGATATTTAAAGGAAAAACATATTAATTTTTTGTATTACACAAAAGAGAAAATCATGGATACAGCTATCTTGTTTATTTATAAGGTTGCTTTTTATCATGAGCCGGTAGAGTTTAAAGGACAAGAGTATCAATTACCACAAATTTTTTACCAATTTCAATTTGAGGCAGGTTTTTGTGCTTATCTCCGTGAACAAGATGCTTTTAAGCAAGTAAAATTTACCAATGAGGAAGTACAAAAAAGTTTAGTTGAAAATTATGACAGCATGATTTTAAAGAATATTTGTGCTAATGTAGAGTATTTTTATGAAATTTTAACTACAGGTTTTTCTCGAGATCAACTCTATAGTCTTGTGGTTACTACCCAAAAAGATAAATTTACTGCAGAGCAATGGGAGTTAATCGTAAAAAACAAAGCCGGTTTTACCTATAAAAAACCATTAGAAGACTGGATTGATAAATCTTACTTTGGAAAGATTTTTGATTAAACTAACTAAACCAGCAGTTAAGAAAGGTTCTGTAAGTTAAGAAGTTATTCTTTAGAAAAATTGAGCGAAAAACTAATTGGAAGATAACTTCGATTAACCCTAGTAACTAAGGCTCGAGTTTAACGCCAGAGGTAGTGTAGCGTTATAATCAAGTTAAAGACAGCGCTCATTTACTCAAAGGTATCCTGTTAGGACATGTAGCAATTGAAATCTCCACTTTAGAGAGTGGATATAAAGCTTTAACCGAGGAACAGATTTTTCATGACATTATTCTCTCGGGGTATGAGTTTGTAGTGAATAACCAAGCGCCTCTGCTTATGAACCAGCAGTAGCAGTTACCTCAAGGATTTAATGAGTTAGAATATTTTACATAATGTTTGTGTTTTTGCTCAGCAGCAAGGACAAACTGAAGCTTTAGAAAATAGTCGTAGAATTTGTTCCCCGATTACCAAGGTATATAAAGGTTTACGTGATAACTTTACTCTTGAACAAGTTTATAGTTTAGTCGCTTTTAGCCAAAAAAATCAGTTTACGCCTGAACAATGGCAACTAGTAACTAGTGGACAAGCGGGATTTAGTTATAGTGAACCTGAATTAGAGTTTTTACGTAACTCTTACTTAAGTAACTACGCCCAAAATAATTAAAGATCGAAGATGCAAAGAAAAGAATCCTTATCTTGGAAGTCGCCAGTAAACCTCATTAGAGTGGGTAAACTTTTAGGAGGACTGGGAGTGGCGATGTTACTTTTTGCTTGTAATAAGCAAGAGCCAAGAATTAATCCGCACTTGATTACCAATAAAATTACAAGTCTCGATGACAAGACTTTAGAGCGTTTAGTAGCAGTAGATGCTCGAGTCGCTGATGAGAATAATGGAGCTTTTAAGCGTCTGTTTCAATCAGAACAATTAGCAACTGTTGATACAACTCAAAGCGATGGAGAACAACAGCTGGCAATGCTAATTGCTTACTATCAAGCGATTAATGGAGAAGTGGCCGCTAAGTTTGATGCTCAAGGTTTTTATTTACTTCCGCAAGAGTTTGATGATTTTGAATATTATTCCCAAGTGTGTTATTTTGCTTATAGCACTGATAATGCTTCAGCTTTACGTGAAGTGCTACCGGAAGCTGATACTAAATGTTACATAATGGTGCATCTCATGTTACCAATTAGTAATTATTTTACGCGAGAGCAAGTCTATAGTTTAAATGCTTATAGCCAAAAAGCTTATATGACTAAAGAACAATGGCAAAGTATTATTACTAATCAAGCAGGGTTTATCTATGAAGAGCCAACGCCAGAGTTGATTGAACAATTGAATCAGAGAATAATACAAGAAGCAAGTGAAGAATAATTGTTTAAATCTCTTAAAAAAGCTTACCTTAACTAGGTAGGCTTTTTGCATTTGCGTAAAGAGTTCTAGGCAAAGTTGTTTTTTTCTAAGTCTTAATTTACGTATGCAGAAAAGGTAGTATGAAGAGAAATGGAGGGGGCAAAACTTATGTCTAACTCTTCAATTTAGTTGAGCCGAGAATGTCAGGAAAAGTTAAAATAAAGATGTACCTATAAATTAATTTAGGCACTGAAAAAAAAGTGAGTTCAAGCAAAATCTTTAGCGGTTTTTTTAGCTTGGAGTTGGTTTTTTAGGTTTGTTTTTCAGAGCTTTGTTTTAATGGAAGTGAAGAAAGTTCGGGAAATTTAATTCCCATGAGTTAAGCTCTTTAGAACCAAAAAATGTTATAATCAAACATGGACTAAGTAGTTATTAGTCCATGGCAAATATGAATTTATACATTAGAATAGACTATAGTAAATGACTTAGATGAGAAAGATTAAGGCAATTTCTTTCTCTGTGAGAACAAGCCAAGATCAAAGCCAAGATCAAAGCTAAGCTTATAAAAACTATAGCTAAAATCATCAAAGATTAAAGTTAAATTCCCTCAAAAACTAGAACTCATAATCGCAAAGGTAAATTATACTTGGCAAGTATTTTTATGGCTTTTAGGTAATTGGAAGAGGGTAATTGCAAGGTCTTTGATTTTGCTTGAGGTAAAAAATTTTCGCTTTATAAGTGAAAAACTTATAAATTATGAAAGTTTTTTATAAAAACTAAGTCAGCATCATATACTTTTGAGACTTACCAGCATGAATCGTAATTTTAAATTAAAGTTTAATCGTCGTACTTTATCTTTAGATGCAGTATCGGAACTGGCAACCAGTGCTGTAGCACAAAGTACCTCCTCTCCACAAACCTCACAAACCGCTAAATTCCTGTCTTCATTCTTAAAACCTAGCCTTGTGGCATTATTAAGTTTTACTACTCTTGGGATGAGTTTCGCTCAACCAGCTCGTACAGGCATGGACGTGATGCATGGACAAGTACAAACTCTTGTTGAGGGAACAGTAACAACTTATACCACGAAAGCCAATAGTATTATTAACTGGCAAACGTTTAACATTAAAGAGCATGAAATTGTAAAATTTTTACAAGAGCATGCTAATTCAGCGGTATTAAATCGTGTGTTAGGTGGTAATGTGTCGCAGATTTTAGGGCAATTACAATCTAATGGTAAGGTATTTATTGTTAACCCTGCGGGTATTGTCTTTGGAGTAAAATCTCAAGTTGATGTCGCAGGTTTAGTGGCTTCGACCTTAGATCTGAGTGATGAAGATTTTCTGCAAGGTAAATATGTTTTTAATCAAAACAAAGACGCTACTATTGCTTCGGTATTAAACCAAGGGGTAATTAAACTCAACCAAGATGGAACTCTAGCTTTAGTTGGGGGACAGGCGATTAATACTGGAGTACTCGAAGCTAAAAATGGGACGGTATATCTATTAGCGGGACAGTCAATTACGATTCAAGATCTTGAAAATCCTTTAATCTCTTATAAGGTTACCGCAGAAAACCAAGCCTTAAATCTTGGTAGTATTTTTAGTAAAAATGCGGTGTTACTCGCAAATAAAGTAGCTCATGGTAACCAAAATTTTGTTGATCTTGTGAGTGAAACAGACTCTGCAACCCAAGCAACAATCAATGCTCAAGGTGAAGTATTACTCTATGCAGGATCAACTGCCGAGCAAGTACAAACTACCGCAGATACTCAAGCTCAAGTACAAGGAAGACGTAATGGGCTGGTAGTGCAAGCGGGAACTATTCAAGGTCATAACACTCAGAATACAAGTGCTCAAGGGCAAGCCCAAGCTGCTAAAGTTCAAGTTTTAGGGGATGCGGTAGTGGTAACTGCAGAGGCTAATATTGTCGCTCAAGAAGTAAATCTTGGAGGCGATCTCCAAGGTCAAGGACAAGTAAAACTAGCGGCTCTGACTCAAGTACAAGCGGGTGCAACTATAGATGTATCTCGCTCGCAAGGAGATGCGGGAACAGCGATTGTTTGGGGTGATCGTAACTATGTTGCAGGTACATTCCAAGCTCAAGCTTTAGAGGGCAGAGGTGGCTTTGTTGAGACTTCAGGGAAAGAGTTACATCTTGGCGATGACTTTACCATTAACGCCCAAGGAACAGCAGGCAAAGGGCAGTGGTTACTAGATCCAAGAAATCTGCACATTGTTAACGCAACAACCTATAATACTGAAAAAGCGAAAGCTGGAGCAACAACAAAAGAGATAGTTCTTGCTACAGACAGTTACGAGTATACTACCGAAGACACCAAAGCTTATGAGGATTCATATCTTTTAGATTCCCAAGTAGAGAATGCTCTTAAAACTTCTAATGTGAGCTTAACCTCAACCAATAATTTAAGTGTATCTTATGCTACGATTAATGCAGGTTATGCATCGAATTCTGAAGTGTATGGCATAGATGGAAAAAATGGAGCTTTAAGTTTAACCGCTAATAACATTAGTGTGACTAACTCTTCGGTGCATACAAGACACATTAACTTAAAAGCTCATAACAATGTAGCGATTACAGCAAGTAATCTCAGTACAACTACAAATTTAACCATTGAGGCGAATAAAACTATTACCGTTAGTGGAGCTGCTAATAAATTAGATGGTTATACAGTAGTAGTTTTAGCTAAGGATGATCTAAGTTTAACTAATGTAACTACTAAAGCTGGACAGTCTCAACCTACTGGAGTTCAAAATGTAACTTCATTCAATCTCAATGCCAAAGGAAATATTAGTTTAACCAATGTTAATGTCAGTGTGAACTTTGGACAAGTACGTATTACTTCAGAAGGACATAAACTTGAAGTTGCTAATTCTACCTTACAAAATAATTGGCAAGAAGTAATGCTTCATGCTTTAGGGAAAAATGGTAACGATAGTAAGAACACTGAAGTTGGTGGCGACTTAGTGGTTAATGGTAGTACCATTGATGTGTTAGTGAACTACTACCTCAAAGGTGGGAAGGTTACTATTAACAACTCTACGTTAAAGAATCAACGAGAAACTGATAAAGCTAATCAAAGTACCATTTCTGTAATTGGGGATGGTCCAGTACGTTTAGAGGATGCTAAGCTTTCTACTTCTTCGAAATTACAGTTTGAAGATAAAAGCTCAAAATCTGAGTTTATCTTTGTGAATACGAGCTTACAAGCTCAAGGGATTGAATCTTTAGGTTCTGGTGGATTAGCTAAGCTCAATGTTACGAATTCAACCTTTAATAGTAATACTAGTTTAACTTTCAAGGTACAAGGCGATGTGAGTTTACAGGGGGCTACTTTAAATACTAATAACTTTGATTTAACCTCAACAGGAGGAAAGATAAGTATTGGTGAAGCAACCCAAGGTGATAATAAGGTTACCTCCAAACTAAATGCAAAAGTTGGCAATGCAAGTATTAAAGCTGAAGCTGGAGAAGTAAGTTTAGGTAATGCTGAAGTAAAGCTACAAGGAGGTAGCAATCCGACGCTTACGATCAAAGGTAAAACTGTTACCACTAACAACAGCGAATCAAAAAATGTTACTTTATCCGGAAGTAATGTAGTTGTATCAAGTACTGAGGGAATTACTTTAAATCATGCTACGGTTAAAGCTAATAGTGCTTTAAATCTAGAGGCGACTTCAGGTGATGTAAGTTTAACAAATGCTAAAGTTGACGCTCATAATGTGAGTGTTAAAGCTGATAAAGGTAAGGCAATAGTTAAAGATAATACTTTAAATATTGCTGGTTGTTTAACTCTAAATGGAATTACCTATGAGTATCAAGACAACACCGGAACTAATGCCGATCAAGCTAATATAAATGGTGCTACAACTCAGCAAACTTCTTCTAAAAATAATACAGAAACCTCAACTGTGCAAGCAGAAGATTCTGAAAATAAAGAATCTACAACAACCACAACCTCTCCTCAAGAGGAAGTGAAGCAAGAGTCAGTAAAATCTGAAATCGATACTAAAGTTGAAGAAGCAAGTTCAGCTCAGAAGCAAGAGGAATCTCAACAAGAGACTGAGTCTGCAACCTCAGGTACAGCAGAAGCTACTTCGCAAGGACAAGATGCAGAAACTCAATCTCAAGTAACTTCTGAAAGTACAGAGTCCAAAGAAGTTACAGAGAAAGAAGCTGAAGCTGAGGCAAAACCAGCAGAAACTGTATCTGAAGCTACTAAAGTAGAAGCAGAAGAGGAGAGTACAAATAATCAGCCAACTTCTGCTAATGATGTAGGTGAGCAAGAGCAGGTTGGACAAAGCGAAACTTCTGATCCTCAAATTTCAACCCAAGAAGAACCTACAGTCAATAAAGAAGAGGTAAAAACTCAAGAGCAAGAACAAGGTAGTACTCAAGGTCAAGCCTCTCCTTCTGCAGAGGCTTCTGAAACTGAAGTTCAAACTTCTACAGGTGTAGAGTCAGAAATAGAGGAACAAAGTAAAGATTCTTCTCCTGTTACTACACAAGACTCTGTAGAGACTAAAGTTGAAGAAGAGAAAAATAAATCTTCAGAAACATCACAAGATTTAGATCCAATTACAGAAGAACCTAAAGCAGAATCTGTATCTGAAGTTAGCGCACAAGATGAAGCTAAAGAGCCTGTTGCAGAAGGCAAACCGTCAGGAGATGAAGAATCAACCCTAGAGAAAGAAGAAGCAGTTCCATCTGCACCATCTCAAGCCGAAACCACACAACCTAATACTTCTGAAGTTGAGCAAGTACAACCTATGCCTGCGGAATCTTCGGCAATTCCAAAAGTTCCTGAGGCGAAGCAAGTTGTAACTATTGAAGGACAAGAAGAAGCACAAGCAGTAAATGGAATTCCAGTAGGCATCGTAAAACAAGGAGTTGCTGATTATCAAGAGCGTGATCTCTCGAATTGGTTAGTGCTTAATCCTGAGGTACGACCTTTACCTACTCCTCCTGCGGAACATCAACCTCTTGTGATTAAAGGAGAAGATTCTGCCGTTTCTTTAGGTAATGAGACTATTTTTGTCTTCTCAAGTTGTAAAGTAACTTCAGGAAGTGGGCAAGCAACCTTAAGTAGTCTCGGTGTAAGTGCTGCCGATATGGGTTTAAGCTTAGGTGAGCTTTCTGCAAAATATAATTTAAGTGCACAAACTACGAGTGCACTTGAAGCTGAGTGTAAATAATCAGCTTGAATGAAATAAGAGAAGCAAGAATTATGTAGATAAGTTAGTTGGGCTAATTTACTGCTCTTGCAAGTTATAATAAATTTAAGTAATGAAAAAGCTCCCCTGCGTGGGGAGCTTTTTCTAAGTAAAATCAAAGATTTTAAGTAAAAGCAGAGATTTAGAAGTACTCGGTAATAAAAGCATAAACAAAGACAAGTACTAAACCAAGAACTAGGAACAATTTAAATTTACGATAAGCACTTGTTCCGTCTCGAACTTCAGCTCGTTTCTTACGTGCTTTAACTTTTTCAACTAATTCAGGATTAACAACTTTTTGTGCATTTTTAAGACGTAGCTTTTGATATTGATCAATATTTACGTTTAAATACTTGAGATAATCATTGTTAATTTCCTTAGCTGCTTCTAAAGCCTGATTTGCATTTACAAGTGGAGTATTAAAGAAGTCTTTAATCGGTCCTGCAAATGCTTGAGTTACTTGCTCTACTAGAGGAGCGCTACCTGCTTCTAAAGGTTCTTCTAATTCCGCAAAGCTAGGATCAAACTCAATGTAATCAAAAATACTAAGAAGTTGTTGTTTTTGGGCAAAGGTAGCAAAGTTGCCTTCTGTACCTTGATGCCAAGCACGACCGAGTTCGGCTAATTCATTATTGAGTGAACCACGAGAATCACTAGTATATTCACTGGTAATATAGTGAGCTTGAACGAATAGAGGATAATTATCTAGGTCTTTAAGTTGAAGGAGAGGATGAGTTAAATTAAAGCCTAGTTTTTGGCGGAGAAGAACAAAAATGGTCGCATAAGTACCTAAGTAGATAGCACCAAAGCCATAGCTAAAGAGGAATTCGTAGATAGTATCTAGAATCTCTGTCGCTAAAGGACTATCTTCTTGAATACGTTTAAATGCGTATAAGAATAACGCATGGGTAAAATCAAATTGTTGTTGACGTTTTGCAGTTTGGAAGCCATCTGCAACTACATCGTCAATTAATTTTGGTTGGTTTACAAGCTTAGCTTTAAAGTTATCGTATTGCTCTTGAGTTAATGGAGGTTGTTGTACGAAGTTATTACTCGTAAAGTAAGCATTTACTACATAGTTTAAAATAGCATTACGTAAAATATTACGACGTAGCTCAGGGTTCTTTTGGTTAATTTTTAAAACTTCTGCCGTTAATAAAATGGAGAAAGTAGTTAAGCTAATTACCATTGAAGCTTTAAGTTGTTCTAGAGCTGGATCTTCTGTAGATTCTACATAGTAAACCCCGCGAAAAGAACGGTTATTCGAAACAATAGAATTCTTTTCTAAAGAGTAATCGGAGATAATACCAAATTCAAAGGTATCACTTAAAGCAGAATGAGTGTAGTTATCAGAAATATCAAGAACCTTTGTACTTTGTTGAATAAAATCCAATACTGTATCATAGTTCTTTGGATTAGAGAGTGGAAATTTTAGACCCATTTTATATAAACTCCATTATGTAAGCTGGTTTTTATTCAAGACCAATTAATTAATCAGACTTCAAATTAAAAAGATTGATTTTTGTGTGTGCATTCGAGATAAGTAAATTTTATATGTAGCTACGACTTTTAGAAGGGGTAGTACCTACTTTGCTATAAAAAGAGCTTTTGATTAATCTCGTAAGATTGAGCGTGTAAATTTTACTTGGTAACAATGCTTCTTGTGGATAGTTAACTCTTAATTTAAAAGTTTTTTTCACAGGTTAATTAATCAGAGATTATTTTTATTATAGCACGAGCAAAAGCTAAATAGAGGCTAAAACTCAAGCAGTTTAAGAGTTTAAATAGAGTTATAAATTGATAGTTAGTTTAATTCTTAACTTAGTAAAATTAGCTGTATAAAGTTAATAAATTTGTCTGTGCAAAGTAAAGAAAAATCTTGTGATTTTTCTTATAAAAACTCACGGCGCTTTCATTGTTTTTCCTAAAAAAAGGAGTATACTATTAAAAAAAGCTTCACCTAGACCAAGAAGATGCAAAACATTTATTTTGGAGGCAGAAGAGTATTTTAAAATCATCTTATGTCCATGAGGTTTATTAAAGAAGATGAAATTTCTAAAATATACAAGTGTAATTTTAACTGCTTTTGCTTTAGTTGCTTGTGGGGATAAAACTCCTGCAGAAAAAGAGACTACATCATCAAGTAATGCTCAAGTAACCAGTTATAATCTTGATACTAATCAAGTAGTAGCTTTAGATCAAGCTACTTTAAAGCGCTTTGCGAGTTTAAGTAAAACTATAGCTTCTGAAAAAGGAGCTCTAACTCAACTCGGACAAACCTTAGAGACTATGGATTTAACTCCAAAAACTGGAAGTAATGAAGAGTTAGTACAACTATTAATCCAATACTACCAAGCGATTAATGGGGCAAGTAAAGCTACTTTTAAAGAGGGTAATTATGTATTACCGCAAGCATTTTCTGATTTAGAGTTTTATAAAAACACTTGCTTATTTGCAGATGCTAATAATCAGTTAGAAGATTTAGAAAAAGTTGATGCTCAAGCTTTTAATACTTGTGGGGTAGTGGTAGCTATGATTGCTCCTTTCACTGAAGGTTTATCAAGAGAAGAGATCTATAGTATTAATGCTTTATCACAAAAAGCTTCAATGACCACCGCTCAATGGCAAAAAGTAGCTGCCGGCAAGGCTGGCTTTACTTATATTGAGCCTAGTGTTACTTATTTACAAGAGTTAGGCTTA
>NZ_NRJF01000122.1 GCF_003585965.1 Psittacicella gerlachiana | reverse complement strand
ATAAATTTTTTTCTTAATAGACAACAAAAATACAATTTTTTATGTTGCTACTTGCAAATAATCTCTTTAATTTGTTAAATTAAATGAGTAAACAGATAAAGTCATACTTTGGATGAGTTATTATGCAATCAAATATTAAAGAATTAAACCCTAAACTACTTTGGAAATGGTTTGACACTATATGTTCTATACCTCATCCAAGTTATCATGATGATCAACTAGCAGATTTCATTTACAATTGGAGTAAAGAAAAAGGCTTATTTGTAGAAAAGGATGAGGCAGGTAATCTTTTAATTAGAAAGCCGGCTACAGCAGGTTATGAAAATGTACCATCTATAGCTTTACAAGCACATATTGATATGGTACCCCAAGCGGATTCGCATAAAGAACATAACTTTCTGACCGATCCTATTTCTCCGGTAATTGATGGCGAATACTTATATGCTGATAATACCACTCTTGGTGCTGATAATGGAATCGGAGTAGCTTCAATCCTTGCCATCCTCGATGATGATCAACTTCAACATGGACCTATAGAAGGTCTTCTAACAAGAAATGAAGAAGTTGGCATGGAGGGTGCTATTGGCTTAGCTGAAAATTGGTTAAAATCAGAATATCTCATTAATACCGACACTGAAGAGTGGGGACAACTCTACCTAGGTTGTGCAGGTGGAGCAGACTTAACTTTCCATAGAGAATATACTTTTAAACCATTGAAAGAAAACTCTAAAGTGTTTACTATCTCTTTAAAAGGATTTAGAGGTGGACATTCAGGTTGTGATATTCATACAAATAGGGAGAGTGCTATAAAATATTTAAGCAAACTTCTCTACGCTATGTATCGTAATGTTAAGTTTAATTTAGTAGACCTTTACTCAGGACAAGCAAGAAATGCTATTCCCCGTGAATCCTATGCAACAGTGGCTGTAGTCGCTGAAAAAGAAGCAGTATTTTTACAAGCATTCCAAGAAGCACAGGAAAAGTTAAGTTCTATCTTTAAACTTGCCGAAACTAATGGTAAATACACTTTAACTCCAGTTGAACAAACTGAAAATTTACTCAGATTAAGTTGTTTAGACATGCCTAATCTTCTTAATTTCTTAGTACTAGTACCAAATGGAGTATTAAGATTCTCTGATGAGTTCGCTAATACTGTTGAAAGCTCTTTATCATGTGGAGTTTTACGTCTTAATCCTAACGATGGATTTAAGTATAAAATATTAGCACGTTCTACGGTTGATGTAGCCAATCAACTCTTTTGTGACGAGATGTTTGCTATCTCCCAATTAACTCAAATACCTTTAACTGTTTCGGGGGTATACTCAGGTTGGACTCCTACTTTTAATGAATTTACTACTTACGTAGAAAATGAATATAAAAAAGCGGTTGATGGTGAAGTAGAAGTTAAAGTGATTCATGCTGGACTTGAGTGCGGAATTTTACAAGGACACTATCCAAACCTAAAAATAGTTTCTATTGGACCTGATATCCATAATCCTCATACTCCAAAAGAAAGAGTCCATATAGAATCTGTAGCAAAATACTACCAATTACTACTTAATATTCTAAAAAATCTTAAAAATTTATAAAACTCTTAAAAAAGGTAACGTTAATTTGCGTTGCCTTCTTTTATGCTAGGAGACTTATTTCTTTACTTTTAAAGATTTAAACTCGATTTTAACATGCTATAATCTTATATAGAGTTTTATGGAGCTTATATGTCAAAAAACAAATACACTGATTTTGGGTTTAAACAAATACCTGTAGAGCAAAAAGAGCAATTAGTTGCAGGAGTTTTTGATTCGGTAGCTCAAAAGTACGATTTAATGAATGACATACTTTCTTTTGGTATTCATCGTAGCTGGAAAAAACATACCATTAATTGCAGTGGAGCTAAAGTAGGAGACCGTATTTTAGACTTAGCAGGTGGTACTGGAGATTTTACTGAAAAATTTAGTAAAATTGTAGGAGAATCTGGCGAGGTAACCTTATCTGACATAAATGCAAATATGCTTGCTGTTGGTAAGGAAAGATTGACTAATCAAGGAATTGTCAATAATGTTCGCTTTGTACAAGCAAATGCTGAGCAATTACCATTTCCTGACAACTATTTTGATGTAATTGTTATTAGCTTTGGTTTAAGAAATGTAACCAATAAGGATAAAGCTCTACAAGAGATGCATAGAGTCTTAAAAGTAGGTGGAAGAGCTTTAGTCTTAGAATTTTCTAAGCCTACAAACCAACTTCTTGAATCTATATATAATGTTTATTCATTCCAACTTTTACCTCTAATTGGTGATATAGTGGCAAAAGATGCAGACTCTTATCGCTATTTAGCCGAAAGTATTCGTAAACATCCTGATCAAGAAACCTTAAAACAAATGATGATTACAGCTGGATTTCAACAAGTAGGTTATCAAAACTTAACTGGAGGAATTACAGCTCTGCATAGAGGATTTAAATTTTGAAACAGTATTTAGATCTCCTCCAACATATCAAAGAAAACGGAGAATATAAATCAGACCGTACCGGAACTGGAACCTATTCCATTTTTGGTTATCAAATGAGATTTGATTTGAGCAAAGGATTCCCTCTAGTTACAACTAAAAAACTTCATTTAAGATCAATTATTCATGAGTTACTTTGGTTCTTAAATGGAGATACAAACATAAAATATCTCAATGATAATAAAGTAACCATTTGGGATGAATGGGCTGATGAAAATGGTGACTTAGGACCTATTTATGGTAAACAATGGGTATCTTGGGAAACCACCGATGGCAAAGTGATAAATCAAATCGCAAAGGCTATAGAGGATATAAAAAACAATCCTGATAGCAGACGTATAATTGTTAGTGCATGGAATGTTGGTGATTTAGATAAAATGGCTTTAGCTCCATGTCATGCTTTTTTCCAATTTTATGTTAATAACGGTAAACTATCCTGTCAGTTATATCAAAGATCTTGCGATGTGTTCTTAGGTTTACCATTTAACATCGCTTCTTACGCATTACTTGTGCATATGATGGCACAACAATGTGATTTAGAAGTTGGTGACTTTGTCTGGACAGGTGGTGATGTACATATTTATAAAAATCACCAAGAACAAGTAGATCTCCAACTCACAAGAGAGCCTTTCCCTCTTGCAAAACTAAATATCAAACGTAAACCAGAAACTATCTTTGATTATAAATTTGAAGATTTTGAAATCTTAGATTATCAAAGTCATAAAGCAATCAAAGCCCCAGTTGCGGTTTAAGTCTTTGTGATTATTTATTTTCAACTAATATTACTCGAGTATTTCAATTTATTATGCGCAAGTTCAAACAATTTTTTGAGAATGAAGCTTCAGGTGGAATTGTTTTAATTCTTTGTGCTGCTCTAGCATTAATTGTAGCTAACATTCCTTCTTTACAAGCTGTATACTCAAGCTTTCTTCATCACTATATAGACCTATCTATTGGAAGTTTTAAATTAATTCACTTAAGTGTTGAACACTTTGTTAATGATGCTTTAATGGCTATCTTCTTTATTACCGTAGCTATTGAAATTAAGCATGAAATGCTTCATGGGCATCTTTCTAGCTTTAAACAAGCTAGCTTCCCTTTCTTTGGTGCTCTTGGAGGAATGGTCGTTCCGATTTGCCTGTACTTTATGATCACTTTCCATGATCCACAGTTAATTCATGGGGCAGCGATTCCGATGGCAACAGATATTGCTTTTGCAATTGGGGTTCTATCACTATTAGGAAAATTAGTCCCTCCAGCTCTTAAAGTATTCTTACTTGCTTTAGCAGTTATCGATGACTTAGGGGCAATTATTATCATTGCCTTATTCTATACTTCAGATTTAAACATGGCTTACTTAGGTTGGGGGTTAGCTTCTCTTATCCTAATGTTTGTACTTAACCGTGCAAATGTAAAAGCTATCACTCCTTATGCTTTAATCGCTCTAGTAACTTGGTACTGCTTCTTAAACTCAGGAGTTCATGCAACAATAGCTGGTGTTCTTACAGGATTCCTTTTACCAAATAGAGATATTAATGGTCGTAACCCATCAAATGATGTTTTAAACTACTTCTCTCCTTATGTAAAATGGTTCATTATCCCATTATTTGCTTTTGCAAATTCAGGGGTTACTTTAGGAGATGTTAGCAGTGTAATTATGCCAAACATTCATTTAGTATTAGCAATCTTTGTAGGTCTGTTCGTTGGTAAACCAGTAGGAGTTTTCCTCTTCACCTACGTTGCTTCTAAATTAGGAATTACGGCAAAACCTCAATCTATGACTTGGAGTATGACTTTCTTTGTAGGTATTATTTGTGGTATTGGATTTACAATGTCTATCTTCATCGTAAATCTAAGCTTCCCAGGTGTTACTATGGAAGAGAAAGTACATATAGACATTGCAAGACTTAGTATTTTAGGTTCTTCAACAATAGCAGCTATTGTTGGTCTAATCTTTACAGGACTTAACCTAAAACGTCATGCAAAACTTAATGGTTAATTATTAAATCTTAGAATCTATAATTA
>NZ_NRJF01000121.1 GCF_003585965.1 Psittacicella gerlachiana | reverse complement strand
AATTAGGTATTTTTTATAGTAGGAATTAAAAAAACATGCTTTGAGTACTTAAAAGTCACGCAAGTGCATATTTTACCATTATCTGTTAAATTAAGGAACATTTTTTTATAAATTTATAAAAATATTTTCTACTTAACTATCTTGACATTCTTATTAATTTTTTAAGAAATTAAATGGTATATCATTCAAAATTTATACCAAATTTTATCTCTCTATATCGTATTAATTTAAAAGATCTCCATAACTATGTTACAGAGATCTTCTATCTACCAACTACCACCAGCTCCACCACCTCGAGAACCGCCACCTCCAAAATTTCCACCTCCAGATGATCCAAATCCTCTTCCTCTTCGGTGATCATCTTTGTCAAAATCATTAAAGGTTGCACTTCCTCTTCTCGAGTTTAAGAACTGAGCAATAATCGCTAAGATGTTAATTACTTGATATAGATTAATTTTACGCTTTAAGTTTTGTTTATTGCTTTTTTTATAAAGATAGTTTTTTAACTTTCTTAATGGTCTACTAAAAAATGAAAGAATTATAGATACAGACATCACCACAAACACTGATACTATAAAAAATAAGATTAATTTATCAAACCAATCTTCATAGGTTTCTTCTGGTGTGACCAGTAATTCTTCTGGGATATTGTTGTCAGCTATTTGCATAATAGCTTCTGTAGCTTCAGATATCCCTTTATAGTAGTCTTCATTTCTAAAGTTTACTTGTAAATATCTAAGTCCAATACTCGATAACAAGGCATCAGGTAAAACTCCTTCTATCCCAGGACCAGTAGCAATAAAATACTTTCTATCATCTTTTGCAACTAAAAGTAAAACTCCATTTTGTTTACTTTTATCCCCTATCCCCCAATTATTCATCAAATTAAAACTATAGTTTTGGATAGGTAAGGTTTCAGTAGTTTTAATGATAACTATGACAAGAGTTAATTGTCCCTTTTGATTAAAATTGGTTACCTTTGCATTTAACTGCTCTAGCTCCTGTTGACTAAGAGTATTGGTATAGTCATTTACAGGAGTTAAATTCTGAGGTAAAGCAGGGTAAGTTATTTGATTTGCCCTAATACTCGAAGAGATTAAGGCAAGAAAAAGTAAACAAAATGAAAATATAATTTTAGAAGTTTTCAATTTTTAATTTCCGAAATCAACTACAGGAGCTGTTTGAGCACCTGATACAGCTTGAAAATATGGTATTGTCTTAAATCCTAAAATTTTAGCATAAATACTATTAGGGAAAGTTTTTAATAAAGTATTATAAGCTAAAACCTTTTGATTAAAATCATCACGTGCATAGGCAATACGATTTTCAATCCCCTCTAATTGAGCTTGAAAGTTTATAAAAGATTCATTAGTTCTTAAAGTAGGATAATTTTCGGTTACCATTAATAAACGTGATAAAGCTTGTGTTAAACCATTTTGACTTTGTTGTAATTGTTGCAATTTTTCTTCTGTTAAGTCTTCAGCATTCAATTTAACGCTAGTTGCTTGAGCACGAGCGTTTATCACATCTGTTAAAGTTTTTTGCTCAAAATTAGCTTGAGCCTTTATAGTATTAACAAGATTAGGAACTAAATCATAACGACGTTGATATTGTGTTTCAATCTGAGATAAAGCAAGATTAACTTGTTGCTGACTCGTGGTTAAGGTGTTATAAGTTGTTGTCCCTTTAATAACTGCGAAGATAACTATTGCTAAAGCAATAATTAAGTAGACTAATTTTTTACTTCTCATTGTCCAAACTCACGATTAAAAACTTTATGATACTCTTTAAGAGCATTACTTTGTACTTTAGCCACTTTTTCAAAAAGAACTTTAAAATTACTTCCTTCTTTAGAATCATCTTTTAAAAGGCGTAAAATATTCCATTGACGATTTAATTCAACTTCAAGAAGAGCTAAATCTTTTAGTTCAGTTACCATAAGAGCTTTTAATTCTAAAGCTTCATAAAAGTTTCTTTGGTAATAAACATTAAAGAGGCTAGTTTCTTGGGCTAATTGAACAAGATCTTCTAATTTACCACCTAAACAATAATCTATGCTAGTAATTAATTGATAATATAAATCAACTAAAGCCTTTATATGCAAATATAAAAAAGCATCTGTATCAACCTCAGAAGAATAGAAATCAAAACCTGTACTAAACTCTTCAATGGCAAGGCTCGAAGCTTCTAAGAAGTCTTCAATAAACTCAACTTCTTCTGCTCCAACTTTTTGCAGAGGCTGTTTTAAAATGTAAATACACTTTTGAATCGCATCTAAGTCTTCAAAAAATTTATCGATTAAATATATATGCTTTTTATTTAACTCAAAATTTGTATTTACCTTTAACTCATTGTCCTTAGATTCAGGAGCTTGATCTAATAACTCATCTAATGATAAGTCTAAATCATTAAAAACATCAACAACATAATGTAATTGTTGTTCAATGTTCGTAGCAATAATTAAATTTAAATCATTTACCGTTAGCTTTTCATATCGATTATGAATAGGATTTGCATATATTGGTTCATCACGTAAAGAGTTTAATAAAACCTTGTGATCATATAAATGCTGATTATACATACTATCTATTTTCTCTCTGTAAATTTACGTAAGGCTTCAAGCATAATCGCAGGACTTTCTACAGGCACATCTTGATGAATACCATGACCTAAATTAAAGACATGCCCACGATTAAACTCTAAATCTTGTGCGCTATATCCATCACCATAGTCATTAACTGCAAGGTAGACACTTTGTTCAATAGATTCAGGAGTTCCATATAAAATTGAAGGGTCGACATTTCCTTGAATCGCTACCCTATTTCCCACCTGTTTTCTTGCAGTTCCAAGGTTTACAGTCCAATCTACCCCTACGGCATCAGCACCTGATTCAGCAATATGACTTAACCATAAACCACCACCTTTTGTAAAAACGGTTACTGGTATTCTCTGACCATTAACTTCTCTAGTTAAAAGACTGATCACTAAACTCATATATTCTAAACTAAAAGTGCGATACTCTCTATGTCCTAGTACTCCACCCCAGGTATCAAAAATCATTACTGAACGCACCCCAGCTTCAATTTGGGCATTAAGATAATTTGCTACATTTAGGGCTAAATTTCTTAACAGCTTATGTAGGTGATCAGGTTCTCTATACATCATCTGCTTTATTTTGGTAAATTGTTTAGATGATTTTCCTTCTACCATATAAGTAGCTAAAGTCCAAGGACTCCCACTAAAGCCAATTAAAGGAACTTCTCCCTTTAATTCACGAGTAATTGTTTCTACAGCATCAGTTACATATTTAAGAGAGTCATTAGGATCGAGGATTCCAAGATTATTTATGTCAGATAGGGAATTAATAGGACGCTCAAAATGCGGTCCTTCACCAGCACTAAAGTATAAACCTAAGCCTAAAGCATCAGGAATAGTTAAGATATCTGAAAATAAAATCGCAGCATCTAGAGGGTATCTTCTTAGAGGTTGTAAAGTTACTTCACAAGCTAACTCAGGATTTTTACATAAAGACATAAAATCTCCAGCCTTAGCTCTTAACTCTCTATATTCAGGAAGATAACGTCCTGCTTGTCTCATCATCCATGCCGGAGTTCTTTCAGTTTCCTCTCTAAGCAAAGCTCTTATATACAAGTCATTCTTTAATTCTTTTTCCATGATGTTCTCGTCTAAAATTTTTAATCATTATAACATATCGCCATATAGCAAATATGAAAAAAGCCCCTCAAATAAATGAGAGGCTTGATACTTAAATGAGATTGTTTTCGATAACTAAACCATACTTAATTAATCTAGTAGTGCTTGTCTGATACGCTGATATTCTTTACGTTTTGCATCAGCATAACCTGTACCAGATGGAATTAATCTACCTACAACAACGTTTTCTTTTAGACCACGTAAGTCATCTTTCTTACCTGCAATAGCAGCTTCTACAAGAACACGGGCAGTTTCTTGGAACGAAGCAGCAGAGATAAATGATTCTGTTGCAAGTGATGCTTTAGTAATACCTAATAATTCACGGCGGTAACCAACTTGTGGTAAACCTAAACGAGCACGAGCTCGATTTTCTACGTGAATCTTAGCTAAATCTACTTGTTCACCAAGAATAAAGTCAGAATCTACAGGATCTGTAATTATAACTTTTCTTAACATTTGACGGATAATCACTTCGATGTGTTTATCATTAATTTTTACCCCTTGTAAGCGGTAAACTTGTTGTACTTCATCAACGATAAATTCAGTTAAAGCAACTACACCACGTAAACGTAAGATATCTTGTGAAGCTTCAGGACCATCTGAAATAACGTCACCTTTCTTAACTTCTTCACCATCAAATACGTTAAGAGTACGCCATTTTGGAACAAGAACTTCCCAAGCTTCGCCTGCAAGTTCTCCATCACGATCAAATGGAACTATACGAATACGTTTTTTATCTTTGGTTTCTTTACAGAATGAAACACGACCATCAATTTCTGCTAAAATCGCAGGTTCTTTCGGTCTACGAGCTTCGAATAAATCAGCAACTCGAGGAAGACCCCCTGTAATATCCTTAGTACCAGAACCTTCAATCGGCATACGAGCAATTGGACGACCTTTTTCAATACGATCTCCATCACTAATCGTAACGATTGTTTTTGGTTGTAACAGGATTTGTGCAGGTAAGTTACTTTCTTCAAGAATAATATCATTACCTTGCTCATCAACAATTTTAATCATTGGACGTAAGTCACGTGCAGATTGTGGACGTTGACCAACATCTAAAACGGTAATGCTTGAAATACCTGTTGAACTATCTGATACTTCTTTTACAGATTGACCACTAGCTATGTCTACAAATTTAGCATAACCTGATACATCTGAAATTACTGGAGTATTATGTGAATCCCATTGAGCAATTTCTTGTCCAACACTTACAGGATCACCATCTCTAACTTTTAATACCGCACCGTAAGGAACTCGGTGTACCTCACGTTTAGTACCATTCTTATCAACGATGATTAATTGTGCTTTACGAGAAACAATTACTAAATCACCATCTGGATTCTCAACTACTTTATAGTCTTCTAAACGAACTGAACCATCGGTTTTTACTTTAACAGAGTTCTCAGAAGCTCCACGTGTCGCAACCCCACCTAAGTGAATTGTACGCATGGTTAACTGAGTACCTGGTTCACCGATTGATTGAGCAGCAATAATACCAACTGCTTCACCTTCAGAAATCATTTGACCACGTGCTAAGTCGCGTCCATAACAGTGAGCACACACTCCGTGTTCATTTTCACAAAGTACAGGAGAGCGAACATATACTGAATCTATGTGATTATCGTCAAGAACATTACACAGCTCTTCTGTTAATAACTCCCCACGACGAATTAAAATTCTATCTGAATCAGGAGCAACTACATTACGAGCTACTACACGTCCTAAAACTCGGTCACGTAGACGCTCTTTGATATCACCACCCTCAATCACTGCGGTCATAAGAATTGCTTCTTCTGTACCACAATCATCTTTAGTGATTACCACATCTTGAGCAACGTCAACTAGACGACGGGTTAAATAACCTGAGTTAGCTGTTTTAAGTGCAGTATCGGCAAGACCTTTACGAGCACCGTGCGTTGAAATAAAGTATTCCTGAACGTTTAGACCTTCACGGAAGTTAGAAGTAATTGGCGTATCAATAATCGAACCATCCGGACGAGCCATTAGACCACGCATACCAGATAACTGACGAACGTTACCGATCGAACCACGGGCACCTGATGTTGACATCATGTATAAAGAGTTCATAGACTCTTGTTGTACTAGATTACCATCAGCATCAACTACGTCGTCTTTCTCAATATTTGCCATCATTGCTTTAGTAATTTGATCTGAAGCACGTGACCAAATATCGATAGTTTTATTGTACTTCTCACCTGCAGTTACTAGACCATCTGCAAGTTGTTTTTGTACTTCTGCTACTTCAGCATAAGCTTTTTCAACAATGTCATATTTAGCTTGAGGAATCTTCATATCTTCAATACCGATAGAAGTTCCAGATAAAGCTGCATATTTGAAACCTGTATACATGATTTGGTCAGCTAATGCTACAGAAGCATCATTACCAAGATCACGATAACAAGTATTTAACACTTGAGAAATTTGCTTTTTACCTAAAGGACGGTTAAATAATTCAAAACGCATTTTCTTAGGAGCAATTTGCCATAAGATTGCACGTCCTACAGTTGTATCATATACCGTAGTTACTGGAATTAAACCATCTTCAGTATTATCTTGTAAGTTTATAGATAATTTTTCTTCAGGAACTTCGCTAATTTCTAACCATTCCGTAATTCTTACTTTAACTTTAGCATGAAGTTCTGCTACTCCTGTTTGATATGCAATTTCAGCATGTTTAGGACTAGCAAAGATCATTCCCTCACCTTTTACGTTAATACAATCACGAGTCATGTAGTATAAACCTACCACCATGTCTTGTGATGGAACGATAATTGGCTCACCGTTCGCAGGAGAAAGAATGTTATTGTTTGACATCATTAACACGCGAGCTTCTAATTGAGCTTCTAGAGTTAATGGTACGTGAACCGCCATTTGGTCACCATCGAAGTCAGCGTTAAACGCAGCACATACCAATGGGTGAAGTTGAATTACTTTTCCTTCGATTAGAATAGGTTCGAAAGCTTGAATTCCTAAACGGTGTAACGTAGGAGCACGGTTTAGAAGAACAGGGTGCTCTTTAATTACATAATCTAAAGCATCCCATAATGCAGGTTCTTCACGCTCTACAATTCTACGAGCAGATTTAATACTATCTGCAGCACCAGTTGCCATTAAACGACCATAAACAAATGGACGGAAAAGCTCTTTCGCCATAAGTTTTGGTAGACCACATTGATGTAATTGTAGATATGGACCTACTGAGATTACCGAACGTCCTGAATAGTCAACACGTTTACCTAAAAGGTTTTGACGGAAACGACCTTTCTTACCTTTAATAATGTCTGCTAAAGATTTTAATGGACGTTTGTTTGATCCAGTTACTGGACGACTACGACGACCATTATCTAATAAAGCATCTACAGACTCTTGAAGCATACGTTTTTCATTACGTATGATCATTTCTGGCGTTGGATTTGACGGATCAGTTAAACGTTTTAAACGATTATTACGGTTAATTACCGAACGATATAATTCGTTTAAGTCAGCTGTTGCAAATCTACCACCATCTAATGGAACTAAAGGTCGTAATGCTGGTGGTAAAACAGGTAATACAGTTAATACCATCCATTCAGGCTTATTACCAGATCTATCAAATAAATCTAGAAGTTTAAGACGTTTCGAATATTTTTTACGTTTAGTTTCTGAATTAGTTGTTTCTAATTCATTTTTTAAGAATTCAATTTCAGCTTTAACATCGATCTTGCGAATTAACTCAAGAATAGCTTCAGCACCCATTAGGGCTTTCCAATCTGAAGTACCGTGAATTTCAGCAAATTGCTCGTATTCTTCAGGAGTTAATAGCATACCAGTGTGTAATTCACCATATACACCTGGATCAACTACCACATAGCTATCAAAACGAATAATACGATCAAGATCATTTAATGTCATATCTAAAATCGTACCTATACGACTAGGTAATGATTTTAGAAACCAAATATGAACTACAGGTGCAGCTAATTCAATGTGTCCCATACGTTCACGACGTACAGAAGATTTTGTAACTTCTACACCACATTTAGAACAGATAACACCACGATGTTGCTTTAAACGTTTATATTTACCACATAAACATTCATAATCATTTACAGGTCCAAAAATCTTCGCACAGAATAAACCATCAGTTTCTGGTTTTGAAGTACGATAGTTGATGGTCTCAGGTTTTTTTACTTCACCGTGTGACCAACCTCTAATAGTTTCAGGACTAGCTAAACTAATTGTAATGGCATTAAACGCATTGCTGTCATCTGAATTCGTAATATGCATTTGCTCTAAATAGTTTTTAGCATTTTTCATGTCTTAAGCCGCCTTGATTATTTTTCAAAGTCCATATTTAGACCAAGAGAACGAATTTCTTTAATTAATACGTTAAATAATTCCGGTAAGTTTGCTTTCATCTCTTGCTTACCATCAAGAATATTTTGGAATACTTGACGGCGTCCTTCGATGTCATCAGATTTAACAGTTAACATTTCTTGAAGCGTATATGCAGCACCATATGCTTGTAATGCCCATACCTCCATCTCACCGAAACGCTGACCACCAAATTGTGCTTTACCACCTAAAGGTTGTTGAGTAACTAAACTATAAGAACCAATAGAACGAGCATGCATCTTGTCATCAACTAAGTGGTTAAGTTTTAACATGTACATGTAACCAACTGTTACCGGACGATCGAATTTCTTACCTGTTCTACCATCAAATAAAGTAATTTGACCAGTTGTAGGTAAGTCTGCTAGACGAAGTAACTCTTTAATTTCTTCTTCAGTCGCACCATCAAATACTGGCGTTGCTACAGGTAAACCGTCTTTTAAGTTTTTCGCTAAGGTAATGATTTCTTCATCAGTAAACTCATTTAAATCAACTTTTTGACGGTTGTTGTAACCAACATCATAAGCTTTTTGGATATAACTTCTTAATTTCTCAACTGACGCTTTAGCTTCTAACATTTTATTGATCTGATCACCAATACCTTTAGCAGCTAAGCCTAAGTGAGTTTCAAGAATTTGTCCCACGTTCATACGTGATGGTACACCGATTGGGTTTAAAGCAAGATCGATAGGATAACCATGTTCATCATAAGGCATATCCTCTACAGGGTTGATCTTCGAAATTACCCCTTTGTTACCGTGACGACCAGCCATCTTATCAGCAGGTTGAATTTGACGTTTAATTGCTAAATAAACTTTTACAGTTTTTAGAACTGTAGGTTGTAAGTTATCACATTTAAGGATTTTTTCACGCTCTACTTCAATACGTTCTTTAATACTGTTTTTATGTTGTTTAGCTAATTTAGCTAATTGTTTTAATTCTTCACTAGCTTCTTTGCTATCAACATGTAAGGTTGAAAGTTTCGCAAAATCTTCTTCTAATAAATCCTTCTCTTTGTAACCATTACTAATTAATAGGGTACGCATGCGAGAAGTAATAGAACCTACGATAATGTCAACTTCTTCACGAATATCTTCTTCTGCTTTTGCAAGCATTTCTGCTTGAATTAATTCAGTACGTGCATCTTTTGGTACATCTTCACGAGTAAATACTTGTACATCAATAACGGTACCTGATACTGAGTTAGGAACACGTAATGAATTATCTTTTACTTCAGCAGCTTTAATATTGAAGATTTGATTTAAGAGTTTCATCTCAGCATAGTTTGTCGTATTTTGCTCAGTTTTTGGCGTAACACGACCTACTAAGATATCACCACCCTTAACTTCAGCACCTATGTGAATAATTCCTGATTCATCTAACTTACTTAATAAGTCTTTATTCACATTTGGAATATCAGCTGTAATCTCTTCATTACCTTGTTTCGTTTCACGAGCAGAACATACTAGCTCTTGAATATGAATCGACGTAAAACGATCTTCTTGTACAACTCGCTCAGATACAAGAATTGAGTCTTCATAGTTGTAACCATTCCAAGGAATGAATGCCACACGCATGTTTTGACCTAATGCTAATTCACCTAAGTCCGTAGCTGAACCATCAGCTAAAACTTCACCACGATGAATTACATCACCAATATTTACGCATGGAGTTTGATTAATTACAGTGTTTTGGTTAGAACGTCTATACTTAATAACAGTATAAATATCAACACCAGAATCACCCGCTAAGCACTCTTCTTCGTTAACTTTAATAACAATGCGCGAGCCATCAACATACTGAACTACACCACCACGCTTAGCAACAATAGATACACCTGAGTCAAGTGCAACTACTTTTTCCATACCAGTACCAACAAGAGGTTTTTGAGCTCTTAAAGTTGGCACAGCTTGTTTTTGCATGTTTGCACCCATCAGAACACGTTTAGCATCATCGTGCTCAAGGAATGGAATTAAAGCTGCCGCTACTGATACGATTTGTTGTGCTGAAACGTCCATGTAAGAAATTTGTTCTGGTAAGAACATCCCCGTTTCACCACCACAACGTGCTGGAACTAACTCAGTTGCAAATGTATTATCTAGATTTAATTTAGCATTTGCCTGAGCAATAATAACGTCTGTATTTTCTTCTAATGGTGATAAGTACTCAAAGTCTTCAGTTACAACACCATTAATAACTTTACGATATGGAGTTTCTAAGAAACCATATTTGTTCGTACGAGCAAAGGTTGCTAAAGTATTGATTAGACCGATGTTTTGTCCCTCTGGAGTTTCAATCGGACAAATACGACCATAGTGAGTTACGTGTACGTCACGAATTTCAAAGTCTGCACGTTCACGTGTTACCCCACCAGCACCTAAAGCTGAGATACGACGTTTATGAGTTACTTCTGCTAGAGCATTGTTCTGATCCATGAATTGAGATAATTTTGAACCAGTAAAGAACTCACGTACTGCAGAAGAAACAGGTTTATGATTAATTAATGCTTGTGGAGTTAAGTTCTCTAAATCACCATGAGTTAAACGTTCACGTACTGCACGATCTACACGTACTAAACCAACACGGAATTGGTTTTCGATCATTTCACCAACCGCACGAATACGACGGAAACCTAAGTGATCCACATCATCAACAGTTTGCGTACCATTACGTACTGCTACTAATTTTTGTAAAACTTTAACTATATCTTTTGGACGTAAAGTAGATTCTTCTTCAGAAACTTCATCTTTACTAATACCTAGAGATAAGTTGAACTTCATACGACCAACTACAGAAAGATCATAGCGGTCTTTATTAAATAATAAGTTGTTAAAGTATTTAATAGAAACATCAGAGTCACGGTGACTAATATCAGCGTCGGCATCTGACTGCTCATCATTTAATACTTTATAAATTTCAAAACATGCAGATGGAATATCTGTTGTCGTATCACGACGTAATGTTTCAGAAATATATGCACCTTCTTCTAATTCATTAGTATAAATAGTTGAGAAAGCATCTACTAAATTATCAGAAAGTACACTAAAGGCATCTTCAGGAAGAATATCGTTTGCTGCGAATAAAACAGAATCTGTTACACGAGATCTAATATCTTGACGTACTACACGATCAGCTAAGATCTCAGTTGGACATTCTACCCACTGAACTTCATCGTTACGTAGTTGTCTAACTACACGTTCAGTAACTTTACGACCAGCTTCGCTATAAACTTTTTCTGGAGTTTGAATAGCCCAAGGTAAAACCTCACCTTTAATTTTTGAGAAAATACTGGTTGAAATGTAAAGTTTATCGTTTTTAATACGGTATGCAACTTCAGAGAAGAACTGTGCTAAAATTTCTTCTGTTGTATAACCTAAAGCGTGAAGAATTACAGTTGCAGGTAATTTCTTACGCTTATCGATACGCATATTAATAATATCTTTAGTATCGAATTCAAAATCTAACCATGAACCACGATAAGGGATGATACGAGCACTATATAAGGTTTTACCTGATGAGTGAGTTTTACCTTTATCTGACTCAAAAATTACCCCTGGTGAACGGTGTAACTGGCTTACAGCAACACATTCTGTACCATTAATTACGAATGAACCGTGTTCAGTCATAATTGGAATTTCACCAAAGTATACTCGTGATTCTTTAGCATTACGAACTTGCTTACTTGCTTTATTATCGTAAGTAACGAGACGTAAATTTACATGTAGCGGAACCGCGTAAGTTTGTCCACGTACTTGGCATTCTTGTGGATTATATAATGATTCACCTAATTCGTAATCTACATACTGTAACTCGGCTAAACCATTATTACTCTGAATAGGAAAAATTGAACGGAATACAGATTCAAGCCCTTGTTTACCTTCAGGATCTTTAGTAATAAATTTCTTGAAAGATTCGATTTGGATTGAAAGTAAATATGGTACGTTTAGGATTTCTTCCTTTTTACCGAAATTTTTACGAATTCGTTTCTTTTCGCTGGGAGTCAACGACATACATTCGCCTCATTTAAGTAATAATTTAAAAGCACAAAAAGCTGAAGACTTACTAATAAGCCCTCAGCTCTTTTGATTTGTTATTGTTAATAATATAACTACATCAAAAAAATAGATATATTATTTAACTTCAGCTTCAGCACCTGCTTCTTCTAATGCTTTCTTAAGTTCTTCAGCATCAGCTTTAGCTACAGCTTCTTTAACTTTAACTGGAGCAGATTCAACTAAATCTTTAGCTTCTTTTAAGCCTAAACCAGTTGCAGTACGTACTGCTTTGATTACAGCTACTTTGTTAGCACCAACAGATTTTAATTCAACATCAAATTCTGTTTTCTCTTCAGCAGCTTCAGCAGCACCACCAGCTACAGCTACAGCAGCTACAGCAGCAGATACACCGAATTTTTCTTCCATTGCAGATACTAATTCTACAACTTCCATTACTGACATTTCAGCAATTGCATCTAAAATTTGTTCTTTAGTTAATGACATAATTCTATTTCCAAATAAGTAATTGTTTTAAATATTAATTTAATATTAAGCAGCTTCTGCTTCTAATTTATCAGCATAAGCTTTAAGTGTACGAGCAAGTTTACCTGCAGCAGCTTCTTTCATAGTACCAGCAAGACGTGCTAAAGCTTCTTCTAAAGTTGGTAATGAAGCAAGAACATCGATGTTTGCAGGAGCAATGAATTCACCATTGTAAGCAGCACCTTTGATTTCGAATTTTTGATTTTCTTTTGCGAAATCACGGAATAAGCGTGCTGCAGCACCTGGGTGCTCATTAGAGAAAGCTACTAAAGAAGGACCTGTAAAAGTATCTGTTAATACTTCTAAGTCAGTGTCTTTAACTGCACGACGTAATAAAGTGTTACGAACAGTACGAACGCTAACACCAGCTTCACGAGCTTTTTTACGAAGCTCAGTCATTTTTGTTACAGATACACCACGTGCATTTGCAACAACTGCAGATAGAGCACTTTTGGCAGCTTCGTTCACTTCAGCAACAATTACTTGTTTGCCTTCTAATTTTAACGCCATTTTATAGCTCCATGTTCTCTTATAGAGAGGTTGATATAAATAGAGAAAACTCTATTACCATAACAGGAAGCAGTAATAAATAAGTTGTATATTAATTATCTGCCCCATCTACGTAGGAAATTAAGACTTTTGGTCACCTACGGTCTTCGACTCACCACATTCTCTCGAATGTGTAGGTCAGAAAGTTTTAGTAGAGAGATTTCTCTCTACTAAAATAAAAAAATTATTCTAAGCCAGTAACGTCTACAACTAGACCAGCACCTTGAGTTGTGCTTAAGCTTACTTTTTGTAAGTAAACACCTTTCGCATTTGCAGGTTTAGCTTTACGTAACGCATTTAAAAGAGCTGTTAAGTTTCCTTTGATTGCAGTAGCTTCGAAATCTAATTTACCGATTGAAGCGTGTACGATACCTGCTTTATCATTACGGAAACGAACTTGACCTGATTTAGCGTTTTTAACCGCTTCAGCAACGTTAGGAGTTACTGTACCTACTTTAGGGTTAGGCATTAAACCTTTTGGACCTAAAATAGTACCTAAAGCACCTACAACACGCATAGCTTCTGGAGACGCAATCACCACATCAAAGTCTAAATTACCAGCTTTTACTGAAGCTGCTAAATCTTCCATACCAACTACATCAGCACCAGCTGCTAAAGCAGCTTCTGTGTTAGTTGTGAACACAGCTACACGAACAGTTTTACCTGTACCGTGTGGTAATACTGTAGCACCACGAACTGTTTGGTCAGATTTACGAGGATCGATACCTAAGTTTACAGCAACATCTACAGATTCTACGAATTTAGGTGAAGCGATTTCTTTTAATAAAGCTACAGCTTCATCAAATGCGTATACTTTTGTTTTATCAACTTTGCTGTTGATTAGTTTTTGACGTTTAGTTAATTTAGCCATTTATCAATTACTCCTCAACATCTAGACCCATAGAACGAGCTGTACCAGCGATAATTCTCATTTTCGCTTCGATGTCAGCACCTGTTAAATCAGGGTTTTTCATTTCAGCAATTTCACGTAATTTATCTTTGCTGATTACACCTACTTTATCTTTGTTAGGACGTGAAGAACCTGATTTTAATCCCATTGCTTTTTTCAGTAATACTGAAGCTGGTGGAGTTTTAGTTTCGAAAGTAAATGATCTGTCTGAATAAACAGTAATTACTACAGGAACTGGTAAACCTTTTTCGATATTTTCTGTACGTGCGTTGAATGCTTTACAGAATTCCATAATCGAAACACCTTGTTGACCTAGAGCAGGTCCAACTGGTGGAGCTGGGTTAGCCATACCAGCTGCTACGTGTAATTTCACGTATGCTTGAACTTTTTTAGCCATTTTTTCAAATTCCTAAATTTGGGTCGACGTAGTTTGAAGTCTACTACCCGTTATTATTAAATATAATATAATAATTAAGCTAATTACAAATGCAAACATTCATAAAAAAGCTTTGTAAATTATATCACAACTTAAATTAATCTTCAAGAGAAAATTATAAAAAAGTTGCATAGTTTTTTTTCTATGCAACTTTTTTAGTTTATTTACTCGCTGGAGCTATATCTACTTCTGAAGCTTTTAATTCAATTATACGTCTAGCTCCCATAAAGCTTAAAGCAACACTTACTTTATCTTCACCAGGAACAGCTCCCGTATTAACTGAAACTACTTCACCTTCATAGTTTTTAAAATCATCACGTTTAATAATAACTAAATCACCAGCTTTAAACTTAATAGTTTCTTTAGGAGAGATTTCAGAGTCTTTCACTAGTTTAAGAATTTTTTCTAACTCAGATTTTTTCATAGGCTCCGGTTGTTTACCTTTTTGATGCCCGACAAATCCTAATACATGAGTTACACCACGAACTAAGTTTAGAGTGGTAAAATTCATTTCCATTTGAATAAAAATGTAGCTAGGGAAAAGTTTACGCTCTGATTTTCTTACTTTAGAACCTGTACGTGTAATTACCGTCTCTACAGGAATAATCATTTGTCCAAAGTAATCTCTATAATCAGAATCCTTCAAAGCAGCCTCTAATAAAGTATAAGCTTTCTGCTCATACCCTGATACAGTTTGAATAATGTACCAATTAAAATTTGCTTCATGCGGATTTACAACTGTTTCTTCAGTTTCTAAAGCTTCCTCTTGGATTGAGTTTTCATTTAAATCTGCAAAGTCTTCAGCAAAGTCAAACTCATCGTTTTTAATATCTGACATATATTAAAATCTCCAAGTTGTTATTAAATTTACAAAGTATTGAATAACAAAATCAAATACCCAGAACATAAATGATACTAAAATTG
>NZ_NRJF01000120.1 GCF_003585965.1 Psittacicella gerlachiana | reverse complement strand
GCTTTTTCTCTTTATTATTTAAACAAAATTAATTTATGTGTGCTATACTTTAAAGTATTTTATAGTTAATCATTCTCATTTAGAAATGTTTTTCAAATTCGATATATGTATACGCAAGGTTCAAATCGAATTGGATTAAAGCTCTTAGCTTTGGTAATAGTTATTTTAGCCCATGTAGGAATGATTTATTTACTTTTAGCTGCTAATAGTAATAAAGTAATGTTAACTGCAACTTCTTATCTAGATCAAACTTCAGGGGTGACTAAGTCCTCAACGAATATAGAGTTCTTTGAGATGACTTATATTCCTGAAACTTCTCCTCCTAAAGAAGAATCTATAGCCGTGGAAACTAATGAGGACAAGGCAGATGTAAATCCTCAAGAACCTGAAAAAGAAGAGAAAGAAGAACAGAAAGAAGAAAAAAAAGAGGAAAAACCTGCAGTTGAACCGGTAAAACCTAAGCCTACTCCGCCAAAAGTAAATAAAAAGCCTACTAAGCCAAAACAACAGCCAAGCCAAACCAAAGTAGATAATCCTGGAGAGAAAAATGAAGCGGGAAGAGAGGCAAAAGGAACTCAAGGTTCTGGTGCTGATGCAGTAACCACAGCTTCTCATCAAGGAGGATATTTAAATAATCCTAAACCTGAGTATCCGTTTCAATCTTTAGAACGTGGTGAACAAGGGACGGTGATTTTAACGGTTGTCGTTGAAACCAATGGTAAGCCTTCAAGTGTAAGTGTGAAGGTTTCTTCGGGTTATCCTCGTTTAGATCGAGCAGCGGTTAATACTGTAAGACGTTACTACACTTTTATTCCTGCAACTAAAGGTGGTACGCCAATAAAATCTACTTATGAGTTTGCAATAGAGTTTTCTATTGCTAATCGTTAAGAAAAGCTAAGTTTAATTCAATCACTCTTTTATTTTTATGTTTAATATGGCACTTTTTGATAAGTTTTTAGTCTCTCTTCCCTTAGTAATGGCAAGTGAAGGAAAAGAACAAGAGACAACAAATGCTACGGATATCTTACCTGTAGCTGAACAAACCGCAAATACAGCGGGAAACACTGATTTAGGAATTTTACATTTAATCCTAAATGAAGGTGACGCAATTTTAAAATTTACTTTTATTGTTTTAGTGTTAATGAGTATTTATAGTTGGACGGTAATTATCTATCGTGCCATTATGACTTATATTATTGCAAGTAAAAGTAAAAAGCATTTAAAACTATTAAATGCAAAAGAATATCCTACTTATGCTCAAGCTTATCAAGCGATGGAGGGAAATTCTCCAATTAAAGATTTAGTTGAAGAAGCTTTAAATGCCAAAGAATCTTTTGCAAAAGCTGAAGGAGCTATGTCTTCGTCTCTTGATTATGCTGAATACTTACAACGTAATATTAGGTATAGATTAGAAAAAGCAACTCATTCTCAAGATGGTGGCTTATCTGCTTTAGCAACTATTGGGGCGACTGCACCTTTTGTGGGGCTTTTTGGTACGGTATGGGGAATTTATCGAGCGTTAATTTCGATTACGGCAACAGGAAATGCAAATATAGCTACCATTGCTGGACCAATTGGAGAAGTACTTATTGCCACGGCATTCGGGTTGTTTGTAGCTATTCCAGCAGTACTTTGTTATAACGTTTTTATCCGTCGTAATCGTTTATTTAATCGTAAATTAGACGGTTTTGCTCATGATCTCTATAATTCGTTTTTAACTAAAACAAATAAATAGGAGGGAAAATGGCTTTTGGCAGTTTTAACTCCGAAAATGAAGAAATGTCAGAAATCAATATCACACCATTAGTGGATGTGATGCTGGTTTTACTCATAGTATTTATGCTAGCGATGCCGGTATTTACTTCTTCAGTAAATATCAGTCTTCCTAAGTCATCACAACAGCAGATGATTGAGGCTCCAAAAATTGTTTCTTTGGTTATAAATAAAGAAGGAACTTATTTTTATCAAGATCAAAGTTCTACAGATCAAGAATTAAAAGATTTATTAAGTCAACAATTTAAAGATAATCCAGATCTTGTAGTTACCATTAGAGCTGATCAGGAAGTTAGTTATAAATATGTAATGTCTCTTTTAGATTTAGTTAAATCAGTAGGGATAAGTAAAATAGGTTTTGTTTCTGAACCTATTAAATAATAAGTTAACAACAACTAATTAAAAATCCTCCAAACTTGAGCAGAAAAGTTTGGAGGATTTTTGTTACTTTTTGTTTTAGTTGTCTTAAGCAATTTTAATTACTCAAATTAGAGGCTACAAAAAGTCCTCCGAGCTTTTTTTTCAAAGCTCGGAGGACTATTTTAAACCATCTATAATTAGAAGAGTTTATTATTTTTTTAGATAGTTTTAGTAGACTTTTTCTTAGTGGTGGTCTTTTTGGTTTTAGCTACAGTTTTTTTCTTAGTTTCTTTTACTTCTGGTTCAGAAGCACTAACCCAAGTACCATCAATATAATCTAAGCGTAACTTAGTATACTTATTAGTTTCTTTATTAATAGAACCTAGGTATTGAACTTTATCTTTAGCAGAATAACGCACTACCGTTTCATTTCCTTCTTGGTCTATTTGTGGACCATCTGCTAAGTAGTGCAGTTCTTCAGGAAGACGATCTCGGTATTTTGCTAAGATGCTTACTGGAGCTAATTTAGTTTCTCGACAACGAGGGAAGTTATTTGCCCCTAAGAAAATTCCTTTAGCTGAATTACGAAGAACAAAGAAAGAAGTACCGTTCTCACATTTTAATTCAGGGAACTCGATTGCCTCTTTACGTGGTGGAGCTACTTCACCATTTGCTAAAATACGACGAGTATTATCACAACTAGTACAACGCATGTATTTACCAAATGGACCAAATTGTAATTCCATAGGCTGTCCACATTTATCACATGGGAAATTATCTAATTCTTTATTTTCGATAAAGTTACCTTCTTCGACTTGTGTATAGTCACAGTGAGGAACATTAGAACAAATGTAAATTTTGTGTTTGGTATCTATAAAGAATTCGTCTAATTTCGAATTACATTTTGGACAAGATTTTAGCTCTTCGTCTTGAGCTTTTGCCCCTAACATTTCTTCTGCGGTGATTAAGGTTAGAGAGCGTTTACACTGATCTTCACCTTTATGGTCATAGCCCATACAAGTTAAGAAGGTACCACTTTTAGAAAATTGAATAGCCATGTTATTTTTATGACATGTTGGACATTCAAATTTAGTTGGTACTAATTCCTTGTTAGGCATGCCTCCTTCTTCAGGAGGAAGCTCCGCTTTGATGAGTTTTAATTGGAATTCTTTCCAAAACTCATCTAGTTCTGCCGTCCATTCTTTTTCACCATTAGCAATTTCATCTAGAGATTTTTCCATTTGAGCAGTAAAGTCATAGTCCATAATCTCTGGAAAGCTAACTTCTAGGCTATCTGTAACAATTTCAGCGATTTTTTGTACCATGAATTTTTTGTTTTCTAAGGTAACATAACCACGTTCTTGAATTGTAGAGATAATGCTAGCATAGGTTGATGGTCGACCTATAGAACGCTTCTCAAGTTCTTTTACAAGTGAAGCTTCTGTATAGCGATTAGGTGGTGAAGTAAAGTTTTGTTGACCATTAATATCTTTGAGCTTTAGAGTTTGTCCAATAGTAAAATCTTTAGCGATATTTACCATAGTATCAGGATCTCTACCAAAAGCTTTTTGGTGCCCTGAGAACTTTAATAGACTCGCAGAAAATCTTAACAGATATTTTTGCTTATTGTCTACTTCAAGACTAATTGTGGTGTTTTGGAACACTGAATTGGTCATTAAAGAAGATAAAAATTGTTGTTTAATAAGGTTATATAATTTATAACCGCGTGAACTTGTTGGTAAAGTTATATTTAAACTTGTAGGTCGTATCGCTTCGTGAGCTTCTTGAGAATTATCATTATTCGAGGAGTAATGACGAGTTCCATCCCAATATTCTTCACCAAAGTTTTCAAGAATATAATCTTTAGCCATATTGCGAGCTTCTTGCGAAATATTTACCGAGTCAGTACGCATATAGGTTATGTATCCTGATTCATATAAAAATTGAGCAATGCTCATGGTGGTACGCACATCGTAACCAAGAACAGTAGAAGCTCTTTGTTGTAAGGTTGAAGTAGTAAAAGGTGCTCTTGGAGCAGTAGTTGTATCTTTTACTTCAATAGCTTTAATAACCGCTTTACCACTTTTAATATTATCTAAGTGTTCTTGTGCCTGTGCTTGATTAGGAATAAAAAAAGCTGATTTGTCAGTTGGTGAAGTTAAACGTTTATCATCGATTGAGTGTAAGTTGAACTCAAAATCACTAGAAAAAGAATTAATACTCCAAAACTCAACTGGAACAAAGGCACGTATTTCTCTTTCTCTTTCTACAGTTAAGCGGGTAGCAACTGATTGCACACGACCAGCTGAAAGTCCACGTCCTGCTTTTTTAAAGAGAAGAGGAGATATAAGAAAACCTACAATGCGATCTAAATAACGACGAGTTTGCTGTGCATGAACACGATCCATATTTAGTTCAATAGGATTAGCAAAGGCTTTTTGGATTGCTGACTTGGTAATTTCGTTGAAGATAACGCGTTTATATACCTTGTTTTCTCCTAAAACTTCTTTTAAGTGCCAAGCAATCGCTTCCCCTTCACGGTCCAAATCGGTTGCTAAATAGATAACATCACAATTTTTTGCTACATGTTTTAATTCTGTAACAACTTTGCGTTTAGTATCCATAATTTGGAAATCTCCATCCCAGTTGGTTGGATTAATTCCCATTTTTAAAACCGCATTTTCTAGCTTTTGTTCTTTACTTAATTTAACGCCTTTTTTTGCTACTGGAGCAAAAGAGGAGTTAGAAGGTAAGTCACGAATATGACCTACTGATGACAGAACAATAAAATCATCATTTAAATATTTCTTGATTGTCGCAGTTTTATTCGGAGACTCTACGATCACCAAAGATTTGCTCATTTTTAAGCCTCTGTTAATTATGCACCTTGTGCATATATCTTAAAATAAACCTAAGTAAATCTGATTTTAAAGAAGATATTATGTTTTAGGAAAGACTTAAAGTTATCCCACTACATAGTAAAATCTTCGGTTAATATTATTTTTCTCTCTAAATATAACACACAAAAAAGAAGATATGAAAAGTTTTAGTGTAAGTTTTAAGGATACGAGATCTATTTTTGTAAAAGTTTAACTTATGGTAAACTAATGAGATAGCACTAGTTTGATAAAAATATAGCTTTTTAGTGCTATAATAAGAGCAGAAAAGATTGTTGAACAGTTTGAAAAATTCAAACTATTTTTTTATTACAATATCATAAATTTAATTGGTATTAAAAATAAAAGGTAAAAAGGTTTTTAT
>NZ_NRJF01000012.1 GCF_003585965.1 Psittacicella gerlachiana | reverse complement strand
AGTTTAGTTAATGGCCATACTGAGTTTTGTAAGCTCCAATTTACCGCTTTCTCATCCGGAGCTGAGTAAATCACTACATTTAGTTGTTCACCATTTGAGATTGGTAAAAATGACCAACTTGGGGTGAAATCTATAGATACCTCTTTGCCGTTAGCGGTAATCTGAGCGATATAGTCCATAATCGTATCTTGTAAACTTGTTTGACTCGCAAAAACAATTTTTTCTGCACCTGTACCTGGTAAGATTGCCCCATTAGCTCGGTAATTATTGGTAGCCACGAGAATTTTATCGCTATCGGTAACTGGAGTTCCATCTTTATAGGTTAAATTCAAAATTCTTCCTGCTCCATGAGTATTAGTTTCTTTGCAGGTTGAAGTGTATTTAGCGGGTTTAGTTACGTCTATTTGATAAGTTACTCCATAAAATACATCAAAGTTATAGGTACGAAAGGTTTGGTAATTTAACAGTTCCTGACGTACGGTAGTTTGAGGATTAATTTGATTAAATTGTCCGGAAGCACACTCGAGCCAGTTCTTTAATTCCAATCCTGTAATTTGGATGATATTAAGGGTATTAGGATACATATAGGCATCACTAACATTACGTAAGGTAAAGACACCTTTATCTATAACCGTAAAGTTTGTAATATCATTGTGACGTTCCCCATATTTAAATGGAGCTTGGGTCGCTAGAAGACGATAACCTTGATAAGTTTGCCCTTGACTTTGTACCCATTGTTCAAGACTATACATTTGAGCTTGGTTAATAAGTTTAAGCACATAGTCATCTTGAGTTAAAGCTAAATATCCATATAGGTTAGATGCTACTTGTCCTACTTCTGCATTTTCTTTAGCACGAGGTCCATTGGCATAGGCACGTACTTGTTGATGGATAGGCTCTAAAAGAGCAACTAACTCCTGATCTTCGTCAACTAGTGGTTGGCGTTGTTGCCAGTCATAAATTGCTCGGGTAAAGCCAATTGATTGTTGAGGATCTACTTGCCATTGACCTTGAGCATCTTGGACAAGGGTGAGATCTATAATCCCGATATGATCTCCCCAACGTCCAGGCATTACTGCAGGCACACCATTAATTAAACCTCTTTCTATGTTCGTACCCTCAATCTCGCTAAACTCAATTGAAGGGTAAACCGCATGGGAGTGTCCAAAGACCACAGCATCTATGCCTGGAACTTTAGTGAGGTTGATTACCTGATCTTCAAATAAAGAGGAAGATGGTGCAACTACCCCAATTCCTGAATGAGGAATAGCAATAATTATCTGCGCTCCCTGAGCTTGCATTTCAGGAATAAACTTTTCTGCGGTTTCGACAATCGGTGCGGTAATGACCTTACCGGTAAGTTTATCGGCATCCCAACGCATAATTGCTGGAGGGGTAAAACCTATATAGCCGATTTTGAGGATATGATAATTGCCTTGGGAATCTACAACTTTTTTGTCTTGAATAACGTAAGGAGTGTAGGTATTTTTGCCGGAAACGGCATCATAAACATTGGCATTAATAATCGGAATTCCCGTTAGTTGTTGGGAGCTGGAAATTACTTGTTGGAGATAGGGTAACCCAAAATTAAATTCATGATTCCCTAGATTGGAAACGTCGTATTGGAGATAAGCAAAAGCTTGATAAGCAGGGTGGAGATGATAAGATTGAAAATTGTTTTCGACAGCCCAAGTACCTATAAGACCACCTTGAATTAGGTCTCCATTGTCAATAAGTACCGAATTACTTACTTGAGCTCGAGCTTGTTTTATGAGAGTAGCGGTACGAGTTAAACCATAGTGTTCTACCGCTTGATCTTTGAGGTAATCGTAAGCTGTATAGTAGGCATGAATATCGCTAGTCTCAATAATTCGGAGTTTGATCTGAGGCGTTTGCGCTATAGCGAGAGTAAAAAAGCAACTGGCTAGGAGAGAGGTGAATAATTTCATAAAGTTTACCTAAAGTGGAAAGGGTAAGTTCAAGAAAATTAAGAGTTTAGAGGCACAAAAAGGTAAGAAGTTTAACCTCTTACCTTTTATAGTTAATCTCAAAGTAAATATTGCCTTAAGTAAAGCTACATTTAGGTAACTTTACATTTATATAAGCAAATCTACATTGATGGTGTAAATTTAGATCTATGTAAATCTATAACTAGGTAAATATTTACTTATTGTGATTATTAATGAGATTTTGTGGTTGATATTTTGATAAATCAATACGGTACTCTTGGAAACCAGCATTATCTAAACCAAGTTTAGTTAATGGCCATACTGAGTTTTGTAGGGTCCAGTTTACCGCTTTATCATCTGGAGCTGAGTAGATCACTACATTCAGTTGCTCACCATTTGGAATTGGTAAGAATGACCAACTTGGATTAGTATCTATAGATACTGGCGTTCCTTGTTTAGAGATTTCACTTACATAATCCATAATGATTTCTTGTGAAGTAGAAAGACCTGCATAAACAATATGATCAGCACCAGTACCAGGCATGCGTCCACCATTTGCACGATAGTTATTGGTTGCCACTAAGATATTATCGCTGTCTTTAACTTCACTACCATCAGTGTATTTTAAGTTAACAATACGCCCTGCTCCTTCAACGCCAGTAGGCTTACAAGTAGAGGTATATTTAGCAGGTTTGGTTACGTCAATTTGATAAGTAACTCCATAGAACACATCATAGTTATAAGTACGATAAGTTTGGTAGTTAATTAAATCTTGACGTTCAGTGTTATTTGGATCAATTTGATTAAATTGACCGGTAGCACATTCTAACCAACCTTTTAATTCCGCCCCTGTAAGTTTTACCACGTTAAAAGTATTAGGGTATACGTAAACATCAGATACATTACGTAAAGCAAAAGTTCCTTTGTCTACTGCCACAAAGTTAGTTACATCATTATGACGCTCACCATATTTAAATGGAGCTTGAGTCGATAATAAGCGATAGTTTTGGTAAGTATTACCTTGTTCTCCAGCCCATTTTTGTAAGGTTGCTAATTGCACTTGGTTTACAAGTTTTACTGCATAGTCATCTTGAGTTAAAGCAAGGTAACCATAAAGGTTATTTGAAAGCTGACCTATAGGGGCATTGGCATATTCACGAGTTGCTTTGTGAGTATTCTCTAATACCGCTACTAGACCTGGATCTTCTTCAACTAAAGCTTTACGGTTTTTACCATCATAGATTGCACGAGTGAAAGCCACTGATTTGTTGCTATCTACTTTCCAGTTGCCTTGTTCATCTTGTACTAAAACAAGATCAACAATCCCTAGGTGATCACCCCAGCGTCCTGGCATTACCGAAGGTACGCCGTTAATTAAACCTCTTTCGATATCCGCACCTTTTACGTCTTTAAATTCAGCTGAAGGGTATACGGCATGAGAGTGACCAAAGACTACAGCATCTATTCCTGGAACTTTGGTTAGGTTAATTACTTGGTTTTCATAGAGGGAATTTGAAGGAGAAACTACTCCAATACCAGAGTGAGGAATCGCAATAATTACTTGAGCTCCTTTAGCTTTCATTTCTGGGATAAATTTTTGTGCCGTTTCAACAATTGGAGCGGTAGTTACATGTCCAACAAGTTTATCTGCATCCCATTGCATAATCGTTGGCGGGGTAAAACCTATATAACCAACTTTAATGGTATGCTTGTTACCTTCTGAGTCTACAACTTCTTTATCTTGAATTACATATGGGGTAAAGTAGTTTTTGCCAGTTTTTGCATCGTACACATTAGCATTGATTACAGGAACCTGAGCTAAGGTTTGTGCAGTCTCTACTACTTTATTCAGGTAAGGTAAACCAAAGTTAAACTCATGGTTACCTAAGTTAGATACATCATATTTGAGGTATTGGAAAGCCTGATATGCTGGGTGAATTTGATAAGACTGAAAGTTATCATTTAATGCCCAGTTACCAATAATTCCACCTTGGATTAAATCACCATTATCTACAAGAACATAGTTAGGTACTTCTGCACGTGCTTGTTTAATTAAAGTTGCGGTACGAGTTAAACCATAGTTTTGTACTGGAGCATCTTTAAAGTAATCATAGGCAGTGTAGTAAGCGTGAATATCGGTAGTTTCAATAACCCTTAATTGAATGGTAGGGTTAGCTAATGCCATATTCGCTAAACCTAATACCACAAAGGCTGAAGATAATTTGGCTAATTTTAAAGTTGCAGCTAATTTCATAATGCTTAGATGGGAAAGTTTTTTACAAAATACAAGCAAGTACTTAAAGTACTTAATGCACCCAGACTTTGATGAGGCAACAAAATTTGAGCAACTTTATTCTCCTAAAAACAAGTTAGAAGACTTAGAGCAGCTCGCCTTAAGCTGCAAATATAAAAGTCTTTGCCCATATTTTACCTGAAAAGTATGCGAGATTAAGAAAAAAATGCTTGCTAACTAGTACTTAAAATGCGGAAAAATTAGCTATAAAGAACCGAAAAATAAGGGAATTTGTGAGATGAAATTAAAAGTGAGCAAAAGTAAACAGTTTTAATCCGTGAGGCAAAAGAGATAAAAACCTAGTTTTTGTTAGGTGTTTCTAAATTTGCGAATGGTGAGAGGTTTTTTTAAAGAAATAGTGTTTTGAAAAATATAATATTTCTTGAAAGAAAATCTTGAGGGAAGGAGTAAATGGGCAGATGACAAGAAATTAAGAAAAAGTTACGTTCTTCTAAGATATTTTGCGTAAAATAGTAGGTAGCGCAAATAACTTAATTATACATGGTATCTAAATTTATAGGAGTAAAAGCAAAAACCAAGAAGAATTAAGGAAAAGCAAGCGAAAAGTTCATTTTTTCTGAAACTTTTTCTTAGTTTGTTTGTCTAAAGTAACGAATTTATCAAAATTATTTTAAGAATTTATTTCTATTATAATCTAGCATCTGGAAAAACTAGAGGGCGTAAGAGTGCTGTTTTTAGTCCTAATTTTATAAAGCATTCACATTCATTCAACTAACCAATAGCACTCTTACTGCTGACAGCTTTTCTAGTAATGCAATTAAAGATCAAACCCCGAAACATTTAAGGCTTATCCGAAAGGATAAGCCTTAAATGTTTTTAGAATCTAGAAACTAGTAAGTAATTTAAGTTTACCTCTGCTTAAGCTTGTATTTACTTAAATTAAATCCACTTACTTAGAAAGCTAATTTGAGGTTAACATTACCATTAAAATTACGATAATCTTTAGCTTTTTGGGCTTGTGCATTAATACCAAGGTTTACTTTTGGTGTCAGGTAAACATTAAAGCCGGTATTAACGCTAGTAAGGAATTTACTCGCAAAACCTGTAGCTGTTTGACGATTATTATTTAAACGTAAGTTAAATTTATCGTCTTGTAGTGCTTGAGAGAAGGTTAGCTGAGCATCTACCCCTGCGTTATAACCAAAGAGTTTAAAGTTATAGAATACTTTAGCACCAAGATTTGCATAAGCTTGGAAAGAGTTTTTCTTCTCAGCATAGAGTGAGAATACACTTGCCTCACTGCTAGTTGCGGTTTCACTAAATGCTTTTTGCATATGGTATTGCGTGGTTAACCCTGCATTTAATTCAACACCAGCCTGTGCGTTACCTAGTACAAGGTAACCCGCATGGAAACCTAAACTATAAGCTTGGGCTTTAAAAATCGCACTTTGGTCATTAGCACTTAAAGTAGAACGAGTCACTTCAGCATAGTGATCGACAAAGCCAAGACTTGCCCCAAACCATGCTTTTGGTAAAGCATAACCTAAAGAGAAGAATACTCCATTGTTTTTGAGATTAGCTTTATTTGCACGTTGATTATAACTACGGAAGTACTCTTTATAATCTATATTGGCATGATAAGCTGCAACACCCCAGTTAAAATTATTCTTTTGAGCATAAGCCCCAACGGTAAAGCTATTCTCTTGGGCACTACCTTTAAGAGAACTGCCGTTAGTTTGCCATAGTTGATTACCTGCAGTAAAGTCCAAGTAAGCATAAACTTTTTGGTCATCAGTGCGATAACGGCTCAGACTAGTTTGAGCAAATTTAAAGTGAGCGAGACGGGCATTTTGGTTCGCAACTTTTTGTAAATTAGCATACTGCACTCCTGAAGCACTAATAAAGAGTTCAGCTAACTCAGTGCTATTAAGATTTTGTACTTGGCTAGCCGCCGTTAAGGTTGCAGTATCCGCACTCTCACTGCTGACACTAGTTTCGCTACTAGTGGTAGTATCACTAGTTTGATCTGCAGTTAAGGTTACTTGACTCGCCTCTGCAGAACTTGTAGAGGTCGTACTAGTTACACTTACTCCATTGGTGTTTAAAGCTTGAAGTTCAAATTGAGCCTGAGCATAACCGGTAGTTTTGGTAATGTCGGTTAGAGGACTCGAACTTGAAGTACTGGTGGTATTTGTTACGGTTACCGAAGTTTGAGCAGAAATAGCATCTGCTCGAGCGAAGAGATCATCAACAGCTTGAGCTCCTTGCACCGCTAAGCTTTGATCTATACTGGTTAAGCTTAGAGAGTTAGCAACGCTATTTGCGGTTTGTGTTTGGTAACTAACTTTATAACCTTTAGTATCATAAGCATCGCTTACTTTATTTAAGGTCACAAAACTATTTCCTGCAACTGCCACGCCTCCAGCAAAGGTTCCACTATGTCCACTCCACTCAATTGCATAAACTTCTTTGGCTTCAGTTTGGGTAGGAACATAACTTGTCCCCATGGTTACGGCTAGGGTTACATTATCATTTAAGTTTGCCTGTCCTAGCGTTAATCCTGAAGTTAAAGCCACACTGCCGTCAGCTTGTTTTTGAGCTTGTAAACCAACATTTAATTGAGCGTTACCACTAAGAGTTAGAGTCGAAGCTTCCCCAGCATGACTGTATACATTTCCAGTGGTTGCAGTAATACTTGTTACTTTATAGCCGTATAACCAAAGTTTTGCTTGCGCACCGGTCAGAGTATAGCTAGTGTTGTGTTCTCCTTTAGTATAGTCGGTTGGGAGAATTGCTGGCGTAGCAATGCTACTATCACGAGCAAGCACAAGATTTCCACTGTTTACGGTTACTGTCCCTGTAAAGCTTTGGTTCCCTACAAGATTTAAGAAACGATTATTTGGTCCACTCACGCTTAGGCTTCCCATTCCACTAATATTATTACTAAAGTAGAAGTGAGTAAGAGGGCTAGCATCACGATTCATGTCTACAGCAAAGGTAGTGTTAGCTGCAAAGTAAGCAGGACCTTGTAAAGCCATTTGGGCATTGACTAAGCCCCAACCAAAGTACTCATCAACCCCTGCTGTACCAAGATCGTAAGCGGTGGTCATTAAAGTGGTTTTGAGTTGAGAAGCGGTCATCCACGGGAATTGCGAAGCCACAAGCGTAGCCACTCCCGTTACATAAGGAGCTGAGAAAGAAGTTCCAGCAGCTACATAACTTTTGTCGTATGTAGTAGAAGTTAAATTATTATTAAAGAACCCATAGCTATAGAAAGGGGCAACCACACAATAGTTAGCTGCAGCTCCACAAGCATAAGAGTTTGGGGAAATATAAACTTCTTTTTTGTTAAGAACGTCATCATTAAAATCAAATAATGACGGATCTGTTTCCGGATTATCTTTAAGACCAGTAAATTCTCCACTAGCAACTTTATCTAATTGCTCTTTGATAAAAGCTTTAGCTTGACCTTTAGTGTCGGTAATAACTCCGGCTACCGTGAGGTAGGTATTTTGTGCTCCCTCATGGTCGATAACTGTTTGGGCTACTTGATGTTCTTTATTGATCTTAAACACTGCTTGGTAAGGATTAGTATCCGACCAAGTCTTAAATGTTCCTTGAGGATTAGTATCGCTATTGTTAACTTCCGTTAAACCATTGTAGAGTTTAAGGAAGTCACTATAGTAGATATTCCCAATTGAGTTTACAAGTAATGGGGATTTATCTTGTCCTAAAGTTGGATACCAACCATCAATATATAGGGATAAACCTGATTTTAAGACGGTGCTTTGTCCCGCAAGTACGGCACAGAGAGCATAGAACTGATCTAAATTTAATAGTTTAGAAGCATCAGTTGCTCCAGATATACTTCCTAATAGTTTACTTGTTTCATCATCCTCACTTGAGAGTTGGAAATCCATCTCAAAACCACGATTCATTAGGGCTGTTGCCCAGTCAGGTAAGCTTGGCATGCTCGAGAGGTTAACAATACGAGGTTCAAAGTATTTTACTGCTTCTACTAATGGATGATCATATGTTAGATTCGGATTATCCTCATCAAGCTTTAGCATTTTAGTATAAGCTTGTGAAAGATCGACAAGCGTATACATGGCATTAGGAGCAATCCCAAAAGAGTTAGTGTCTCTTTTTCCAGCAAGAATTGAGAGAATAAATGAACCATGCCCACTAGTTGCATTACTAGTTTCGGTACTCGTTGTATTTGGCGTAAACTCAACTTTACTCGTAGTAGTATTGTAATCAAAATCGTATAAGGTTACTTGAGTTTGATTAATGTTTACATCCTTTTCAAAGAAGTAAGAGTCGTAAATAAGAACATTAGTTCCTTCACCTCGAGTTAGATTCAGTTTAAGCGTATCTGAAGTAGTAGTATTAGCTGCTACTGGTACTTGAGCGTCCTGAACAAATTGCGACACTAAAACCTGATCTTTATCAACATTTGCTAAGCCTAAAGCATTAAAAGGAGCAAGAGCTTCTTTTGGAGCTTGGCTATGGTTGTTAGTTAAAGAGTTAAGGTTAAAGGTATTTTTATGTTCTAAAGAAGGGGGATCAGTTAAAGTGATACTTGAAGAGGAGTTTAAGCTGCTATCACCTGCAACTATATAAGGTTGAAAAACTACTGCTGCACCGTCTGCTTCTACGGGGTTTGCAGGAGTAGTATTATTGCTACTAGTGCTATCTTGAGTCGAAGTAGCAGAATTACTTGTACTCGCTTGGTTAGAAGTGCTAGTACTAATTTGGGTAGAAGCACTATTGCTATTAGCATTACTATAGCTATTATTGCTACTGCTACTACCGCCACCACATGCCACAAGCAGGCTTGCCATAAATACGGAAGCCAAAGAAGTGCAAATGCGATTTAATTTGAGAAAATTCTTATTCATGCCCGATAAAAAATTAGATCCGTTAAATGTAAAAATTAGGATCTCAAGAAAGAGAGCCACCTCTTTCTTGAGAAAAAAGAACATAATATAAAGAAGAGAGTCTCTAAAATATATTATTGAGAGTTAATCCTAATTAAAAATAGATAACTACTTTAATTGTTTGCCTAAATTAAAAAAGTAGTTACCGATAACTGCCAAATTATCATTGCTTATTATATATTGTTTTTGCTTTTTTAGATAAAGATTTTTAAGAAAAAAGTTAAAAAATTGTAATATTTTTGTTTGGGAATTAGGGAGGAGATAAAGGGAGATTATTCCTAAAGATTCGGGAAGCAAGGAATTATTGGGAGAAGAGCGAAGAATAGTAAAAGATAAATAGGTGATACTAATATATAAAAAATTTTAGGTAAGAGGTAAATCGAGCAAAAGCAGAGTTTTTTATAATTTTGGAGTTCATTTGCCATGATCCCCAAAAGTTTGAATGTTATTTTTCTATGATGAAGACAAATAAAAGAGTACCGCAAATAATCTATCTGCGGTACTAGAGTAAATTATCGTAAATTATTTTACTGCTTCTTCAAGAATTTGTTTTAATTCGCCTGAAGCTTCTAATTCTAAAATAATGTCACATCCTCCAACAAGCTCACCTTTTACCCATAATTGTGGGAAAGTTGGCCAGTCACCATATTCTGGTAAGTATTGGCGGATTTCTGGATTTTGTAAAATATCTACAAACGCAAAATCAATATTTTGGTTGATTAATGCTTGTACTGCACGAGCTGAAAAACCACATGAAGGAAAACGTGGTGTTCCTTTCATATAGATTACAATTGGATTTTCAGTAACTTGACGTTGAATACGTGCAAATACTTCTTCTTTAGTTGGTTGTTTTCCTGCTTCTGACATAAAAAATTCTCAATAGATAGCTAATAAAAAGACACTGAATTTGTTGAAAAACTTTTCAAGTTATAGATTATAACACACGAGAATCTATCTCTTGGTTTAGCTAAGATCTAATAAAGGAAAAAAGCTTTAACCCTTGATTTTTCAAGGTCTAAAGCTTTTTTAAATACCTACATTTTGTAAGTGAATGTCTTAGAGCTTACTTTTAGGACTTTGAATTAGTTGTATTCGTGTCCTGGAATATACTCTTGATATTCTTCGCCATCAAAGTAAGCTTGAAGAATAAGAGCGGCACTAATACTATCAACCTTGCCTTTTTGTAAGCCTTTATAAGAGTATTTATCAAAGATAAATTCTTTGGCACTGGTAGTAGTATTACGTTCATCAATAAAGTAAACCGGAACTGCAAAAATCTTATGTACCCACTTAGCAAAAGCTACTACTTTAGGGGCAACTGCAGTCAAGCTATTATCTTGATTGCGAGGCAAGCCTACCACTACTGCGGTTGGTTGCCATTCTTTCATTAGCTTATCAAAGCTTGCATGATCAACCTTACCTTTGCTCATTTTAATGGTAGTGAGAGGTTGAGCTGTAGCCGTAATGTCTTGACCTATCGCAATACCTGTACTACCTGTGCCGTAATCAACACCTAGATAATATCCCATAATTATTCTTGCTCACAATGAATTCCAGGAGCTTTCTCAGAAGAAGCTGGAATTGGGTTATCACTTTTAGTAGGTACAAGTTGGCAAATAGTATTTAAGGTTTGCTCATCAAAATCTACTAAGCCAATAGTTTTTGCGGTAAGAGCATAATAGATTTGGATTAAGGCAAAGAACTCCCCTAAGACAACTTGTTCATTTACTTTATGTAAAGTAGCATTAGTTGTTCCTAACTCAAACATTTGCTCACAGATTTTGGTAATAAAACGTCCGTCAGAAGTACCGCCTCCAGTATCAAAGCGTGATAGTACTTCTCCTTGCGTGAGCAAAGAGATAATATGAGCACAATCTTGACAAAACTCATTATCTTTTGGGGTAACAAAAGATTCACCTGAACAACTTGAGGTTACTTGAATTTGTTCGTTAAATGGGAAACGAGCAATAATTTCATTTACTTTTGCTTGTAAAGAGGCATAAGTATGTTCATTATTAAAACGAATATTAAATTGAGCATGAGCTTGTCCTGGAACAAGATTGGTGGTTCCATCGCCAGCAGCTAATTCTACTAACTGAAAACTTGTAGCAGGGAAGTTCTCATTTCCTTGATCAAGTTGAGAGAGTTCCTCTTGAATTGCATTGAGTACGGGTATTAATTTATGAATTGGATTATCTACTAAGTGCGGATAAGCTACATGTCCTTGTTCACCGTTAGCGGTAAGCCACCAAGAAGCTGAACCTCGACGTCCATTGCGAATGGTATCTCCCACGGTTTTAGAAGATGAGGGTTCTGCAATCACACACCAAGTAAGAGATTGTTCTACTTCAGCTAGTTGTTCAACTACATATTTAGTTCCGTGTAAAGCTGCTGCTTCTTCATCCGAAGTAATTAAAAACGCAAAAGTAGTATTTTCAATAGCTTTACTGCCGGTATAAGTATCAAGGAGAGCGGTAATGGCAAAAATACTTGCAACTAAGCCCCCTTTCATGTCCGTAGTTCCACGACCCACAAGACTTAACTCTGGGTGTTGGAGATATTGGGTGAGACTACTTTGTTGCATTGGGCTATTGTGCTCTTTAAAGACAATATTAGCTTTGGTTTGTCCTTGCACCGCTCCTACATATTCATCGATATTAGGAATCGTTTGATAAGGGTTTGGAGATACATTTTCGTGAAAATCCGGTGCAAAGGGAGCATTATACGTCCATTTACCTAATTCTCCAGGAGGCACTACATCAGTGTGTCCAGCAAAGACAAAAATAGGTAAATCAGATAATAGTGGTAAAGTTACGCCATTAATATTTCCTCGAGCAAGTTTTGCTTGCTGAAATTGAGCTTTGAGTTTATCCCAAGGAACAAAAACTTCAGAGTTATTTGGATCAAGTAAAAAATCTTGATCTAGAACATGGCTATAAGCACTTGGTAATTGGCTGTTTGCTCCTAAGCGAATAAAAAGGGTGTTGGTAGTTTCTCCATGATTAAAGTTTATTGCTTTAAAGTTGTAGGGAGCTAAAATCTTAGCAAGATCTTGCTGAATATTAGCATCTTCAGGAGAAACGGTATTACGACTCACAAACTCTTCGAGCGTGGCTAAAGCAGAAGTATAGTCAATTTCTGCTGCTAAAGGATCTAAAAAATAAGGTGCACAAGGCTGGGTATGTAATAAATCTTTAAAAGTTAATTTTCTTGTCATAATGAATAATAAAACGTACCAAGATTAAATATTATTTTATCTTATTTTTAGGTTAAGAATCTGTAAAACTTGCAGAAGACTTTTGTTCTTGGAAATTATGAGTCAAAAGTATTTAGCAACAAAAAGTAAATAATTTATTGTCAATAACATTGAAGA
>NZ_NRJF01000119.1 GCF_003585965.1 Psittacicella gerlachiana | reverse complement strand
GGATCTATTTGAGAAAAAAATTAAACGAAAAATATAGATTCCTTGTATAATTAGCACGATTAAAAAACTTATTTAAAATTTAATCTAGTTTTAAGTAAAGTGTTTTGTTTATTAGCACATTGTGAATAAAATGAAATAATTTATTACATTTTGTTTTTATAATCCCTTTTTTCTTCTTAGTGTACTAGTGCTAAGTAAGCTAAGACCTATAAGTTGATATTAAAAATGACATTAGAACAACAACCTAAAAGAGGTCGTGGTCGTCCAAGAAAAGACCAACAAACTACCACTGCCACTTCAGAAACAAAACCGGTAAAATTATCTCTAACTCCAAAAGCAGACGCACCAAAAAAGCGTGGACGTAAACCAAAAACTTCTGAAGTAACTGAAACTATGCTTGGAAGCTTAGTTGATGAGAGTAGCCAAAAACGTGGTCGCGGTCGTCCTCGCAAAGTAGCTGCCGAGGAATCAGAAAATGATTTTGAACTCGAAAAAAATCTTGCTCTAGCAAGTAAAGGTCGCACGGATCTCAGTGATGACAACTTTGATGAAATCGAAGAAGAGTTCGATGATTTCGATGATGATGTAAGCTCAAATATTTCTTTAACCGGAAGTAAAGATGAAGAATTTGATGATGCTGACGATGTAAGTTTTGATGATAACTTTGACCTTTACGGCGACAGCAATAATAATTCAAATTTAGTTGACGTTATTATCGAAAAAGAAATAGTTCCTTACACTGAACGTGAAATTGTTCGTGTAGAATCGAATATTGATCAAAAATCTTATGCTTCAACAGCTAAGTCTTTAGAAGCTTTAAATATTAAACCTTATGTGTTTGAAGAGGGGGAAGAATATATGAATCCTCGTCAATTAAAACATATTAAAGATATTATTTTAGCAACTAAAGAAAGTTTACTAAAACAACTTGATGAAACTAAAGAAGCATGGCGTGAAGAAAAAGGTAACTATGCTGATGAAGTAGATCAAGCTGATCATGAATCTGACTTTGCGATCACCTTACGTAATCGTGATCGTGAGCGTCGTTTAATCTTAAAGTTAGATAAAACTTTAACCCGTATTGAAAATGATCCAGATTTTGGTTATTGCGAAAAATGTGGTGATGAAATTGGCATGCGTCGTTTAGAAGCAAGACCAACAGCGGAATTATGTATTAACTGTAAATCTAAATCAGAAATCCACGAAAGACAACAAAAAGGTTAATTTTATTTATAGAGATACCCGTAAATGGATTTCTGTAAGGTTTTTGTCAATTCAACTTAGGAGTGAGGAAATAATCCTCGCTCTTTTTTTGTCCGTGTAATTTCAAAGGGGATGAACTCAAAGGTTGTATTTTAGAGAGATGAACTAGATACTCAATGTTATAAAAATAATAGTAAGAGAAATTGAGAGCTAAAAATAAAGGATAAAGAGGTAAAAATTCTTAAAGAAAAGGATAAAGAATAAAGAAGTAAAGTTCTGCAAGAAAAGAGAGAAAAAATAAGGGATAAAGAAAAGGAAAGTCAAGGAGTTTAGAAAGAGTATGGGAAGAAAAAAGAGGTAAAGTTTTTTTACGAGGAGTTTTTCATTTAGAGGAAAAAGGGATAAGAAGTAAAAATAGAGTAAAAAGTCCTAGGCCGAACATAAATATTTCCCAGGACTTGAATAACAGAATGAATAAAAACTATATATGTTTGTGATTATATTATACCATTTTATCACGAAAGGGAAGAGGAAATTGTGGAAAAAAGCACAATTTTTGTACTTTTTTATTGCAAAACGAGGGTAAAACTATAGATACGTATATAATTTTACCCTCGCTATGGAGATTTTATTGATAATTATTGGCTATTTTTATTCTCTGCTGACTTATCTTCAACTTTAATGGTGAAGTCATAGTGGACACAACAAGAAGGAGTTGCTTTTGGATCTTTAAGCATTACCGCCACACGAACACGACCATCAATATTTGAGAGATTTGGATAGTCTTTTACCATTAATGGATAGTAAGTAGGATTATCATTTTTAGAGTCAATGAGAATCACCACATCTTTATTGGTATTGTCTGTTGTTAAAACCTGACCTTTTTTGAGGTCTAAATAATAGTAATCAACAAGATGTCCACGTAAAGTACCTGTAACTTTTACATTGTTAATTACGGTATTTAATAAAGGATTAACCGGAGTATTTTCACCAGATACGGCTTCAATACGGAAACGTGTAGAATAGCTTGAAGCATCTACATAGATCCAATCTGCAGGAACATAATAAGGAACTGTAGATTGAGTATAAGCTTCAGGTTTATTGCCCGCACAAGCTGCTAAAAGAAAAGCAGCACAAACTGAAGCTAAGAGTTTTCTTTTCATGAGGATCATCTTCTTATTCATAAATAATTAATTGAAGTATTCTTAAGAATAACTTGCATCTAAAAAACAAAACCTGATATTACCTCTATAGGTATGAGAAAAATATCATTTTCCTATTTTATTATATAGCATTTAGAGCTGAACATGCTAGCAAAACATTATAATAAGAGGAGAAAAAGATCAAGATAAACTCTAGTAAGTTACTAGGTTATTAAGAACAATTATTAATAGAACTCTAGGAAATGAGGGGGAGTTTTTTAGGTTTTTTTCAGCAAAATTAAGGAATTTTTCTTATAAAAACTACTTTTTAGGGAACAAAGAGGAAAAGTAGCTTTGTTTTCTTTTCCGTTTTTGGAGAAAATGGGAGTAAAATATAATTAATAGTTAGATCAATGTTTTGTAAATTTGATAAAATAAATAGACTTAGAAAAATAAAAGTTGGAAGAGAATCTAACTAGCGTAAACTTTTATTTTTTCCATACCAAAAGTACTTTTTGCAAATATTTTGATTATCGTTTGGGTTAGAACCACTTTTATACAAGATCATTCTTTGGCAACTAGGTTTGAGAAATTAATTGTAATAAAAAAACCTTAGTAAATAATGGTTAGCCAAGAAGATAAGTTTTTAGCAAAGAAAGCCAATTTAACTCAAACATATTAGGAAAGATTATGGCAATTCTCTCAATAGATCCAGATCGTGCTGCTCGTTTACTTAATATAGGTCCTTTAGTTGTCGTGTCAACTACCTATCAAGGGATTACCAATGCTATGCCTTTAGCTTGGATTTGTCCTATGGGTTATAACCCTGCAACTATTTCCCTCGTTATGAACCGTGGAGCTTATACTCGTGCTCTTGTTGAAAAAAGCGGTATTTTTATGGTACAAGTCCCTGTAGTTGAGCAAATTGACATTATTATGAATCTAGGTACTCAATCTTTAGCAGATAATCCAAATAAACTTGCAGATTCAGGTGTTGAATTGTTTACCGTTGAAGAGGCTTTAGGGCTTCCAATGATGCAGGGAGCAGTAGCTTGGCTTCAATGCCGTTTAATTCCAGATCAATACTTAGAAGAACATTCAAACATGCTTATTGCTCGTGTTGAATAGGCATGGATTGATGAAGATGTATTTGATAACGGACACTGGAACTTAGAAAAATGTCCTGAGAATAAACACCCATTACATTATGTTGCTGGTGGTTTATTCTATACTACGGGTAGAAGTATCAAAGTAGATAATTTCTAAAAGCAGATAATTTTTAAAGGTTAATGAGAAAGTCACGAGAGGCACTCCTCTAGTGACTTTTATTTTTTAAGATTTTAAAAAATTGAAGAATAATGGTATAATAATGCCCATTATTAAAAAAGCAAATTAGTGCTTAACCATATTATATGACTATAAAACCAGTACCACTAGATAAAGTATATCGTTTATTAAATCACGGTCCGGTAACTTTAATTTCTGCAAAAGTAGCAGAAGATATAGATGTGATGGCCGCTGCATGGACAAGCCTGCTTGATTTTGATAAGATCTCGGTAGTTCTTGATTCTAGTTCTTATACTCGTAAATTAGTAGAAAAATCAGGCTATTTTGCTGTACAAATTCCTACAGCTCAACAAGCCTCAAAAGTTTTGGCTTTAGGAAGTATGAGTAAAAATACTCATACTGATAAACTTGAACGTAGTCGTATTGAATTTGTTAAGATTCAAGATGAGCAGATGCCTTTTGTGGCTAATGCAGCTGCTTGGATACTCTGTCAAGTAATTCCAGAACCACAAATGCAAGAAAAATATGACCTTTTTGTTGGACGTATAGTTGCAGGATGGGCTGATGATAAGATTTTCCGTGATGGACATTGGGAATTAGAGGGTGTTTCTGATGCTTTACGTCCATTACACTATACTGCAGGCGGGCAATTTTATCTTACCGGTAAAAGTTTAATTGTAAAAAATGATGTAAGCAAACTTGATCAATTAAATGCCACCACAAATTCTACAGACACCGAATAATAAATTTTCTTAATTTACGATCAATAAAAGGCCTCCAGATAAACTCCGGAGGTTTTTGCATTCTAGGAAAACCTATTTAGAATTTAGACAAAGGCAAACAAAATCTAAAGTTACTTTTAAGAGCAAAGATCTCAGTTTGAACTCTATCTCAATGATTTTACGAAATACTTATTTCTTAAAAAATTAAATTAGGAATTAAAAGAGTAAAAAGAGTCCTGCACTTAATAAGCCAATAATAATGCCTAAGCCGACCCCAAGACTTAAGTATTTTGCTCCTTGATAGCTGAGATTATTTGGTGATTCATAATAACTAGCAAAGTTATCAGCATCAAGGCGAGATAATTGAGCATTAAGTACTTTAACTACGGCTTCGAGTCCTTGTTGATCTTCGGGACTAAAGCGATCTAGTTGCGGGCTATCAATATCGAGGACACCAACAACTGTATTCTCAATTTGTAGAGGAATAACAATTTCCGAATTTGAGGCACTATCACAAGCTATATGCCCTTCAAACTCATGGACATTTGCAACTCTTAAGGTTTGTTTTTGGGCAGCGGCTGTGCCACATACCCCTTTACCTAGAGGAATACGAGTACAAGCTGCTTTGCCTTGGAATGGTCCTAAGTAGAGAAGATTTTCTTCTTGTTGGAGTAAGTAAAAACCTACCCAGTTAATATCTTGAAGATGTTGATTGAGTAAGGCTGAAGTATTACTTAATACACTTACAAGATTGTTATCAGGCTCAATGGTAGAGGCCACTTGTTTAACGAGAGTTTTGTATGCAGGAGTAAGGTGATCAAGATTAACTTGTGCGAGTAAATTAGCCATAGAGCCTCCAGAGAAAAATAAATACTTCTTACTATTATTGTAACAAAGATTATAAAAAAAGGAGTAAGTGATACTTACTCCTTAATATACATACATATACATTACACATTTTCAAGAATCATAAGGATTATACAATGACAATATGATTCGGATTATTCTGCCACCTTTTTTGGGTGGGCTTTTATAATAGCACAGATAAAAAGCCAGTGCAAGAGATAAAGCGGAAAAAAGCCTAGATTTTACATCTAGGCGTGAAATTAGTTAGCTTTTTTTAGAAATTCTGATTTTAAACCAAAAGCTTGACCATCGATTTTACAATCTACATCGTGATCTCCGTCAACTAAACGGATATTTTTTACTTTTGTCCCTTGTTTTAAGGTAATATTAGTACCTTTTACTTTTAAAGGTTTAATTAAAGTTACAGTATCACCATTTTCTAAGATATTCCCAAAAGCATCTTTCCATACTTTTTCGCCAGCAGCTTGTTGTGCTGCTACTTCTTGAGGATCAAACTCAGCTGCACACATAGAGCAAATATGAGTTACGCCATCGAAGTAAGTAAATTCTGAGCTACATTTAGGACAGTGAATAACTGAATCTGACATTATTATTTCTCACTAGTTAAGGCTCGAAGCCATATATTTAAGGGTAAAAGAATGAAAATTCACATACTTATAATGCGGTTATTATAGCGTAAAAGCCTTAATTTGTAAAAATTATTTCATAGGCTTTTGCTATAATAAGCCCCTGAAATAAAATTTTTTCACACAAATTTAATTATCTTATTAATCAGAAGAAAATGAGCTTAAGTAAGTTTAGTAAATCCAAGAACTTTTTATACTTAAAGAGCTTTTTATCAATGAAAATACTTTTGGTTAATTGCGGTTTATTTATCTCTTTTAGGAATTTATGATAAGTATTTTTGATATTTTCAAAATCGGAGTAGGTCCATCATCTTCACATACGGTTGGTCCTATGGTGGCAACCCATAAATTTATGGAAACTCTAGTTGCAAGCAACAAATTAGAGTTAATTGACAAGGTAGAAATAGATATTTATGGTTCGCTGTCGTTAACCGGAGTTGGGCATTTAACTGACGTGGCAGTAGTAATGGGATTAATGGGCTATTTGCCGGAAAATGTCGAAGTTGAACGTATTACCGAATATATGAATTTAGTTAAGTCGAGCAAAAAGCTTGCTTTATGGTTAGGAGCTAAAGAAATAGATTTTTGTTACTATACCGACCTACATTTTCGTAAAGAATTTCTCCCTCGTCACGAAAATGCTCTTACGGTAACAGCTTATAGCCAAGGACAAGTGCTCGAACAACAAACCTATTATTCGGTAGGAGGTGGATTTGTAGTTACGGATAAGGATTTTGATACTAGTGAAGATAATAGTGTAAAAGCTCCTTATGATTATAAATCGGCTGAAGACCTATTACAGCATACTGAGCAAACAGGGTATTCTTTATCTTATCTCACCCTACAAAATGAACTTTCTTTACGTAGCCAAGAGCAAATTCAAGAATATTGTCAACGTATTTGGCAAACCATGCAAGAGTGTATGCAAAGAGGAATGCTCACTGAAGGGTTATTGCCAGGACCACTAAGAGTACGTCGTCGAGCTCCGGGATTACGTAAACTTCTAGAAGCTGATATTCTCAAAGAGCACTCAGATCCTCTTTATGCTATGGATTGGTTAAATCTCTATGCTTTTGCGGTAAATGAAGAAAATGCGGCGGGAGGACGAGTAGTAACGGCGCCAACTAATGGAGCTTGTGGCATAGTGCCTGCTGTTTTAGCCTACTATGGTAAATTTTATGGGCATTTAACTCCAGAAATTGTACAAAGATACTTATTAGTTTGTTCTTTAGTAGGCTCTTTATATAAGATGAATGCGTCGATTTCGGGAGCGGAAGTAGGCTGTCAAGGAGAAGTAGGGGTAGCTTGTTCTATGGCTGCTGCCGGTTTTGCTGAGATTATGGGAGGATCTCCTAAACAAGTATTTATTGCTGCCGAAATTGCGATGGAGCATAATTTAGGTTTAACTTGTGATCCTGTAGCTGGGCAAGTACAAGTTCCTTGTATTGAACGTAATGCTATAGCTTCGACGAAAGCGGTAAATGCGGCTCGTATGGCACTGCGTAGAGTTAATGATCCAAGTGTCTCTTTAGATAAAGTAATTGAAGCCATGTATGAAACCGGTAAAGATATGAATGCGAAGTATCGTGAAACCTCTACCGGAGGCTTAGCAATTAAAGTGACCAATATTTGTGGTTAATTAAGAAGTTTTTATGCAAAATCATCTTTTTTGTGCAAGCTATTTTTGCCGAACGCAAAAAAGTGGGCATGTGATATAATGAGGACTTGATTTTAAGATTTCAAAGAAATTAACGGCACTCTACCGAGAGTCGCTTATGTTATCTCTGATGATCAGATCTAAGAAGGGAATTCTTTGAGTAAAAGATCATCTTTTAAAGATTAAGTTAAAAATATGCAAAAACTTAAATTAACCAAATTAACCCCACATAAGCAAACTGATTATTGGACAGTGTGTGAAGTGGAAAAATTATTTGAAACGCCATTTTTAGAGTTGGTATTTGAGGCAGCTCGTATTCATCGAGAAAATTTTGATCCTCGTGAAGTGCAACTTTCAACGTTACTTTCAATAAAAACTGGTGGTTGTCCTGAAGATTGTACTTATTGTCCGCAATCGGCAAGATATAACACAGGCGTAGAAAACGAAGCTTTACTTGCTAAAGAAGAGATAGTTTCTAAAGCAAAACTGGCAAAAGCTAAAGGTGCGACTCGTTTTTGTATGGGAGCAGCTTGGCGCGGTCCTAAAGAAAGACACATGCCAATGTTACGTGAAGCTATTGCTGAAGTAAAGGCTTTGGGGATGGAGGTATGTGGTACTTTTGGGATCTTAGAAGAAGGACAAGCTGAACAACTTAAAGAAGCTGGTTTAGATTACTATAACCATAACCTAGATACTGCTCCTGAGCATTATGAAAAAATTATTACCACCCGTAAGTTTGATGATCGAATTAACACTTTAGGGAAAGTACGTAATGCGGGCTTAAAAGTATGTTGTGGTGGGATTATCGGCTTAAACGAAAGTCGTAAAGAGCGTGCAGGCTTATTAGCAAGTCTTGCTAACTTAGATCCTCATCCTGAATCTGTCCCAATTAACCAATTAGTAAAGGTTGAAGGTACGCCTTTATTTGAAGCCGAAGAATTAGACTGGACTGAGTTTGTACGTACTATTGCCATTGCTCGTATTCTTATGCCTACTTCTCATGTACGTCTTTCTGCAGGAAGACAGCAAATGCCTGAGTCTATGCAGGCTATGTGTTTTATGGCGGGAGCAAATAGTATTTTCTATGGAGAAAAACTCTTAACAACTTCAAATCCGGATGCTAACTTCGATGCTCAACTGCTTTATAAACTAGACATGAAACCTGAAGGTTCAGAGTTAGACTTTGCTACCATTCTGGAACAACAAGAACAAGAAATGGTAGATTATGTAGCAGAACATGGCTTACAATCTTTAGAAACTGAAACTATGCATCCAGCACACTTTGCAGGGCACGAAGTTTCGGGAGGCTGTGGTTCGGGTTGTGGTACAAGTATGGCAAAACAGCAAGCCCAAAGTAGCGATGTAGGTTACTACAAAGCTAGTTAATAGACAGATCAAGTCATGATCTCGAAAGTTAAGTAATTGACATCTAGAGATAATGCCTTGAGATAAATTTAGTAAAAATAAAACCCTAAAAGAGTAGTAACTACTATTCTTTTGGGGTTTTATTTTATGTAAACGAAAATAAATATTAGTTTGAGTTTTTAGATGTTCGTAAACTTAGATAATAAATTTTGCCTTAGTAAACTTTTTTATCTTAAATCTAGTGTCCTCCTGGAGTATTAGCTGCTTGTTCTTCGTCAATACCCCAAATTCTTTGGTAACTTAGGTTTATTAAGGCAACTAGAAATGCCGCAATGCCAATAACGCTAACTAAAGTTAAGCCTCCAAAGCGACTAAAGTGAGCCACGGGAGCAAGAATTATTCCAGAAAGGATTAACATTAAAGAGAGTAGGAGCGATAAGGCCGTACCGGTAATGTGACCATAACGCATTAAATATACCGAGTACATAGTAGAGTTTAATGCTCCTACAAAGAATCCATTTACTGCAATATTGAGGAGGAGTAAAACAGGATTGATCGTTTGCGTAAGGACTAAAAATAGATTAAAAACAATGCTTAAGAGTAAGAAGAGCGAAAAGTAACGCCATACAAGATTAATGGCAACGCCTCTTCCGACTAAATACTGATTCGATAGCATCCCACACATAATCGCAACAATGCTTGATCCTAGTAGGATCGAGCTATAAGTTGGAGAAATATGATAATCCACAATTAATACTGCTGGTAATAATGAAGGAATTGAAATTGCTACTATTTCTAGGGCCGTAATCGCAAAAATTAACGCTACTGAAGGAGGAGTTTTTAAAATACTTATATAGTTACGGAGAATACGTAAGGTATTTAAAGGTTGTTTTTTCTCCGGATCTATAGTTTCGGGAATTTTCTTTAGATAAGAAATTAAAATAAAAATTAATAATCCCGTAACTACGTAATAAATCCCTTGCCATGGCATAAAGATCATGAGAAGACTACCAATCAATGGAGC
>NZ_NRJF01000118.1 GCF_003585965.1 Psittacicella gerlachiana | reverse complement strand
AATTTATCTTTATCAAGAAAAAGCTAATAAAAGCAAAGATGTAGAATACTTAGGGCAGTTTTTAACTAACGTTAATAAGGTTTTACCTGAGGTAAAGGTTAATGCGAGGCTAGAACAAATTGTAGAACAAGAAGCAAAAGATTTAGCTGAACAAAAAATACCTCATCTCTTAAATAAAGTGATTTTTAATGAATTTGTAGGAAATCCTTTAGATTTTCATAAAAGTGAGTTTCATGAACACACTTATGATATTCATCTAGTTTTTGCAGGAAAGGAAACTTATATCTATCAGCTCAGGTCCTTAGATGAAAAAGCAAAAGTTGAAGCTGATCCTGAACCAGCTCATGATACGATCTTTGCATATGATCTAGAAAACTTTAAGGTTACAAGTTTAGAGCAGGGAGAGGGGGTGATTATTAATCCAAACATTATCCACTTTGCAGGTTTTCAGGTAAGTGACTCTAATTGGATTAAAAAATGTGTGGTAAAAATTGATCAGAGATATGCTCAATTATTTGGGTTAGCATAATATAACTACTAAGCTAATGTTGTAATGTAAGTTTATATAGAATGTAAGCAAATATAACATGTAAGTTAGTAGAAAAAGCAAATGAGAGGAGTTTTTGCTCCTCTCATTGTTGTTTTTAGCTTTCAAATTTAAAGTAATCGTTATTGTAGAGCTTAAGAATGCGAGTACAAACGAAGTGAATCGCATAACCTACAACAAATGGGATCACTAAATATGCTAAAACAATGTATAGTAATTTTGCAGGTGAATCCATTAAAGCGTAAGCTTTAAGAGGTCCAATTAAAGAGATATAACCAAAACCTGCAGAAGCATTATCCCCTACGATACCAAGTACAGCCACAGCTAAACCATTAACGGCAGCAAGAATAAACATAGGTACGAAGAGGTAAGGACGCATAATAAGTTTTGGTAACATCATTTTGATTGTACCAAAGAAAATTGCAATAGGTACACCAATTTTGTTAGCTTTAAAACTTGCAATAATTAAGAAAGTTGCAGCAGAAGCAACCCCGATATTTGCAGCCCCTGATGATAAACCATCTACCCCAGTAACTAAAGCTAGAGCTACAGATGAAAGAGGTGAAGATACCGCAAAACAGAAAGTAATTGCAAGTAGTGGACACATGATGTAAGGTTGTAATTCAGTGAAATATTTGATTAAATCACCTAAATAGGTTGTTACTAGACCTACATAAGGTGCTAAGAAGTAACCAATATAACCAACACCAACCCCGACAACGATTGGTTGTAAAAGTAGAGTTAAAGAACCAAATTTATTTTTAATCAATAGGGTAGCACCAGCTGCTAATGAAGTTGCAACTAATACGTTTAGGATATCCCCTAAACCTTTTACTGCAAATCCAGCTGCGATAGTTTTAGTTTGTTCTACTCCATCTACTAAAATAGTAAAGGTTTGAGCTGGAACAAATTGTACATTACCAGCAGCCACATAAGCAACTAAACTTAAACAAGCTGCTTGGAATGGATTAAATTTAAAGTTAACCCCTACCAGGAAACCAATTAATGGTGCAGTAGCAAATTGAATTACAGTTGCAACAAATTTTAGACCTTGAGCAACTTTTGAAGTTTCGGTAAATAGTGTAAGTAATCCACCAATTGCAGCGTTCGCAATGAGGGCGGCCACAATACCTATGGCCATCCCATTTAGAACATTTAAAGTAAACTGCTTAGCGGTTAATGAATTTTCTGTAACAGGTACAGGCGCTTGTTTTACTTGTTCTGACATTTTAATATATTATTATTTAACAAAAGTGTAAGGAATGCCTTGAGCTTTTTCTTTACCATGAATAAATCTTGTAATTAATTCACAGTAAGGTGCCCATTGCCCTGCTGCTTTTAGCTTGCGAGATACATAGCCATTTAAGTAGTCAACTTCCGTAGGACGTTTATTAGCTACAAGATCTTGCCACATAGATGGGTGATGATCCACGCCTGCAAAAGCTGGTGTTAGGAAAGTATAACCCCAATCAGTAAACTCGTCAACATTAAAATGTACGCCTTCAAGTGCAGCAGCGGCAGCAAATTCTGAAACGATTTGACGCACCACTTCTTTAGACTCATCCATTAAACCTTGTTGACGCATATTCATATCTAAAAGAGCACATACACTATTGGTCATCCCATTTAAACAAGCTTTACGCCAAGTTGAGTAGGCAATGTCTTCAGAGTAAGTAGCAGGCATAGTACTGTCATTAAAAGCTTTAACTACAGCTAAGCATGCTTCTTTTTCGTTAGGATCAATATTTTTCATTTCGGTATTTGAGTGAGATGATAATAAGAACTCACCTGGACCTAAGAGTTTAGCCGTACAAACGGTTACACCCATTAAAATATGTTTATCGTCAAAGTATTTACGTAGAGTTTCAAGGTGACCTAGACCATTTAGTAAGCAGAGAACTTTAGTATTTTCTTTTACTAAATGCTTAACGTCTTGCACCATTTCTTCAAGTTGCATTGACTTAGTGAAAAATAACACTAAGTCAAAGTCACCTGAAACCTCTGATGGATGATACATTTTTAATGGAGATTGTTCTCTTTGGTCTACGTCAGTAATACGTAGACCATGAGTTTTTACTGCTTCAAGGTTAGCTTCCCATTTGTCACAAAGAGTAACTTCATTACCACCTTTATGTAATACGTGACCAAATGTAGCTCCCATAGCACCAGCACCGGCAACAAGAATTTTCATATTTTACCTCCGGTTATTCAGCATCACAAACTTCAACTAACCAGCCGTGTTTGTCTTCACCTTTACCTAATTGGAGGTTTACTAACTCTTCATATAATGAACGAGTATATTCACCAGTTTCACCACCATTGATGGTTACTTCTTCAACTTCTTTTGTTGTTGGGTTTTCACGTACTAAAGCACCAACTGGAGTAACTACAGCTGCTGTACCAGTACAGAACATTTCTTCTAGTTCACCTGTTTTAGCTTTTTCAAATAAGTCATTTACATCTAAACGAGCTTCATGTACTTTTTCACCACGATCTCTTAGTAATTGTAACATAGAGTCACGAGTAACACCTGGAAGGATTGAACCAGTTAATGCTGGAGTGTAGAACTCACCATTTACTTTGAAGAATACGTTCATAGCACCACCTTCTTCAACATAACGGTGTTCTTTAGCGTCTAACCATAAACATTGTTGACAGCCGTATTGTTCAGCTTTTAATTGACCTTTTAATGAAGCTGCATAGTTACCTGCAGTTTTAGCAAAACCAACACCACCTACAGCTGCACGTACATATTCGTTTTCAACGAATAAACGCATAGGTTTTAAGCTACCTGTAAAGTATGCACCTGATGGAGAAGCCATTACCAAGTAAGTAACTTTTTTCGCTGGGTGAACACCTAAATTTTCTTCAGAGTTAAACATTAAAGGACGTAGGTATAAAGATGTACCTTCAGTGGTAGGAACCCAGCTACGATCTACAGTAACAAATTGTTTTAAAGCTTCTAATGCAAACTCTTCATCTAATTTAGGTAAAGAGATGCGATCAGCTGAGTTATTAAGACGTTCGAAGTTCTTTTGTGGACGGAATAAGTAAACTTTACCACCATTATTGTAAGCTTTTAAGCCTTCGAATACAGCTTGACCATAGTGTAAAGCACCACAAGATGGGTCTAATTGTAATGAACCATAAGGGACTACACGAGCATCGTGCCAGCCTTTTTCTTCATCCCAATCCATGACAAACATGTGATCTGTAAATACACGACCAAAACCTAATTGATCTTCTGGAACTTTTTGTTTAGGATTTTGAGTTAATTCTACACGAACTTTAGCATTTGACATTGTTGTTACTCCAATAAAATATAATTGACTTAAAAGCTAGATTTAATTTAAATCTAGGAGAACACTAGTTTATATAGTGTAAACAGTTCCTATAAATATAGTCAAGAGCAAGAATAAAGAATTTTATGATCTTGAATATAAGCAAGGGAAAATCAAACAAACATAAGTAATAGTTTAAAACTATGTAAAACCACTGTGGATTTTAGATAGATTTTAATAAGATAATTAGTGTTATATTAACGACTTTGAGTTAGGCAAAGCTAAAGGGGAATTTAAATTTAAAGAGGAAAAATCAAAACTCTATTAAGTGAAGAAAACTATGTACCAAAACTTATACCCATAATGTAAGGTATATTTAAGAAGAAAAATATAGAGGTAATGATTTAAGGATTTGTTTGGATGAAGTGAAGATAGGAGAAGTTTTAGATTAGTTACTAATAACCTGATTAACGCTATCTTCAAGTCGATTTAAACTTAAAATTCTTTTAGCTTGCGTAACCCCGAGTTGAGGAGGCTCTAAAAGACTTTAAGCTCTAAACTCAACTTGAAGTTACAAGATAATAATGACGTTAATAATGTTACTAATAATAATCATATTAAAAACTCTCTAATTGGAAAATAAAAAATTGAAGTGGTTAAAAAATTTAAGGGAAAACCCAAGAAGATTTCTTGTTTTTTTGTTTTCCTTTGGTGTAATTCCATTCTACTGAATCTAAAAAATAAAAGCAAGAAGAAAAATTAAAAA
>NZ_NRJF01000117.1 GCF_003585965.1 Psittacicella gerlachiana | reverse complement strand
ACTCTAGGTAATGCTGATGATTACGATTTAGTAGATTATTCTAGATTATCAAGTCGTGAGTTCAAAGATTTAGGTTATAAATTAAGTGAACTTCCTGCTAATTATGAACTTTCAGCAACATTAGCTAAATTATATAATCAACGTTTAGATGCTCTAACTAATGATAAAAAGTTAAATTGGGGACAAGTTGAGCTTTTAGCTTACGCAACTTTACTCCAAAATGGTAAAAATGTTCGTTTAACTGGAGAAGATGCAGGTCGTGGAACCTTCTTCCATCGTGCTGCAGTATTATCTAGTTTTAATAAAGAAAATGATTATTTACCACTATTAGATATAGCTAAAGAGCATGACGCAAAATTTGAAATTTGGGATTCAACTCTAAGTGAAGCTGGAGTACTTGGTTTTGAATATGGGTATAGTATTACAACCCCAAATACTTTAGTTTTATGGGAAGCTCAATTTGGTGATTTTGCAAATGGAGCTCAACCTTTAATTGATCAATTTATTGTTTCAGGTGAAACTAAGTGGAATCAAGTATCGGGATTAACTCTACTTTTACCTCATGGCTATGAAGGGCAAGGGGCAGAGCATTCGAGTGCTAGAATAGAAAGATTCTTACAACTATGTGCAGATAATAATCTGCGTGTAGTTATCCCAACTAATGCCAAAAATATGTACCATCTTCTAGTGAACCAAGGATTAACAGAGAAGAAAAAACCATTAGTAGTATTTACTCCTAAGTCTTTATTAAGATTAGAAGAGGCTAGTGCAAGTATCACCGAGATTACTAATTCAAAATTTGAAACAGTGATTTATGATACAAAAGTTGCAAATGAGCAGATTGAAAAGCTAGTAGTCACTGCTGGACGTATACGTTTTGATGTCCAAAGTCAATTAGCTTCGAAAAATGCAACTAATATTTATCACTTGCATTTAGAACAGCTTTATCCATTCCCGAGTGAAGAAATTCAACAGGTAATTGATTCTTGTCCGAACTTAAAATTAGTTGAAATAGTACAAGATGAACCTGAAAACCAAGGTTATTGGAATTTTGCATTACCTTATATGCTGAAAATTCTTAATCATAGATTAGGAAAAGTTCATTTAGGATTTAATGGACGAAAAGCTAGTGCGACTACAGCAAGCGGTTATCCAAAAACTAGTAAAGAAGAACTAGAACAAATTTTAAATAGATTAGATCAGCTAGATAATTATTTTATTTAAGCAAAAAAGGTTAAACATGAGTAACATTGAAATTAAAGGCCCTATTCTTCCAGAATCAGTAGCTAATGCTGAATTAAATAGATGGTTAGTTAAAGTTGGTCAGCAAGTTGAAGCTGGTGAAACAATTGCAATCGTGGAAAGTGATAAGGTTTCTTTTGAGGTCTCAGCACCAAATGACGGTTATGTAACCGAGTTTATTGAGAATGAAGGTTCGACAATAGTAACTGAACAGCCTATTGCAAAATTTACGGTTGTTGAAGGCGTGCAAGCTCAAGCAAGTACAGCAAATGAGAAAGAAGTAGAAGTTCAAGCTCAGGTTGCAGAGACACAAGAACAAAAATCTCCTGTAGTTGAGAAAGAAGAGGTACAAAAAGCTCCTCAAGTAGAGGTAACTCCTCGTACTCCTGAAGTAACTGCAAGAAAATCTGTGAAACCAGAAGCAACTCCAGCTAAAAGTCAAATTCATGTTGAAAATGATTATTCATTAGCTGCCCAAAAAATTAATCTTGGTCCAAGTGCAAGACGTTTAATTAATGAACATGGAATTACCTCTGATGAGGTAGAAAATTACTTACGTAATAAATTACCTCCACGTGTGATCGCTAATGAAATTAAGTTACGTCAAATTAACGAAGCAGTAAACCCATTTAAAACCCGTGTTCCTATGACCAATATTCGTAAGCATATTGCTCAACGTTTATTAGAGTCAAAGAATAGTACCGCAATGTTAACTACATTTAATGAAGTTGACTTACAAAGTATTATTGATATCCGTAAAACCTATGGAGAAAAATTCCAGAAAAAACACAATATTCGTCTTGGCTTTATGAGCTTTTTCGTAAAAGCTGTATCAGAAGCTATGAAAGAATTTCCGATTATTTCTGCATGTATTGAGGGAGATGATATTGTCTACTCAAATACTACCGATATTTCGATTGCCGTATCTACTGAGAGAGGTTTAGTTACCCCAGTATTAAGAAATACGGAAAACAAAGGTTTAGCTGATATTGAACGTGAAATTGCTCAATTAGCTGATAAAGGGAACAATAATAAACTGACAATTGAAGATATGACTGGAGGTAATTTTACCATTACCAATGGAGGAGTATTCGGTTCTCTATTTTCAACGCCAATTATAAATCCACCACAATCTGCAATTTTAGGGATGCATGGAATTAAGAAAAGACCAGTAGTTGTAGATGATCAAATTGTAATACGTCCAATGATGTATATCGCATTATCTTATGATCATCGTTTAATTGATGGTAAAGATTCGGTAAGATTTCTTGTAAAAGTTAAAGAACTCTTAGAAGATCCAACGCAAATTCTTTTAGATTTATAATAGAAAGTCCAAGGAGATAATAAATACATTATCTCCTTGGACTGTTATAATATAGAGTAGCAAATTTATGGAGAACTTAAAGTGAGTTTAATAACTTTAATTGTAAATGCACTAAAAAATAATACTATTAACGAAAAACTAATTGCATTTGTAAATAAGACTTTAGAGTTTATAGTTCCACAAAATCTTAAGGGAACTACAGATTATCTTAATTTAAAAGATAAAAATATTTATTTAGAAATTTCAGATTTAAATTTAATCTATCAATTAAAGTTTGCCGATAAGGTTGAAGTTGAACAATTAAAAAATTCTGAACCTTTATCATCTGATTTATTAATTAAATTAACGAGACCATCAATTATAAGTTTAGTTAATAAAACTCAAGATTTTGAAACTCTTTTAAAACAAGAGAAGTTAAAGATTGAAGGTGATAATAAATTATTAATCAGCTTAATAAATTTTACTTCTCGTGTAGATTTTTCAGTAGAAAATGTATTGAGTAAATATATTGGTGACGTTCCTGCTTATATTGCAACAAATGCTGGAAAAAAAGCTAATGAGTTTTTAACTAATCTTATAACTTTTATTGATGATGCTAATGTTAATAGATTTAGCAATAAAAGTTTAGATAGTGATGATCCATTTCGTGATGATTCACAAGTAAAAGCTAGTAATGTAAATAATCCGATTGCAGACTTAATTGAAAATAAATTACCAAATGCTAAGCAAGTATTTGATAGTTTTATAAAACAAATAAAGTAGGATCAAGTGCGTAATTTATTTCGTATACTTTTAATAGGCTATGTAATAAGACGTTATCGTATTGATAAATATCTTATCGAAGAAAAGAAACTTAAAGTATTTAAATTATTAAGTTTTTGCTTCTTTTGGGTGCCTGCAAAAGCTAAGACTTGTAGTGTTGGAACAAGATTAAAGTTGACCTTAGAAGAATTGGGTCCAATTTGGATAAAGTTAGGTCAACTTTTATCGATTCAAGATGATTTCTTTGATGAGCAGATAACAGAAGAACTTAAGTCTCTGCAAGAGAGAACTATTCCTGCAAATGTTGAGCATTTGCAAAAGAAGATAGAAAAAGATTTGGGTATTCCTTTTAATAGTATCTTTGAATCTTTTTCGGAAGATCCTTTAGCTTCAGCTTCAATTGCTCAAGTGTATACTGCAAATTTAAACTTAAACAATTATCAAAAATTAATATTAAATAGTAAAAATGATAAACTTATTATCAATAAAACTAATGATTTTGATTTTACGCAAGAAAAGGTTGCAGTAGTTATTAAAGTTCTCCGTCCTGGAGTTCGTGAGAAAATAAAAGTTGAATTAAAGTTAATCCGAAGTATTTTTAATTTTATCTCACGTTATGTAGATCAAAGTAATCGCCTGCGTGGTAGTGAAGTTGTTGATGAACTTGAAAATAATTTCAATGTAGAATTAGATTTAACTTGTGAAGCTGGAAATGGACAAACCTTAAGAGATCACTGGTTAAACTCTCATGTTCTGTATATTCCTAAAGTTTTTTGTGCAACAAAAGATTGGTTTATTTCTGAAAGAATCTTTGGTACTTCTATAAATAATCATCAAAATCTTATTGATAATGCTGTAAATTGTGAGCTTCTTGCTAAAAGAGGTGTTGAGATCTTCTTTAGACAATTATTAGAGTTTAATTTCTTTCATGCGGATATGCATCCAGGAAATATTTTCGCTGATATAAGTAATCCTGAAGATCCAACTTATATAGCCATAGATTTTGGTATTGTTGGTAGTTTAACTAATTTAGATACTAAATACTTAGTTGAAAACCTTATCGCCTTTTTTAAAAGAGATTATAGAAAAATTGCAGAGCTTCATGTTAATTCAGGATGGATTAGAGGAAAGGTAGATGTAAATGAGTTTGAAAGACAAATAGGATATGCTTTAGATCCTTTATTTAATAAGTCTCTAGATGAAATTCGCTTTAGCTTAGTACTTAAAAATTTATTTACGGTT
>NZ_NRJF01000116.1 GCF_003585965.1 Psittacicella gerlachiana | reverse complement strand
AAGTTCAGAGGACCTTTTTGTTAAGTTAAATAACTAATTAAACTTAAAGAGGAAACTCTTCAAGAGCGTTTAAAAGGTTAGTTATGGCTTTACCAGGAATTCCTAGTTCTTTAAGTAGGTGTTGCGGATTCGGAGTTGTTCTGAGCTGTTGAACTATTTGTCCGGTAGTTCCAAAATAAGTATAGAGACGATCTAAGCTCTTAGCACCTAGTCCCGGAATTTTCGCTAACATATCCTTGCCACTTTCTAATTGACGATCTCTTTGCTCGGTACGTTTACGGTTAGCATAATTATGAGCTGCATCTCGGAGTTTTAAAATATAGTAGAGTTCGTTGCTATGAGCAGGAATTTCAATTTCTTCTCCTGTTACACCATCAAGAAATTTTTCCGCAGTGTAGCGACGGTTTTCTTGCTTAGTTACGCCAATGGTTTTAATCGGATATAAAAACTCAATAAAGCTATAACTCATTAGTACTAACTCGAGTAATTGTTTTACGGTAAGATGAGCTGGTAATTGAGCAAGAAAGCTAAAGGTAGTAGGATAATAGCTCTGACTTTCATCATTGAGTTCACTAAAGCTATGGAGAAACGTCTCTTCTTGAGTTTGTAACTCTTGGTGTAGTTGCTGTTGTTGCTTAGTAACCAAATAAGCTATAGTTTGATAATGTGGTGCTTTTTCTTGGCTTGCCATTTGTTGATAAAAACGGATTAAGAGTTCACAACTGGGATAAGCAACACCTCTTTCAAGTGAGCTTAAGCAAGGTTGTAAGTAGAGATCATAGACTCTTTGGGCTGCATTAAGAGCAATCAGGTTACTTGGCATTCCTGGAAAGAGCTGGTAATTTTTTTGAGCTAAGTGAGAGATGAGATTTTCTCCTCTTAAGACTAAACTAAGATAGACTTCAATCGCTCTTTGCTGTTGTAAAATCGGAATTAAGGCTTGATTAGCTACTTTAAGTTGCTGAGCTCCGCCATCAATTAAAATCCCTAAAGGCATTTCTTGAATAAAGACTTGGTTTTGATAGCGTTTACGTACCGCTTGCTCCATAGCTGCATAGTCATCACCTGGGGTAATATTTTCAATATTAAAGTGACGATAATCACTAGCTAAGACCCCTTGACTATTAGCGGCTACACATGATCCCTTTGCAAACATCCCTCGATCATGAGAGATATCAAAACAGTGCATTTTATTTAGCACTCCATTGAGAGCAAAGAGATCAGAAAGATGATTCCAAGCATTATTCTCTATCTCGGCTTCAGGTAAGAAATTAAATTTAGTAAAATCAAAATTAGTTTGTTTTCCTTGAGCTAAAGCTAAAGTGTAATTAAATTGTAACCTACTTGTTTCTAAATAGGTTAGATGCGAAAAGAGTTCGCCCAAGGTGGCATTTTCTTCTAAGGCATCGAGTTGCTCTTCCACGAGAGGAAAGATTTGTTGTAATCTTTGCTCTTGGTATTTGGTAAAAATAGGGAGAGTAAATACTTGAGTCTCAACTTGTTTGAGAGCAACTTGACTTGCTTTTGCCCATAAGCTTCCACTATAACTTTGTTCAAGATTTAAGGGGTATTCGTGATGCGGTAAAGGAGCATAAAGTAGATGCTTAGCTTGTTGTTGCAATTGTTGTTGCATTTTTGGATTAAGTTGCGAGAGGAACTTTTGAGCTTGTTGTTCTTGCGGTAAACTTAGGTTAGAGGTTACGTTCGTGGTAAACTCTGGAGCAAAATCCGCAAATTCTTCGGCTTCGAGTTTGTCGAGATCCACATCTTTGGCAAAATCGAATACATCCCAGTCTCCTTCTTCAAGTAAATATTGCTCAAGAGGATTATCATTACACACTTGTTCATTGGTCACTAGGACTCTAGGTGAGGAGGGTTCAGCTTCTTGAACTTTTTTATGCAAAAACTCTTGGTTTAATTGAGTAAAAAGTTTTAGTTGGCGTTGGAGAAGCGAAGCGGAGATATTTTTCTCTCCAAGGAGTTCTAAAACTAAGTGAGCTACGAGTTTATCCTGGTGCTGGGGTTGGAACAAATTTGGTAAAAGCAGATTAAATAAGTCGATATCAGAGGCCAAATATTGTCCTAAAGCTTGTAGGAGTTGCTTTTTATCTTGCATGCTATTCCTTATTTAACATGGATTTTTCTAGTTTTTTGGCTATGAGCTTTCTTGAGGTTTCACTAGATTTACGTTTTTCGGCAGTGCGATTTAAAACTAGATTCACTCTTTGCTCTATGGCACAAGAGGCATTGTACTCAGCAAGTTGAATTAAACTTGGATAAGGACAACGAGCACTTAGTAAAACGTTATAACCAAAAATTTGCGAAAGCTCTTTTGAGAGTTCTTTGGCTTGTTCTGGAGTAAAACCTGACTCATGGACAATAATTTTTCGAGGTAAATGATTTAAAATTTCAGTATTACTAGGTAAATACTCTGCTTGTCTTACTTGACGATAGTAAGGAGCTAAAAAACCTTGATAGAGTTGAGCATTACTTAACTCTTGTCCTAGTTTACGAGCAAGATTTAAATTCTTACTCTCGCTAAGGGGAGCGAGAAGCATATTGCGAATATCTATGACCAGCCCATGACAAACTTCAACTATAGTCATACAAGTTCCCAGTTTATTCTTAAAGAGGAGAACTAATTCAAAGTTATCTTTAAAATTTAAGGTATCGAGAATAGATCTTGTCGCAATATGGGCTTTGGTAGTTGGCATTTGCTGGGCAACTTGCTTAAATAAAGCTTTGCCGGCAACTCCTTTATGTAAAATGATTTGTTTAATTGGTTGCCAGTAGGCTTGATAATCTAGAGGTTGAGTAAAGACGCAGTGTCCCTTACAAAGACCAAAATCATATTTATCGCAAGGATGCTGATAACGCTGATGACGACGAAAAATAGTGGGAGAACAACTTGGAATCTTAAATACCTTTTGGAATTCCTCAATAATTTGTGCCCAACATCTCGTATTGGTAAAAGGACCAATAAATTCAATTTCCCGTTTGAGATGACGACTAAGAACGAGAATATCTCGTCGATAAGCTCCCATAGGATAAAGACTTTGATAAGGTTGATCGGGAGTGAGGTATAAGTATTTGGAGTTCTCGGGGCTAGTTTTATTGTAGTGAGGTAAATAGAATTTTTGGTAAACGTTGTATTCGAGCTCATTAGCTTCGTGATCAGCAAAGACAAAAATGGTTTGCATGGCTGCAATTTGTGCTTCCATTTCTGGACGATGGGAGCTCCCATTAAAGTAGCTCGCAAATCTTTTGGGGAGTTGTTTTGCTTTCCCAACGTAGATTACATGCTGATCATGACGGAGCATGCGATATACCCCTGCTACCGGAGGAGTAGCATTACAGAATTTCTCCGGATTAAAGGGGATATCTTGGTTCATGAGCCAACGAATTTGGTGTTCATGATCAATAAAATCAACTAAAGTGAGGGTAGCCATAATTTCCTTGATTCTTAAATTATTTCTTACTTTATTTTATCACTTTAGTGACAAAAAGGAAAAAGAGTACGGTAAGAAAGCCGTACTCTTTACGATTAATTTTGTGCTAATAACGCTAAAGTTGCTTGAGCTGCAAGGGTATCTGAATCCTTTTGTAAAGCTAAGTGTTCAAGGAAATAAATGAGGCGAATTTGTTGATTATAATCAAAGTTTAATAGGCTTTTGATTTGTTCGCTAATATTTTCTGGCGTTAAATCATCTTGAATTAACTCTTTAGCAATTTCATTTTCCATAATCACGTTAGCCAGCGAGATATAAGGAACTTTAATTAAGCGCTTAGCTAAGAAAAAGTTTAAGCTACTTAAACGATAACCTACAAGCATAGGCGTATGACAAAGTAAAGTATCAAGGGTTGCTGTTCCAGAAGAAACTAAAGCAAAAGCTGAGGTTTGCAATACTTGATGAGCATGACCGTCAACAAATTTTAGGTTGAGGTCAGGGTAGTCAGCGGCTATAGTTAAAAGGTCATCCTTGAGTTTGTCTTTGGCAATAGGAACAAGGAGTTCTACGGTTTTAGGGAGAAGTCCTTGGGCAATTGCATGACGTATGCCACTAAGATACCAAGCAAAAATCAGTTCTACTTCACTAGTGCGTGAGCCAGGTAAAACTGCAATTCTTAACTCTTGGCTCTCAGGTTCACAAGCTTGTTGTTGAGGGTTATAGACTTGAGCTAGTGCTAATTCTTGTTGAGCTTGTTGAGCTGAAGGTAAGCTGGCAACAAAGGCTTGAATTTTCTTTCCTTGATTTAGGAAATCTGTCTCAAGATCTAAGCTAGTTTTGGTTGCTGTTTTTTCAGCTTTAGTTTTAGCTTCTGCAGTTGCTCTAACTTGAGTTGAGTTCGCCTTTGCAGCTAAGTTATTTTGAGTTTGTAAATACTTAACTTGCTCAGGAGTTAAAGTAAGGTAGTAGTTACCATCAATACCAAGAACTAAGTCATCTAGCTCTTTATTAATAGAAGCCTGACCATGTTGTAAAATCAAGTTATTCTTACTGGTTTCTGGTGGCAAGCTTGAGTTGCTTGCTTCTACTTTAGAAGCTGAAGCTGGTACTGAAGTTTCCTGGGGAGTAGAGTCTGTAGAGGTTGCTTCAATTAAACTTGCCTCAGGTTTTTGCTCAGCTTGCTTTTGGTTGGCCTCCATTAAGCGTTTAGCTTGCGATACCGAAATCTTACCTCCCGTCAGAGCAAAGAGCTGCTGTTGTGAAGCCTCAATCAGCAGTTTTTCATACACCTTAGCATCTTGTTGGAGATTTTCTCCAAGTTTATTTGCAAGACGATGTCCGACAAAAGTAGCTGCTTGTTGATGACGATCAAAAAACTCTTTTTCAAAAGGTAAGAGACAAAGTACGAGATCACAAGCTTGTTTAATGGTTTCTACTCTTCCTTGACGCCATGCCCAAACCGAAGGACTCACATATTGAATCGTTTTGATTTTTAGTTCGGTTTTAGCATAGGTTTCGAGACGTAGATTAAAATCTGGGTTATCTATGCCAATGTACATTTGAGCTTGAGACTCTTTTAATAGAGCTTTAGTACGACTAATAACACGAAGAATTTTTGGTAAGCTTAGAACTACATCTACAACGCCAAAATAAGATAAATCGCTAATATCATACCAAGTTTCTACTCCCTGCTCACGCATTAAGTCACCACCAATGCCGACAAATTGGAGATCGGGACGATAAGATTTTAATTTGGCAACTAAACCAGCTCCGAGTTGATCTCCACTAACTTCACCAGCAACGATGCAAATTTTGGTATGCGGAGGAATTTGCTCCAAATATTTTTGTAAGTCTCCTGAATTAGGAAGAGGAGTTAGCATTTTAATATTTCCTTAAAAATTAATAAAGTCAGTTTTTCTTATTAATTATTATACCTAAAGTAAGAGGTAAATTTGAGAAAACTAAGAAGATAACCGAGTTTTTTAAAGAGAAATAAAAATAAAATAATCTTCACTCAAGGCTCAAGATGTAATAAAATAGAGATTGTCTGAAAAAAGATAATTTATAGATTAAGCTTTGGCAATGCAGAGCAGACGCTGTGCATATGAAAAATTTTTATAAAGCAAAAACTTAACGTCGAGTTAAGTAGTTATGCTGGGGAATAAGATTTAAATGAAAAATGTATTAACAATCCAATCACATGTAGTTTATGGTTATGCAGGGAATAAAGCTGCAACCTTACCTATGCAACTATGTGGGGTAGATGTATGGCCCTTAAATACCGTGCAGTTTTCTTCATCAACTCGTTATCCAAAATTTGCTGGTCCAGTGACGACAAATGAAGATCTATTAAAAATCGTGCATACTTTAGCTGATCCAGAAGTAGATTTTTTACGTCGTGTAGATGCAGTTTTATCAGGTTATTTAGGTTCGGCTGAGCAAGTTGATGCAATTCTTGAAATTGTGGATACGGTGCGTGAACAAAATCCTGATGCTGTATACCTTTTAGACCCAGTAATGGGGAAAGCAGGTAAAGGTTGTATTGTTGCTCCTGGAGTAGCACAAGCAATTCGTGATAAAGCTGTATCTCGTGCAAATATTACTTGTCCGAACTTAGAAGAGTTACAAATTCTACATGGTAGTGAATTAAAATCTTTTGCCGATGCGGTAAACGCTACGGTAGAGTTAGCTAAAAAAGGTCCTTCAATTGTAATGGTAAAACATTTACATCGTTGTGCTAAACAACCTGGAGAGTTTGAAAGCTTACTCTATGATGATAATACCGGTAAACTTTATCATTTAACTCGTCCACTTGTAGCTTTACCTCGTGATCCAGTAGGAGCGGGAGATATGCTAACGGGAGTGCTTCTTGCTTGTTTACTAACTGGAAAAACTGCGTTAGAAGCTTTTGAACATGCTCAAAATGCAGTGTACTTAGTAGTAAAAGCTGCTGAAGACGCAGGTGAATTAGAGTTACAACCGGTAGCAGTGCGTCGTGAAATTATTGATCCACCATTAACTTATCGTGCGGTGGAATTAAATCCTGCAGATTATCAAGCAAAACAAAAAGCTTTATAAAAATACAAAATAATCATAAAGGATTTAGTGGTACAAAATATTTAGTAGTACAAAGTACTTAGTAGACTAATAATTTAGGAAGAGATCTTAAGGCAAGCCTTAGGATCTCTTTCTTTTATATGTGGAAGGGCAGTAAGTTTTGGTATTCCCTGCCAAAGAATTAGATTAAATTTTGCGATTTTCTTTGCTTTAAAGTGGTCTAAGTTCTTAGTTAATTTGGAGTAATTGCTTTAGCTTCTTGGATCTTTTTTCTTGTGAGGCTAGGATTAATGGTAAAATATAGCCAGTAAATATGTATCATTAGGGGGAAGAAAAGTTTACTTTTCTTTACCATATAATTTGGATTTTTGGATGCTTAATAAACACCTTTTTCTTTTAACCTCAGCAACTTGTGCTTCGCTTGCTTCTTTAGTTATTAAAAGAAAACAACTATTAACAGAGCAAATTTATGTTTTCTATACGCAAGAAGCAGCTCATGCCGTGCTAGGTTTAGATCTACCTCTAGAGCAAACTCTAGCTATAGATTCTTACAAAGAGGAATTTGCTAGTTTACTCAATGTAGCTCAAGCCCAAGATTTTTCTTTAAGTAATTACTTTGCCTTAGTACAAAGTTATTATCAATTGATTGCCAATTTTCTCGAACAGCGTCAGTATCAGTATGCACAAATTAATGCTCAAACTTTAACTTTACCTGAGTTTTGTGCTTATGTTCCTTGTCTTGATACTATTGAGGCACAGGCTTTAGCTAATCATCCTCAGTGCCAAGAGTTAAGTGTAATTGAAGCGGATATAAGTGCTTATGTAGGAAATAACCACTCGAAACCTTTACAATTTACTGAAGAGTTTGCCGAGTTCTATCAAGATTATCCACAAGCAAGTTATTATGCTACAGGGATAGCTCCTTATACAGCATGCCGAGCTCTCGATCTAATTGGTTTAATGAATCAAAAGCTAGGGACATCTCAGAATCCAATTACTTTTTACCGAGCAAATGTAGCTGCTTTTTATTGGTTAGGGGCAATGTACGAAGGGCGTCAGTTGCGTTTAGAAACTTTTAGTGAAGATGAAATTGCAAGGCTACCCCAACCTCGAGCTTTTAGTCAGCATCTTGTATCTATGGCTACCCAAATGCGTCAAGAGGGGATAAGTCAATTTGCAATTTTCAAAGCAAATCTATGGGTAATTGATGCTTTAACTTTACAATTGTTAACTCCTGAGCATTTTGCAGACTATTTAGTACGCATGGGAGAAAAGTTTTCTTTCCTCGCTTATAAAAAAGTTTTAGTGAAGTTAGATGTTCAAGCAACAGCTACCCAAAAAGAGCAAGTGAGCTTAGCTTTACAAGAGTATGGAGTTGAGGCGATCTTTTTAGAGAATCAGGAATACTTATATCCGATCTTTTTAACTTTACCACCAAATAGTTTTACGGTTCATGGGTTATTTGCTCCTGAATTATGCTATGCCGTAGCAGGACGTCAAACTTGGGTAAATGATTTAATTTTAGGAGTAAATTATCCTGAAGTAGAAGAGTTCTGTCGCCAAGCTAATTTTAATATTAATAATCTCTTAAAGTCTTTTACTCAAAGTTTAGGGATAGATCTTAGAGATGCCCAAAGAGCTGAGAAACTGGTAGCTCTTGGACGTGAGCGTTTTACCAAGTATTTATGGCAAGATTTAGCTGATCAAGCGTTTGTGAATTATGAAAAGGATTTACAAACCAAAGTTACCCAAATTTTAGGGCGAGAAAATAGTATTTTTATGCCTACCTTTAGAGATGTGTTAGGTAAAAACTTAGAAACGCCTGAAAAATTTAAAACTTTAGAAGCGGAAAATAAAAAATCTTTTGCGTTCTTTGTTCCTAAAGAGGTTAATGTTAGCTCCACAGTTGAGAAGCAAGAAGAAAAACAAATTGTTTCAGCAGTAAAAGCAACTTCTGCTTCTGCTCGTGAAAAAGAAATTGCTAAAACCTCAACCTTAGATACTGAGCAAGCTAATAAAACAGAAATCGAAAAAGACGTAACTGTAAAATCTCTTGCAAGTAAAGAAACAGTTGTACCAACTACTGAAACTATTTCTGATTTAGAAATTAGTAAGATCAATCCGATTTATCTTGATCATAGTGAACGAGAATTAAATGCCAAAGCCTTAAAATCGGTAAAAGAAAAAGGATTACAAGGTTCTGCTTCGGATTTAAATGTTCTTGCCCAAGCTCGTAATATGGTTGGGATTGCGAAAAAGAACTTAGAAGATGTAGCTTTACAACGTAAGTACGCAAATACTAATAGTGTAGAAAGTGATTTATCAGTAGCCTATGTAGTTGCGAGTCAACGTTTAGAAAAAGAACAAGAGCAAGCTACACGAAAAGTCGTAAATCCTTTTGCTTTTGGGATTAATGAGCAAGCTAATAAAGTGCTTTTTGCTCCAAGTTTTTTACAAACTTTTGTCCAACATCAGTTAACTTTTAGTGAAAAAGAGCAGAACTTACCTTTACTAGCAACAGGAACTTTAAAAGCTTTACAGCAAGCTTGTAAGTTGGTTAAGGGCTTTAGTGCTCTAGAAACTTCTAAGTTCGAAGAATTTGCGAGTTATCCTTTACTAGATTTTATTTATTCAGGATTTGATCTACGTAAACATAAACTAGCTAAAGTTTTTGTGGTTGATGATGCAGATACCCTAATCCGCCAAAAAGTTTGGTATGGACATAAAGGGATGATGCAGGGAGAGATCATGGTTTTAACTACCAAGCCTGAAATTCTTTTAGGTAAGGTTGATTACTTCCATCGCACGATTAACTATAGTTCTTATGCGGCTGAATTAGAGGCTAAACCTTATTTTAATATTAAGGATTTAGTGAATGTAGGTTTTACCTTACAAGCTCGCATTCAAGCGGCTTTAGGTTATTTACCTACTGATCTTTATGTTTCGCAATTTAATAAATCAGTTTTCTTTATGCTGATTACGAATTTACCTTTAGCTCATCTCCATGTGTTACAGCGTAAAGGAGTTGCACCTATGTATCATGATTTAGGTTTAGGGGCGATGCACAAGCTGTTAGCACAATTTAAACAAGAGTATCAGCACCTATTAGCTTATCCTCGTTTAGTTCAGGAAAAACATGGTATCGATGATATTCTTTACTCCTTAGGAGATGAAGAGGGACAAATGTATACCAAGTATGTAGTGCGTGGTACACGTTTTAATATCCAAGAATAAGCGTAAATTAATTATTTACTTATATGAAAAAAGTCTCGAGATTTCGAGACTTTTTTGCATAGATAAATCAATTTAATTTGGAAGCATCTCACCTTGAGGTTTGGGTTAAATAAAGATGAAAGCATAGATTTGCAAGGAAAAATGTTTGCTAATTAAAGTTTTTGCCGTATTTATGGTAAAAATACCAAGAGCCAAGACAGCAAATAAGAATTAAACATCCATTAATAAAGAGCAAAGTTGCTCCTTGATATCTTGGGAGCATGGTAAGCCAACCAATTAAGATTCCCGGGATGGTCAAGCGAATAAAGGTTAATAAGGATACAGCTGTACCTGTCATTTGTGGAAAGTACATTAAATAAGTAACGGTCATATTGCCAATTTGAAACCCATTTAAGGCCATATTTAATCCGAGGACAAGAATAATACTGGTGACACTTAACCATTGTGGATTGAGAACAAGGGTAAAATTAGCAAGAGTAAAAAACGCCTGTACGCTCGTTGCCGCTAACCACACTTTGAGAGGAGAAAATCCATGTTTCATGGTTAGTTTATTGAGTTGAATCCCCACAATCTGTAACAGAACCAAGGCAAAGGTATAGTAACCAAATACTTGAGGAGCAAGTTGATAGTCTTCAAGATAGATTACTGGTAGTAAGGTCGGAAAACCAAAAACTGCACAAGTAAGTAAAGTGCTATTAATAATTAAGAGGAGAGCGGGTTTGGTACTCAGAATTTGCCAAAAGTTTTTGCTGATTTGTTTTACTTTTATAGATTGGACTTTGCTTGGATCTAGAGTTTCTGGAATAAAGCAAAGCACGATAAAAATACTGATGGCAAGAACAATACATACGCCATAGAAAATCCAATGCCAGCCAAACCAAATAAAAATATAGCCACCAATTAAAGGGCTAAGAGCTGGACCAAAAAGAAATAAAGTAATAAGCCAAGCATTAAAAATCACAAAACGGCGAGGACTAAAGATATCTTTAATCATTACCTCAGGGGTAGCACTTAAAGCTCCAAAGATAATCCCCTGACCAATACGAATAATAATGAGCCAAGTATAGCTAGGAGCATTAATCATGGCGAGGTTAATGAGAATACCTAAAAAAGAACAGATAATTAAAGCTTTCTTACGCCCATATCTATCGATAAGCGGACCAAAAATTAAAACTCCTAATCCCATACCTATGAGATTGTAGGAAATAATTTTTTGCATCTGCTCGAGAGAGCTTTCGAAGTCCTGAGCCATGGTTTGCAAAGCTGGAGAAAAGGCATCATTGACAAAAGCTGACATAATCGTCAAGATTGCCAAGAGAGGGATAAGGATACCAATTGGTGGTAATTTTCTTTGTAATTCTTGTTGCCAAGGAGTAATTTGTTCAAAAGAATCTTTCATAAGGATATAAATAGAACTCTTTAAACGAGGTTTAAAGAGTTCTAAATTAAAATTTAAAATTAACGAACAATAAAGACTAAGGTTACACGTTGTACTTGACTAAGCATTCCTGCAGGAGGAGGCGTTACTCGACCTGTATTGACAATAGCTTGTACGCCAAGAGCACAAACATTAGCTTGTCCACGTGCTGAACCTTGGTATGGAGTTAAGGTACCATCAGAAGCTATATTTACATCTACAGCACACTGACGTCCCGTAAAAGCTGGATTATAACTAAAGTTATTATTTACTTCACTTTGGATTCGAGCTTTATAGCGTTCGAAATCATTGGCACTTTGATCACTTGTGCGTGAGCCATCGCCACCACCATCACCTATGAGGTCAGCAAAGGCATCGTTTAATTGGGTAGTTTTTGCTTCTTGAGCTGCTTTGGCTTTAGCTTGGGCTTGAGCTTTGGCTTTAGCTTGTGCCTCAGCTTTTGCTTTAGCTTGTGCCTCAGCCTTTGCTTTAGCTTCCGCTTCAGCCTTTGCTTTAGCTTTAGCCTCTGCTTCTGCTTCTGCTTTAGCTTTAGCCTCTGCTTCTGCTTTAGCTTTAGCCTCTGCTTCAGCCTTTGCTTTAGCTTCCGCTTCTGCTTTAGCTTTAGCCTCCGCTTCAGCTTTTGCTTTAGCCTCCGCTTCAGCTTTTGCTTTAGCTTCCGCTTCAGCCTTTGCTTTAGCTTCCGCTTCTGCTTTAGCTTTAGACTCTGCTTCTGCTTTCGCCTTGGCTTCAGCTGCATTGATACGCTGAGCTATGAGTTGACGAGCGTCAGCTATATCTCCGGTATCTAAAGAAATTTTTATTGGGGCTTGAGTTGCTGCATTATTACCTTCTTTTAGATCTATATTTCCTTCCATGCCTTGAGCTTCTTTATAAGCGCTTTGACTTTGCCAAGAAATAAAGGATAAGAGTACACTAGCATGTAATAGCACCGCAATCCCACATTGCCACCAAAGACCTTTACGGTTTGCTTTCATTCTTTGTCCCTTGTCTGAGAGGGTTAATTGCTACTAGAACTAGGATTAGTGATTAATCCAACATCAACAATCCCGTAAGCTTTTAAAATAGTTAAAGCTTGTACGACATTATCATACATAGCCCCTTTATCAGCAGCAACTTGAACAATTAAGTTTTTTAGATCTTTTCCTTGGAGTACTTGATTTAATTGAGCTTGGAGAGTATTTTGATCTAAAGCAGTATACTTTTGAGCATTAAAAAGTAAAGTGTAGCTATCAGCTCCATGTACTTCTACGACCACTATATCTTTTTCAGCAGCTTGGGTAGTAGCTTTGGCTACACTTGAGTTAGGAACAGTGACATCTATTGAACTATTTACTGCAGGAGCTGCAATCATAAAGATTAAGAGTAAGGTTAAGAGTACATCTAGGAAAGGAATCATATTGATTTCCGTTTTACGTCCTGGACGTACCCCAGAACGTCTTCTATAGTTAGCCATGCTTACTCCTATGCTTGAGGATTTGCGTTAGCTTGACGTAGACGACGGTGTACATCCTCTTGGATTACCCCTGTAAAGCTATCTTGGAAGTTATAGTAATTAGTTTCGTTGAAGTTAACACGACGGTTAAAGATGTTATAAAAAACTAAAGCAGGAATTGCCACAAATAACCCCATAGCTGTAGCAATTAGAGCTTCTGAAATTCCTGGAGCAATTGCTTGAATATTTACTTGTTGTAATGAACCAAGGCTGGTAAATACTTCAATAATTCCCCATACGGTACCAAATAAACCTATATAAGGAGAAATACTAGTAATAATTGAAAGGATATTTAAACCAAAATCTTGATCTTCAACTTCTTCAGAGATGGTTGAGGTCATTTTACGGTTAATTAAATCCATAAGAGCTTCAGGAGTTTGATATTTAATATTTGAAATAGTTTTATAAGAAGCAACTCCTTCCGAGAAAACTCTACTTACGCCCACAAGGTTGTTTTGTTTTTCGGTAAACTCTATAAGTTTAGAAAAACCTACGCCTTGGTTATAAGTGTTAATAAACGCCTTATCTTGACGTTTTACACGACCAAGGGTAATAAAACGGTTAATAATTAGAGTCCATGACCATAGAGATAAGATTAGCAATAAAATCATCACGATTTTTACAACTAAGCTTGCTTCAAGAAAAATATGATAAATAAATTCTAAATTCATTTGTAGTTACTTAATAATTAATAAAAAAATCTAGGTTGTTTTGTAGTGAGAGAGGAAATCTTGTCATCAATTATACTATTTTTCGTTTGTGTTTGGGTAAGAGATGGTAAAATTAGTAGTTGCGATAAATCAATTAGGTAATTTTATATGGCAAAAGTAAGTGTAATTCTAGCTAATCTTGGTACTCCAGACGAACCTACGGCAAAAGCAGTATCATCTTATTTAGGAGAGTTTCTTTCCGATCCTCGTGTAGTAGATGTTTCTCAACCTAAATGGGGAATTATTTTACGCTTTATTCGTTTTTTCCGCTCTCCTAAGGTAGCTAAGATCTATCAATCTGTATGGAGTGACAAAGGAAGTCCACTCCTAGCGATTTCTCAAGCTCAAAGAGATGGCTTACAACAACTTTTAAGTGAGTTATATCCTCAACATCAGTGGACTGTAGTTTTAGGGATGACCTATGGCGAACCTAGTCTACAAGAAGTGACCACGCAAGTGTTTAATCATCATCCTGAGCATGTGATTTTACTTCCCGCTTATCCTCAATTTTCTTCAACTACAGTGTTACCGGTAATTGATGCGTTTAATCGAGGTTATGCTCATAAGAATCAGAGATTAGTTGCTCCTTTTAGTATTGTTCATAACTATCATTTACATGCTAGTTATATTTATACTCTAGCCCAAAGTATTCGGGAGCATATTGCTGAGCTTGAGGGAATTCCTGTCGCTCAAGTAAATCCAGCGAGTTACTTTCATGCACAAAATAAACTCTTTATGAGTTATCATGGGATTCCTACACGTTATGCTCAAGAGTTACAAGACCCTTATCCGCAACAATGTGAGGCAACTACTTTGGCTTTAGCTCAAGCTCTAGGCTTAAAACCTGAGCAATATCAAATGACTTATCAATCGGTATTTGGTAAAGAACCATGGCTCGAGCCTCAAACCGACCACACTTTAACGAGCTATGCACAAGCTAATCCAGGTGCGCAAGCAATGGTAATTTGTCCGGGGTTTGCAGCTGATTGTATTGAAACTCTTGAAGAAATTGCCGAGCAGAATCGAGATTTATTCTTAGAGCATGGAGGCAGTAAGTTTTCTTTAGTGCCTTGTTTAAATGCCAAAAGTGAACATTTACGTATGTTTATTGATGTGCTTAAACCTTATATAGATTTAATTGAAACTCAGCATTTAGATCTTTATAAAAAATAAAGCATAGTTTTGATATAAAACCAAGAGTAACCAATAGTAGGTCTCTTGGTTTTATTTATCTTGGTTTATCTAAAGATTTTCAAGAGTTAGAGATAAGAAATTTCCTTAACAAGGAAAGAAAGTTTGCTCTCTAGTTAAGGGAAAATAATTCTTGAGTTAAGAAGTAGATAATTAAATAAATTTTATTTGTAAATAAGATTATAAAATTTTTATTTTTATGAAGAGTTATAAGGAATAGTTTTTAAGAAAACTCCTATTTTTCATGTAGTTATTTTCAATGTTTTTGTTAAGCTATTGTTAAAAATATAAAAAATTGTTAAGAAGTTATATAAAACTTA
>NZ_NRJF01000115.1 GCF_003585965.1 Psittacicella gerlachiana | reverse complement strand
ATAAATGATACTAAAATTGAAATTACTACCACAATAATTGAAGTCTGTAATGCTTCTTTTCTTGTTGGGTAATAAATTTTCTTTAATTCTAGCATTGATTCCATTGCAAATTTTAAAAATTTACGTCCTTGATTTGTAACAAGGAAAGCTAAAACTGCTAAAATTATCGCAAAAACCACAGCTAGTAAACGTACTACTGGATTTAAATCAGCGTATAATTGATTTCCTAATGAAACACCTACAACTAAAGCAATAGTGACAATCCATAAAAAGCCATTTACAGCTGTACCTAACTGCTTTACTTCTGCTTTTTGTACTACTGCACTCGAAGCTTTTTTAGGCTTCCCAGGTGTTTTATTATTTACAGCGTTATTACTCATTTAACAACTCAAATTCTATAAAATTACGTACTGAATATTTTTTCAGCACTATATAAAAAAATACCTGCACTATTTTACCACAATTAGCCGTGAAATTTCAATAAAATAAAAAAAGAGAGCATAAAGCTCCCTTTTTTCTAGATCTAAAATCTATAGATTATTTGATGATGTTAGCAACAACACCAGCACCTACTGTACGACCACCTTCACGGATCGCAAAACGTAGACCTTGGTCCATTGCGATTGGGTGAATTAAGCTTACAGTCATTTTGATGTTATCACCTGGCATTACCATTTCAACACCTTCTGGTAATTCGATTGTACCAGTAACGTCTGTTGTACGGAAGAAGAATTGAGGACGGTAACCTTTGAAGAATGGAGTATGACGACCACCTTCTTCTTTCGTTAATACGTAAACTTCTGAATCGAAGTCTGAGTGAGGAGTAATTGTACCTGGTTTAGCTAATACTTGACCACGTTCAATTTCTTCACGTTTAGTACCACGTAATAATGCACCGATGTTCTCACCTGCACGACCTTCGTCAAGAGTTTTACGGAACATTTCTACAGCTGTAACTGTTGTTTTAGTTGTAGGTTTGATACCAACGATTTCAACTTCGTCACCTGATCTTACGATACCACGCTCAACACGACCTGTTACTACTGTACCACGACCTGAAATTGAGAATACGTCTTCGATTGGTAATAAGAATGGTTGATCGATCGCACGTACTGGATCAGGAATGTAGCTATCTAATGTAGAAGCTAATTCTAAAATTTTCTCTTCCCACTCTGCGTCACCTTCTAAAGCTTTTAACGCTGAACCACGGATGATTGGAGTGTCATCACCTGGGAAGTTATATTGATTTAATAGATCACGAACGTCCATGTCTACTAATTCTAATAACTCTTCGTCATCTAACATATCACATTTGTTTAAGAATACGATAATGTAAGGTACACCTACTTGACGAGCTAATAGAATGTGTTCACGAGTTTGTGGCATAGGACCATCTGTTGCTGCTACTACTAGAATAGCACCGTCCATTTGTGCAGCACCTGTGATCATGTTTTTAACATAATCGGCGTGTCCTGGACAGTCAACGTGAGCATAGTGACGGTTAGCTGTATCATATTCAACGTGTGAAGTATTAATTGTAATACCACGTGCTTTTTCTTCTGGTGCGTTATCGATTTGATCGAATGCACGAGCTGAACCACCGAAGTGTTTAGCTAATACGTTTGTAATAGCAGCTGTTAAAGTTGTTTTACCATGGTCAACGTGACCGATTGTACCTACGTTTACGTGCGTTTTATTACGTACGAACTGTGACTTAGCCATTTTAAAATTTCCTATTTAATAAAAAATTAAATTTATAAAAGTTTTATTCTAAATAAGTTTATTATCTAGATTTACGAGCTTCAATAACTGCTTCAGCAACGTTACGTGGAGCTTCGCTATATTTTAAGAATTCCATTGAGTAAGATGCACGACCTTGTGTTTGAGAACGTAAGTCTGTAGCATAACCAAATAGCTCTGATAGAGGAACTTGAGCTTTGATTTTCTTAGCCATAGGGATGTCTTCCATACCTTCAACCATACCACGACGACGGTTTAAGTCACCAATTACATCACCCATGTACTCTTCTGGAGTTTCTACTTCAACTTTCATGATTGGTTCTAATAGAACTGGTTGTGCTTTAGCAAAACCTTCTTTGAACGCCATAGAACCAGCTAATTTGAATGCCATTTCTGATGAGTCAACATCGTGGTAAGAACCATCGTATAATGTAACTTTAACATCAACGATTGGGTAACCAGCTAACACACCATTAGCAACTTGCTCTTGAACTCCTTTATCTACAGCAGGAATGTACTCTTTAGGAACCACACCACCTACGATAGCATTTACGAATTCATAACCTTTATTCTCTTCTAATGGTTCAATACGTAAGTATACGTGACCATATTGACCACGACCACCTGATTGACGAACAAATTTACCTTCTTGTTCTACAGAACCACGAATTGTTTCACGGTAAGATACTTGAGGTTTACCTACGTTAGCTTCAACTTTGAACTCACGACGCATACGGTCAACGATGATATCTAAGTGTAACTCACCCATACCAGCGATGATTGTTTCACCAGACTCTTCATCAGTATAAACGCGGAATGATGGATCTTCTTGAGCTAGACGACCTAAAGCAATACCCATTTTCTCTTGGTCTGATTTAGTTTTAGGTTCAACAGCAACGTTAATTACTGGCTCAGGGAATTCCATACGCTCAAGAATGATTGGTTTTGACATATCACAGATAGTATCACCTGTAACTACATCTTTAAGACCAATTGCAGCTGCGATATCACCTGCACGTACTTCTTTAATTTCTTCACGTTTGTTAGCGTGCATTTGAACGATACGACCGATACGCTCACGTTTTTCTTTCACTGAGTTTAATACAGTGTCACCTGAGTTTACAACACCTGAATAAACACGGAAGAATGTTAAGTTACCAACGAATGGGTCTGTAGCGATTTTGAACGCTAAAGCAGCAAATGGTTCTTCATCTGAAGCGTGACGTAATTCTTCAGCACCGTTTAATGTTTCACCTTTAATAGCTGGAACATCTGTTGGAGCAGGTAAGAACTCAACTACAGCATCAAGCATTGCTTGAACACCTTTGTTTTTGAACGCTGAACCACATGTCATTAAAATGATTTCGTTAGCTAACACACGTTGACGTAAAGCAGCTTTAATTTCTTCTTCAGTTAACTCTTCACCACCTAGGTATTTTTCCATTAACTCTTCAGAAGCTTCAGCAGCAGCTTCGATCATATTGTTGTGCCAGAACTCTGCAGTTTCTTGTAAATCAGCTGGAATATCTTCAAGTACATAAGACATACCTTGATCTTCATCATTCCAGTTAATTGCTTTCATTTTGAATAGGTCAATAACACCTCTGAATTCTTCTTCAGCACCTACTGGGATTTGAATTGGAACTGCGTTACCACCTAAGCGTTGTTTTACTTGATCTACAACGCGGAAGAAATTAGCCCCTGTACGGTCCATTTTGTTAACGAACGCAATACGAGGTACATGGTATTTGTTAGCTTGACGCCATACTGTTTCAGATTGAGGTTGTACACCACCTACTGCACAGTAAACCATTACAGCACCGTCAAGAACACGCATTGAACGTTCAACTTCGATTGTGAAGTCAACGTGTCCTGGAGTATCGATAATGTTGATACGGTGTTTAGGGAATTGCTGGTTCATACCAGACCAGAAACAAGTTGTCGCAGCAGAAGTAATTGTAATACCACGCTCTTGCTCTTGTTCCATCCAGTCCATTGTTGCTGCACCATCGTGAACTTCACCGATTTTGTGACTTACACCAGTGTAGAATAAAATACGTTCTGTAGTAGTTGTTTTACCTGCATCGATGTGAGCACTAATACCTATATTACGGTATAGTTCAATGGGAGTAGTTCTAGCCATTTTATCCTCGACTAAATAAAAAAGATGAAACTGCTTAATAAATAGATTTTAAAAACTTATTATTAAGCAGCAAGGAAAAAGTTAATATTTGCAATACTACCAACGGAAGTGAGCGAATGCTTTGTTCGCTTCTGCCATACGATGTACGTCTTCACGTTTTTTAACTGCTGCACCTTTATTTTCTAATGCATCAATTAATTCATTTGCTAAACGATCAGACATAGTTTTATCATTACGACTTCTAGCAGCATCTTTAATCCAACGCATTGCTAAAGTGTTACGACGAACTGGACGAATTTCCACTGGTACTTGGTAAGTAGAACCACCAACACGACGTGATTTAACTTCAACGGTTGGACGTACTTGTTCTAAAGAAGCTTCGAACGCTTCTAAAGGTGATTTTTGACTGTGTTGAGCTAATTTCTCTAACGCAGTGTAAACGATTTTTTCAGCGATAGATTTTTTACCATCTACCATGATAACATTGATAAATTTTGCTAATAATTCTGAACCAAATTTTGGATCTGGTAGAATTTTACGTTGACCAATTACGCGACGACGTGGCATGGTTTCTTTCTCCGTTTATATTCAGGTTAACCCAAAACTCATTAAAATTAAAACATCTAAAATCTTAATGGAGCTTTGATTGAAATTGTAAAATTGTTTTTTAATTTATGTTTGGCCTTACTACGGATATATATTAAGATTTAGGTCTCTTAACACCGTATTTAGAACGACCTTGTTTACGATCTTTAACTCCAGCACAGTCTAATGCACCACGAACTGTGTGATAACGCACACCTGGTAAGTCTTTAACACGACCACCACGGATTAAAACTACGCTGTGCTCTTGTAAGTTGTGACCTTCACCACCAATGTAAGAAGTCACTTCATAACCATTTGTTAAACGGATACGACAAACTTTACGTTGTGCTGAGTTTGGTTTTTTAGGTTTTGTTGTAGAAACACGAGTACATACACCACGTTTTTGCGGACAAGCTTCTAACGCTGGCACAGTACTTTTAACAACTTTTTTAACGCGTGGTTTACGCACTAATTGGTTGATAGTTGCCATATTTTTATGAGCTCCATTTAGATTAAAAAAATATATTGGATTTAACATCCAAAACAAACTGACGATATTATACACTACTTTTATTTTTATTGCATAACTTTTTCACTATTTTAAGTAAAATATATTATAATTTGAATCTTAC
>NZ_NRJF01000114.1 GCF_003585965.1 Psittacicella gerlachiana | reverse complement strand
GGTTTTTCTAAATGCTTATTTTACCGTTAAAATGAAAAAATTTCATAACTATCTTAAAAAATTAGATCTCAAATTAAGGCTTTTTAAGAGTTATGGTTAGGGATTTCTAGAGAAAAGCAATTGGATGACAATTATAAAAAGAAGTCATAATCCAATTTAGAATTACAAGTATTATTTAATTGAAATAACTGAGTTCTCAGTTAGTCCTTTAATAATGTCTCTTCCTTTATTGCCTCTTGTACCTTTTACTCTATTTAAATCATTAGCACTAATTGAAGACTTACGATTCCCATTTTTGATTTGTAAGCTATTATCTCTATTTACAATAAAAACAAATTTTAGATATTCACTGTTATCAGCAAAGTTTTTCGTAGAGATATTAATTAATTTTACTCCAGAACCTTTAGCTCGAGCAGGAATTTCATTAGTTTCAAATTTAACACAACGACCTGTATTTGTAATCACTAAGCATTCAAAAATACCCGACTGTTGGTTAGAGTTAAAGTTAGGATCTAAAACAATAGGAGCTAATAATTGAGCTTGATCTTTGAGGGTAAAGATATTTTTTCCACTCTTAGATTTACTTTTGAGATTTTCAACCTCAGTTAAAAAACCATCACCAGAAGTAGAGGTCAATAAGACAAATTGTTGTTCTTGGGCAACAAACATCCCTTTAATCGAAGCTTGATCAGGAAGTTTAATAAAGGCTGTGATAGATTCCCCATAGCCACGCATGCTAGGTAAATCATTTGCGAGTATATTATAAGATCTTCCTGTAGAATCTACAAAATAAATGTTATCTGTATTTTTACATTTGAGTTCTTGAGCAAATGAATCTCCATTGCGATAACTTAAATTGTTTAAATTTACTTCATGGCCTTTCCCACATCTAATCCAACCTTGTTTAGAAATAACTACGGTCACATCTTCTTGAGTAATTTCTTCGTTAATTTCTGCTGGTTTAGCTGCTTCCCGCTCAATTAAAGTACTAATGCGAGGATTGCCAAACTCTTCTTTAGCAACTAGTAATTCTTTTTTAATTTGATTATTAAATTTAGTTTTACTAGCTAATAAATTATTTATTTGGGTTTGCTCTTTTAACAGAGTTTCTTTTTGTTTCTTTAAAGATTCTTCTTCAAGTTTGGCAAGATTACGAATACGTAGATCAAGAATAGCTACTGCTTGCTCTTCGGTTAAAGCAAAGCTCTGCATTAACTCTTCTTTTGGTTTTTCGTGATTACGGACTATTGAGATAACTTGATCTAGGTTATTAAAGGCGATTAAAAATCCTTCAATACGAGCTAGCTCTTTAGCGACCTTTTCAAGACGATACTCATAGCGACGACGAACAATAGTTTTTCTAAACTCAATCCATTCTGAGAGAATTTCAACTAAGCCTTTTACTGCTGGTTTGTCGTTAAGACCTATCATGTTTAAATTAACTCTTTGGGTCTTTTCTAAGTCAGTTTGCACAAAGAGTTGTTGCATTAGAGCTTGAGTATCTACTCTTGAAGATTTTAGTTGTAGCACTACTCTTACTTCACTTTCAGAAGAGTCATCTCGAATATCTTCAATTTGCGGAGTCTTTTTATTTTGAATTAACTCAGCAATCTTAGGAATCAGGTTGGTTGCCGCCTGAGCAGGGAGCTGAGTAATAATAATTTGGTCTTTTTCTTGATGCCAAACCGCTCTTTGGCGTATAGTTCCTCTTCCAGTTTTATAGATCTCGTATAGTTCATGAAAACTATTAGTGATTTCTGCACCTGTAGGGTAATCTGGACCTTTAATATGTTCCATTACTTCTTCTAAGGAACTGGTAGGTTTATCTATAAGGAGACAACAAGCATCTACAACTTCATTAACATTATGAGGTGGAATATCTGTAGCCATCCCTACGGCAATCCCCGTAGTTCCATTAAGAATTATATTAGGTAACAACGATGGGAGATAGATAGGTTCTTTTTCATCACCATTATAGTTAGGCTGAAAATCTACATTACCTGCATTTAATTCATTGAGTAAGGATTTTGCGTAAGGACTGAGGTAAGCTTCGGTATAACGCATAGCCGCAAAGCCTTTAGGATTAAATAATTCTCCAAAGTTCCCTTGTCCACCGATTAAAGGGTAGCGATAAGAAAAGTCCTGAGCCATGATAACTAAAGATTCATAACAAGCTGAATCTCCGTGAGGGTGGAAACGTCCTAAAACCTGTCCTACAGTATAGGCAGATTTCTTTTTCTTTTCTTTACTATTAATCCCTTCAATCGCCATAGTATAAATAATACGACGTTGTACAGGCTTGAGTCCATCACCTATGTAAGGTAAAACACGATCCTTAATAACATAAGTTGCATAGTTTAAGTAAGCATCCTCACAGTAGGTAGCTAAGTCAAATTCTTCGACTCCTTCGTAATTAATATTATTAATATCAGTCATAATTAATCACTTACTTTTGTAATATCACCTTTAGTTTCCAACCAATCACGACGATCACTTGCTCGACGTTTTGCTAAAAGCATATCTACAGTTTGTTCTGCATTTGCTCGATTATTTTGCCAAGTTAGCTGGAGAAGACGACGATTATTTGGATCAAGAGTAGTTTCTTTTAATTGATCAGGATTCATTTCACCTAATCCTTTAAAACGAGTTATACGAATATTTTTTTGATTTTTATACTTAGCTAGAACCGCATTTTTTTCGGATTCATCTAGTACATAATGAATTTTACTGCCAATATCGATTCTAAATAAAGGAGGGAGAGCCACGTAAACATGTCCTTTGTCAATTAAAGCAGGAAAGTGCTTCATAAATAAGGCACAAATTAAAGTAGAAATATGAGCTCCATCACTATCTGCATCGGCAAGAATACAAATTTTTCCATATCTTAAACCGCTGAGGTCATTTGAATCAGGGTCTATGCCAATAGCTACGGCAATATCATGGACTTCATTATTTTTGAGTACTTCATTTGAAGAAATTTCCCAAGTATTTAAAATTTTACCTCTTAAAGGGAGAATAGCTTGGAATTCTTTATTACGAGCCATACGAGCCGAGCCACCAGCTGAGTTACCCTCAACAATAAATAACTCGGTACGAGAGATATCCGAAGAAATGCAGTCAGTTAGTTTTCCTGGTAAGCGTGGACCTGAACTAACTTTTTTACGAATAACCTTATTTTCTTTGGCAATACGGTTACGAGCGTTATTTATAAAAATTTGTACTAATTCATTAGCTACAGAGGTATTTTGATTTAACCAAATGGTAAATAAATCCTTAACTTGAGAACTTACAAAGGAAGAAGCTGATCTTGAGGTTAACTTTTCTTTAGTTTGCCCTTGGAATTGAGCATCTTTCATCTTAAGTGAAAGAATAAAATTACAATGATTCCATACATCATCAGCAACTAAAGTTGTCTTTTTATCAAGAAGATTATGGAGATTACAAAAATCTCTTACTGCTTCAAGAATCCCTGAACGCAAGCCATTAACATGAGTTCCGCCTAAGTTATTTGGAATTAAGTTCGTAAAAGCTTGGCTTACGATTACTGAAGTATCAAATTTCCACGCAAAACTTACATCTAATTCCTCATTCTCTCCTTTGGCATGAGCTGTAAATACGGGATTTGGCATAAAGTCATTTTCTAAATGACTAAGAAGATACTCTTCCATGCCGTTTTTATAACACCATATTTGTTTATTTTGATGTAGTTGATCAGAAAATTCGATTTCTAAACCTGGTGCAAGGATGGCTTTAGCTTCAAAGATTTTATTTAAGGCTTTAATATCAAATTTATCACTATCAAAGTATTTGCCATCAGTCCAAAAGCGTACGCTAGTTCCGGTTTCATATTTTGGACATTTGCCAATTATTTTTAAAGCTTCTTCTCTTTGTCCATAGTTAAAGCGCATAAAATAAATTTTACCGTCACGCTTTACCGTAACTTCTAATTTGCTTGAAAGAGCATTAACTACGGTTACTCCTACTCCATGTAAACCACCTGAGAAACCGTAGTTAGAGCCGTTAAATTTTCCTCCCGCATGTAAGCGAGTTAAAATTACCTCAACTCCAGATACCCCTTCTTCTTTGTGAATATTTACAGGCATACCCCTTCCATTATCACTGACTTCAATGCTATTATCAGGATAAAGGGTAACGTTAATTTTATTACCAAAACCATTAATTGCTTCGTCAACTGAGTTATCGAGAACTTCTTGGAGCAAGTGGTTAGGATTGGTAGTGATGGTATACATTCCTGGTCTTTGTTGTACCGGTTCTAAACCTTTTAAGATGACCAGTTGTTCAGCATCATATTTTTTCATAAAAGTTAGAGTTTATGATGTTATTAATAAAAGATCTACGTAGATAAAAAGATAAAGGTGGTAAGTTGAGATTAAAACCATCAGTATCTTCAATGGATACAGCTTGAGAAGTATTTAAAGCTTTGGTGCGAACACAAAGAATTTGTCCCACATTAGATTTTAAAGCATTAAAATCTTGTTGAGTAATTATCTGCATAATCGTTTCCCAATCTTGCTTGATAATTGCTAAATCCTCTTTGTTGGGAGACCAAAGGAAAGCTTTACCAATTCTTCTTTGAGCTAAGGAAATATCCGGATTATATTCAATGGGAACAAAAAGAATCTTTTTTAGTTTATAGAGTACATGGCTAGTTTGCCAATTTTGAAGCATAAATTTATTTATCGGCAAGCTAGAGATAAAGATATCACTTTTTGCTTTACCATTGGTTGCAATTGCAAGGGTTTTAAGTTCAATTCCGAGATTGATAAAATCTTGCGTAGGTTTTGATCCAGCAGTTGCCCCTAAAGCAATTTCAATTAAATTTCCGAGCCAGCCTCGATTTTCATGGAGACTATAAATCATCTCAACATTATGCTTATGTGATATTTCTTCTATAGATTTACCACAAATTTGCTGACAATAAGTAAGTAATTGTCCTAGGGAAGTAGGAGCTGTACTCGGAGTTACTTGGGTATTAAATAAACTCGAATGTAATTCAAAGCCAATTTTAAATTCATATTCCATGAGGTTAGAGGCATGGATAGAAGTTAAACTTTTTGCAAAAAGTTGATATTGTTCTTTGTCTAGCTCGGAAGCTTGATAGTTAGAGTTGAGAATCCAAGTTTGTTGTTTCATTGAGAAATAGCTCGTTTCTTACTAGAGAACATGATCCATAAACCTATAATAATCATAGGTAAAGAAAGAAGTTGACCTTGAGTAAAAGGACCTAGAACAAAGCCTAATTGAGCATCCGGTTCTCTGAAAAATTCGATAATAAATCTACTTACTCCGTAACCAAAGACAAAGATTCCTGAAAGTAGTCCTGGAAGATTTAAGCGCTTTTTACGCACAATTAAGAGGATAACTAAAAGTACTACCCCTTCAAGTAAGGCTTCATATAATTGTGAGGGGTGACGAGGTAAATCTCCGGCTCCCAGAAAAACTACTCCCCATGGAACATCGGTAACTCTTCCCCAAAGTTCCCCATTTATAAAATTAGCACATCGTCCTAATCCTAAAGCAAATGGAATTACCGTAGCTCCTAGATCTGCAACTTGCCAAAAATTCTTTTCTTTGCGTGTTTGCAGATACAAGGCAACTACTGTTCCGACAAATCCGCCATGAAAAGACATGCCTCCTTTATGGAGGTAGAAAATTTCTATAGGGTGTTGGAGATAATAATTTAAATCATAAAAAATCACGTAGAAGAGTCTTCCTCCAACAATAGCTGCTAAAAAGCAGTTAATAGCAATATCATTAAATTGCGAAGCTGTTAAATTTGCATTGTAGGTTTGAGAGTTTTTATGATCGCTTTTTAGTAAAAAGTAATTTAAAAGAATAGCTCCGGCTAAGCCAAAGAGATAAAATAATCCATACCAACGAACTTGAAATCCCATGATACTAAAAGCTACAGGATCTAAGTTAGGAAACTGTAAATAAGCAAATGAACTTTGTGCAAAGAGTAAAGCACAAATTGTTGCAAGAAAAATATAAATTAGTTTCATGAATAACTATTATTTTTAAATCATATAATGTAAAAGCTAGT
>NZ_NRJF01000113.1 GCF_003585965.1 Psittacicella gerlachiana | reverse complement strand
GCATTAATGTCCTTTAATACGGTATACGGTATACGGCTTAAATTACACCTATGTTGTTAAGTTGTAGTGAAAAAAATAAAGTTATAAATAACTGTAATCTTTATTGAGTAAATACTCAGTTATTTGTTTCTATTATAAAGTAAATTAATAGTTTATGCATTAAATTTTTCTTTAATGCAAATGTATTTTCGTCTAAGTCTTTGTTTTTTAGTTTATATATAATTAAGTGTCTACTTACTAATAATTTTAGCCCTTGATTTTAGGTATTACTTATAGATATAAGTGCACAGCTATAAGTAAAATTTTACAAGCTAAATAAAATTAGTTAGTAAAAAAGTAAAGAAAATTATCTTTTGTTAATAATAATTATACCTGTTTTAGAGGTGAAAAATGGTAAAAATTATCATTAATTATCACTTAATAAGAAAGGATATGGGAAAGTTTTGAGAAAAATTGTAAGAACGAGATAAAAAAGAGGTAACTAGATTCCTAATTACCTCTTTTTTATGTGCTTTTTTTGAGTGGAAGCTTAAACTAGCTCGCTAAGTTAAATGATCAAAGATGATCATTTAACCTATCGAGAGGAATATAGAAAATTTTGAGAGTGAATTGGCTTGAGCTTTAGTGTAAGCTTAAGCCCAAAGATTTTGCTATGTTTTTGTATTCTTGTATTTTTACTTTTGCTCAGACTCTTGATTTGCTTGTTTTCCTTGTTCTTCGGACTCTTCCTGTTGACGAGCATGGAGCTTATCTGAAGCTTCAAGGGTGCGAGCTACTTTTTTAGCATCTACAGCTCCTTCGGTAAAAGTAAAGGTATCAATACTTGCTTGGGCTTCTTCTCTTTCTTCTGCTTTATTTGCTTCAGTTCTTTTACGACGACGTAAGGTTTTTAGAGGATTTAAGTTCGTAAACTTAGATCTTTGAGGCATAATACAAGCAATAATAATTGTAGCTACCCAAGGAACATTAACACAAGCAATCCCAAGGATTACGGCAAGTAAGGTACTTTTAAAACGAATATAAACTGCTAAAACTAGGACTAAAGCAAGAAGCTCACTGCCAATGAGTTGCCAATCTGCTTTAGCTCCATGATTGATATCTGGAATGGTAAGACTAGCAAGAGTTAGAATCGTCATAATACACAAGCTTAGATTACGGTTAAGAGCAACTAACCATTTCGCTTGCATAAATTTTTTGGGTACAAAAATTGGTAAAAAGCGTGTTAAGGAAGTTCCTAAAGCTAATACGAGGATCACCAGCAGAAGGTAACTAAATGATAGTTGAGATAAATCTACAGACATGGTTTATTGCTCCTCTTGTTGTAACTTTTTACTTTCATAAAAATTGCGTAATAAAATGCTAATTGCACAAAAGAGAATTGAGGCAAGGATGAGCCAATTATAAGCAAAAAGCTTAGCAATAATAAAAGCAATAATAGCAATGCTTAAGCCAAAGTAAGAACGACTTTTCTTAAATTGCTCATAGGCAAGAATTACAAATAAAGCTGCTAAGGCAAATTCGAGATGAGGGACAAGATTGCCTATAATTTTTCCTAGCACTACTCCGAGTACAGTAGAAAGAAACCAGTAAAAGTGCAGCATTAAATTAGTTCTTAAGAGATTAACTTCCCTTACTTTTTCTGGTTCAATTGACATTAGAGCAAATGACTGATCACAAATGGTTACAGCTTCAAACCAACGACGGAAAATATTTTTACTCATAGTTGGCATGAGGGCAATAGTATAAAAGACGTGACGTAAGCTAATCACAAAGGAAGTGATAAAGAGCGAACTTAAGCTTGCTCCTGAAGCGAGTAAGGGAATGGCAGTGAATTGTACTGATCCCGAAAAAACAATAATACTTGAAAGAATAACAAACCAAACCGGAAGACTAGCGTTAATCGCCAGAATTCCATAAGAACCACCTACGGCTAAAAAAGCAATAAAAATAGGTAAGGTTTTTTGAAAGAGTTCTTGCCAACTAATGAGATGTTCTGCATTAGCTGCAAATTCTTTGATTTTATCTTGTTGACTTTGAGGCGAATGAGAAAGATCTTTTTCCGCTTCGGTATCAGATTGTTGTGAAGGTGCTGTCATAGAATTAACGTAAATAGTAATTTGATTATTGATTTTAATTATGGATTTATAGTTGGATTTTCTAAATATAGAAAAAAAGACTTCCAGGACTAGCTGAAAGTCTTAATTGAATATATATTTATTGAAAAATTATTAAAAAGTAGGAACTTGCCTAAAAAATTAGCGACGTAAACCTAATGTACTTACGATGTTAACGTATTTTTGTACATCAGTACGTTTTAAGTAATCTAATAATTTACGACGTTTAGAAACCATACGTAATAAGCCACGACGACCGTGGTGATCTTTAGTATGAATACGGAAGTGTTCTTGTAAGTGGTTGATTTGCGCAGTTAATAATGCGATTTGTACTTCTGAAGAACCTGTATCCTTTTCTGTACGACCAAATTTAGCTAAAATTTCAGCTTTTTGTTCTGAACTTAGAGACATATTAAAATTTCCTATAATAAAAAAAATTTATAAAAACTCACCAGATACCGATCTCTAACTCAGTATTGGCGCAATTACTAAAGAGTATGATTTTTAATTGATCTACTTTAATAATTAATCCTGTATCACTTACAATTAAAAGGAATTATTTATCTTGTTGCGATTATGAACTTTAGAGTATTTATAATCAATAAATAAACTTAATTGCAAGGCGTTAAATATTATAACAAATATTTTTACTTTTGCGAAAAAAAATTGTCAGTTAGAGGCGTGAAGTTTTTGTAAGCAAGCGAAAAATGGCAATTAGAGACTAGGATAACCTCAATTAGCTATAAGAGTAATGACAACAAACTCTAAGATGAAACAGAAAAAACTTTATAATCCTTTGGCAGTTTAATTTTTGATTTGCTATAATAGAGAGCGAAAAAATTATGCTTACTTTTTAAAGCATAATGAAATAAAATTATAACTTGTCGGAAAATAATAAATTTATAGATGAGCTATAAAAAATTATAAACTTAATAACACCACGAAAGTCGCCATTTTGGGCGACTTTTTGTTTTTGCAGTTACTTGTTTGAGACTCCCTCAAAAAATTATATCAAGTTGTACTCAAAGTGTTGTTTAGTTTAAATCTAATTGAGAGGAGGCTTAAAGATTTCAAGAAATTGTTTATTGTAGAAGTTACAAGTTATTGTTAAGATTTTTAACTTTTGTAGTAAGATTGAGTTTTATATTACAGATTAAACAAAATAGATAGTAAAGTTGTTATATTGCTAAGTAAGAGTTTAGAGAAGATATCTTAAAGTAAATTCGATCTAAGAGGTAAAGTTTTTGTCTTCAAAAGAGAAGAGCTTTTATAGTTATTTTTTGTAGTGTGTTTTAGAAAAAAAGTATTATTTTGTAAAGAGTAAAGTTTGAAAAATTAGAAGGATCTAAAATAAAAATTCTCCTTACATTTGATAGTAGATTAGAGTATGTTAGCTATCATTTGTAATCTTTTTAGAGGGATTGAAAATAATTTTTTGTAAGCTTCTTAGGGAATTGAGGTTTGCACTTTTAGATGTTGTTATTTAATAGTAAAATATAAGGGTATCTATTTTAGTAGTAGTCTACTAAAAGTTGGCATAGATATTAAGATAAAAAAAGTGGCAACTTCTTAAAGAAGAGCTTTTAAGAAGTATTTATCAAACACTGCAAGATTACTTTTTTGGTTAAAAGTAAACAACAAAATTTAATGTTATTTTAGGTAGTCCTCATTAAGCCCAAAGTTTTCCTCAACTTATATAAATAGATTTAAATTATTTCCGTTTTACTATACTTCCTAAGAAACGATTAATTTTTTTGTTCTTGCCCTAAAAATAGATTATTTTGAGATATGAAAGAGCATAAATTAAATCGCTTAAACGCTTCTATTATTGCGATCTTATCGGCTACAGCCTTATCTGCTTGTGGCGGTGGTGGCGGTAGTAGTGGTAGTTCCTCCTATACTTCATCCTCTTCAACTTCAAGCTCAACCCCAATTAGTTTAACCGATTACAATACTTCGCTAGCTACGAATACAACGACTGGTAATGCAAGTAATGATCAAAATACAACTGTAGCGAATTACGCTTATACCAATAGCAGTGCTCAAACCGCAGCTAATACCGCATTTAATAGCTCGCAAACTGCAAATGTAAACGGTTTTACTCTTTCACACACAGGTTATACGACCCAAGCCTTTTCCAATTGGCCAAATGTATCAGTGACGGTTAATGGTACTGCCACTAATCGTGCAATCAATTACAATAACCTTTTTGCCATGGGCTTCTTGCCTTTAGTATCAGGGGGTACTTCAGCGGTAAACTTTTATGTTCCGGTAACGCAAAACTCTACTAGCACCATGAATGCTACTGCGACTTTAGGACAAGGTTCAGGATACTTTACCGGTAGTAATGTTAGCGTGGGGATGGTTGATGGTTCTTTCAATGCCTCTTGGAGTGGCTTTACTTCTTCTAATTTAACTGAAGTGAAGATTACTAATCAAACGAATGGATCAGGTGGTACGACCATTCTTGGCTCAAGTAATGACCATGGAACTAAAGTGGGAGCAATTATGGCTGCCCAACGTAGTTCGACCTATAGTGGGTTAACTCCAAATGTAAAGCTTTACTATAATGTGTTAAATAAATATTCAGCTAATAATTTATTAGGGGATATTTATAAGGCTATGTACGTTTATAAGCCGGCGGTAATTAATAACTCTTATTATATTCCTTATACAACTTCATCTTCTAGTTCTACTTCATCTGCTGAAAGCTATAAAGGGCAAATCCAAGCAACTGCTTATGAAAATGCGTTAGCAGGTTTAAAAACGGTAACGGCAAATGCGGATACCCCATTATTTGTCTTCACTACTGGTAACGAAGATGATTACGTATCGTGGTTAAAGACACAAGATTATAATACTTCGAATTGGTCAAACGTTAACTTTGGTCCAGCTTTAGATACTAATTCTTCGCTGTATAACTTTGTTACCGCAGATACCAATATCTCCGATAATTTATTAGCAGTTACCAGTTACTCTCTAGATATTAATGGAGAGTACTCTGCAGTAATTAATGCTACTAAAAACTCTATTTCAAATGGAAGTTTAAATACTACCGCTAATGGGACAACTGAGATTTCTCCAGAACTCTTTATCATGGGTTATGAGGGGAATACGACTAATGCTTCAGTAGCAGTTCAATGTGGGGTATTAAAATGGAGCTGTTTAGCAAGTTCTTGGTCGTGGAGTATTGCGAACTATAGTAATGGTAATTATACTGGCTTCTCGGGTACTTCGGCTTCAGCACCAATTGTGAGCGCAGCTGCTGCCATGGTAAAAGAGCAGTTTGATTGGATGACCGCAAAACAAATCAAAACTACGCTTTTAACTACAGCTTACGATGTAGGCGACACTGGAGTGGATAGCGTATTTGGTTGGGGAATCCTAGATGCTTCTTTAGCTTTAAATGGTCCAGCAGCTTTTGTGTTTGGTGACTTTGTTGCAAATATTTCAGGTACGGGTAAACGCTATTGGTTCAATAATAATATTACTGGTAGTGGCGGCTTAATTGTTAATGGTACTTCAACCAGTGATCAATTAGTTTTAACGGGTAGTAACAATACTTATACTGGGGATACCATTGTTAATGGTGGAGCTTTAGTTTTACAAGATAAAAAATCTGCAGGACTTAATGCAACTAATGAAGCTTATGTTTCTTTAGGTGGTAGTCATGTTTATGTAAACTCTAATGGTTCTTTCTATACTTATAATGCTCGCATAGCTAACTTAACTAACAATGGTTATACGCAAGTGTATAACACTACGGTAACCGGTAACTTTGTTAATAAAGAAAATGCAACTTTAGCTACGAATTTAACTACGGTATTTAATGTTAACGGTAGTGTAACTCTAGATGGAACTTTAGCGATCTTAGGTACGAGTACATATGTGTCTACTGGCAATATGACTCAAGTAAAAGTTATTAATGCGACCAATATTTCAGGAAGCTTTGATAAAATTTACTCAGATTATGATGGTTCTGCTACGGTAAACTATACGGTAGGACAGGCGAGTGATGGAGTATATGTAAATATTACTGCAACTAATACGAGTACTTATTTAACTTCAACAAGTTTAACGAGTAGTGATAGCCAAGCTGCAAGTGTAGGAGCATCTTTAGTCGATAGTCTATTAACGAGTGCTAATAATGCAGTGTTAGAAAATTCAACTTCTAGCGGTTTAATTTCCTTAACTGCGAGTACTACTGAGACCTCAACTACCGAAGAAAGTTCAGTAAGTGTTACCGGTGAAACTAATGGTTTATCTTTAACTTCAAGCTATTATGCAAGTGTTGAGGGAGATAATGTTGTTTTAGCTTCGCAAGCTAGTGAAACTAGTCAGCCAACAGCACAAACCCAAACAACAGAAGTAAGCTTAACTGCTACCGATGATGAAAGTAGTAGTGAATCTACGGCAACTTCAAGTGATACCACTTTAACTTCAGCAGCAATTGCGATCCAAAGTTTAAGTGCTGAAGAATTAAATGCTCTATTATTAAGAGCTTCAGGTACGGTATATAGCAATTTACTGCAAGCAACTAGTCAACAAGCTCGTACAAATATCTTAGACTTTACTCAAGTGAGTTTAGGACGCTTTGCTGGTCTTGATCAACAATGGCATGCTTATGTACAAGCAGGTTACCGTTGGCAAGATTGGAAGAGCAAGGCTACCAGTGTTAAAGGACACTTAGATAGTAACTCTTACACCGTAGGAGCCTATACGCAAACGGCTAATGGTTACAATTTAGGTTTTGCAGTCCAAAGCTTAAATGGTAACTGGGATGAGGGTAATACTAATAATGATATCACCGCTGCTTTTGCGAAAGTAAAATCTTATGGCTTTAGTGCAAGCTTTGGTAAGGCTTTAGCTACTACTTACTATGGTGCAAGTGTGTATGCTAATTTCCACGACTTTGACGTAACGCGTTCGGTAATTAGTTATGCGGATCAAAAAGCTAAATTCCGTACTCAAAGTTTTGGTTTAGATGTTAAAGCGGGTTGGTTAGCTCTAGGTAATTTCAATACTGGTTTAATTGTTGAAGGTGGTTTAACCACTGAGTTTAATCATCAAAATGCCTTTAATGAAACTGCAGCTAATAGTGCAACCTCATTATTATCTTTAAATACTAAGAGTCGTTGGACAACTCAACTTTATGCTAATGCAGGAGTTAGAGCTTATGCTAACTTTAGAGTGTTTGGTTTAAGTTCAACTTTAGATGCAGGATTAAGTTTAAATAGTAAACTTGCAGGACAAGATTTTAAACTTAAATTAGCAAGTGGAGGTACTTCAGGACAAGTATTTAATAATGATTTCCTTGCTCGTTTAAATCTAGGTTATGCGGTGAATGTAACCGAAAACCTACGTATTCGTTTAGCTGGGAATCTTGAAAAATCTTCAACTTGGACTGAAAAATCAGTTAAACTTGGTTTAGATTATAAATTCTAATTAAAGTTTATTAGTCTATTTCTTTAATAATTACTTAAGATTCCAAGTTTGTCAGAGACATATCTGAGCTGATTCTGAACTCTTTAATTATTAAGTAAAGTTAAAAAGAGAGCAAGAGGTACTTAACCTCTTGCTCTCTTTTCTTGTGCTTAACTTAGGTAAATGATAATTTATTTTCATAGATAGAGGCTAGAGGATGAATCCTAAAAATTTAGCTTGGGATAGGAGAAAATTAAAAGTAACCTACTTAGGTAAATCTTATTAATATTTAGCACTTTTGCTCTCAGATGTGCCATAATTGTATTTATAGTAATTACTACCTTAAATGTCTAGATGAGAGACTATGAAGAGAAATTTAGTAGATATTCCTCCTAAGCAAATAAAACTGCTAAAAGCTAAAAATAGCACTTATGTATATCGTAGAGGTAAAAGTTATAGAGATGCTGAGGGAAAGGTAAAAAGGGAAACCGATATTTGTATTGGCAAATATGATCCTGTACAGCACAAATTAATTCCCAATAAAAACTACTATCAACTGTATAACTTAGAAATGCCGGTTGAAAATTTAGAGTTCGAGTATACGCTGCTATAGCAAAAAACGGCAGAGTATTCTAATGGATATACATCGACCTATATGCAAATTGCACGAAAATTAGGGATTGCAGAGCTTTTAGAGGTGCAAGGTTCTGCCTTTGCCAAACAAATTCTTCATCTTGCTGGATATATTATTGAAAATACGAATCAACTCGAGGATTTTGCTCAATGGGCAAGTGATCAAGAGCTTGAGGAGACTTTTATTTTAAGTTCGCAAGAGTTAGAAGAATTGTTTTCTGGGATTGATGAAGAGTTTATTCAAGAGTTTATAGTTGCTTGGAACAAGATTAAGCAAGAGTATTTAGTTTATGCTATCACAGCTAAAGATACATATAGATCTCAACTCTTGGAAGGTGATTTTTATGGAGATGATGAGTATTTAGGGCAAGTTAATTTAGGAGTGTTCTTAGGTAAAAAGAGCGGTTTACCTTTAGTTTACCAATGGTCTTTTGCTGATATTAAGCAAAGCTCTCTTTTGGCAATCTTTGAAATATTGCAAATTAATCAGCCAAGTAAGTTAACTCTAGTTTTAGCTCCTAGTGAAGCTAACTTAAGTGTACTTCAAGATTTTAAGTTTTCGAATAGCTACTTTATTACTCCTTTATCTCCAGCCTTAGCCTTATTTAAGGAACTTATTGCTACCTCTCATCCTCAAGCTCTAGGGCAAGCACATAGGGTTTATGCAGATGACGAAAATATTTTAGCGACAAGTAAGTTAACTAACTGTCAGGGATTAGAAGTAAAGGCTCATCTTATCTTTAACTTAGAACAAAAGTTAGAGCAAGCTTCTAGCTTTGCAAGTAATTTATCAAGGTATCAAAAAGATGGTGAAATTTTAGTTAGCTTAGGAAAGCCTCTTCCACCACAACTTGAGCAATATTTTATGTTTGAAATCGACGCTCAAGGACAAGTTAAATTTCAAGTTAAGCAGCCAGCTCTAGATCAAGAGTTAAAATATTTTGGCTATAGTATATTTCTGACTAACAACTTAGATCTCAGCACTCAAGAGGTTATGGTAAGTTACTCTAAGAAAGATTATATCGAACAGGCTTTTGCTAATGTCGCTAGTAATCTTGGCTTACCAAGAAACTTTGCAAGCAGTTTAGTAATGGAGGGGAGATTATTTGTGGCATTTGTCGCTTTAATTATACAAACCTATATGCGGAATTGTTTAAAGCAAGCAAAAGCAACGGAATACTTAACCTTAACTCAAGTAATTCGCGAGTTAAAACGCATTAAACTGTCGGCAACAGATAGCAACTTTGCAAGAATCAGATTAACACAAAAGCAAAAGAATCTCCTTGCAATTTTGGGGATTACTCTTTGAGCATAGGGGATTCCTTCTTCAAGGTATTGGAGATTAGCGGAGATCTTTTGAATCAGCTTAGAAAAAATTTGATTTTACTTTTGAGGTTTGTACCAAGGTGAGAAAGTTAAACTAAAAAATCCTCCGAACTTTATGATAAAGTTCGGAGGATTTTTCTTATGTAAGTCTATTTACTCAAATTAAGCTTTATTTTTTTCACCATGTAACTCTTGATACATTTGCGTGAAAACAGAACTTGTTGGTGTAACTCCTTTAGAGTAGTAGTAAACATACTCATTAAGGTTACGACAACGATCACCAATACGTTCAATTTGACGTAAAGCAATTACGACAATAAAGTACTCTTTTAAGTGTTCTAAGTTTAATTTAGCTTCTTCAACAATCGCACGGAAGATATCTTTATATTCAATACGATAATTATCTTGTACATAAATTTCACAAGCTGAATTTAAGTCCAGAGAAATTAAAGCTTCAGTACTTTTACGGAGTAAAGTAATCGAGTGTTCTGCAAAATGTTCAATTCTTTCAATTAAACTATTGATTACGTGTTGAGATTTGCGTGCTGATTCACAGATCTTAATTACTGTGTCTCCAATACGCTCAAATTCAGAAGCTGCTCTTACGACTGCAAACACTAAACGTAAGTCTTGAGCTTTAGGTTGGTGTTTAGCAATTAAGTATAAACAGTAATCGTGAATTTGGATCTCTTGTTTATTTACATATAAATCGTTATCTAGAATTTGTTGCGCTCTTTCGTCAATTGTAGACTTATCTTCAACACGGAAAAGGGCAATTGCTTCTTTTAATTGTTTTTCCACCATGGCACTCATGGTTTTAACCATCTCTAACGATTTCTCTAAATCTTCATCAAATTGCACACGGGTGTGTCTTTTAGAACTTAAAACCATTTTAATATCGCCTTTTTTTAAACAATTATTAAGATTAGCCGAAACGACCTGTTACATAGTCTGAGGTACGTTGATCTTCAGGGTTCATAAAGATCTTGTCGGTTTCGTCATACTCTACTAATTCGCCAAGGTACATAAATGCAGTGTAATCAGAAACACGCATTGCTTGTTGCATTGAGTGAGTTACAATTAAAACCGTATAGTCGCCTTTTAATTCCATAATAAGCTCTTCAACCGTAGAGGTAGAAATAGGATCAAGAGCTGAGCATGGTTCATCCATTAATAATACTTCAGGTTTTACCGCAACTGCACGCGCAATGCAAAGACGTTGTTGTTGACCTCCCGAGAGAGAGTTTCCTGATTTGTGGAGTTTGTCTTTTACGTCTTTCCATAGAGCAGCTTTAGTGAGAGCCCATTCTACTCGTTCGTCAAGTTCATCTTTGGTAAGCTTTTCGTGGTGTTTAACCGCAAAAGCGATATTATCATAAACTGACATAGGGAAAGGAGTAGGACGTTGGAATACCATTCCCACACGAGTTCTTAACTCCATTAAGTCAAAATCAGGATTGAGGATATTTTCACCTTCAAGAAGAATTTGTCCTTCAGCTCTTTGTTCAGGATAAAGATTGAACATACGATTAAAGGTTCTTAATAAAGTTGATTTACCACAACCAGATGGACCGATAAATGAAGTTACCGATTTAGCTTTGATTTTGAAGTTAACATCTTTTAAACCATGGAAGTTACCATAGTAGAAATCAAGATTTTTCACTTCAATTTTTACATCTTGAGGATCAAGAATCATTGTATTATTTCCTATAATAAACTGCGTGAATTATGCTTTACTTTTATTTACAGCATAGCGAGCGATTAAGTTTAATAGTAGAATTGATACGGTGATAATAAGTACTGCTGCCCAAGCTAAGTCAATCCAGTTTTGATATGGACTTAGAGCGAACTTATAAATTACCATAGGTAAAGTCGCAGTAGGTTCAGTAATATCAATATTCCAGAACTGGTTGTTTAAACTCGTAAAGAGTAAGGGACCAGTTTCTCCGGCAATACGAGCAATTGATAATAATAATCCCGTAAGAATTCCTGACCACGAAGCTTTGAGGGTTACATGGAGAATAGATTTATATTTTGGTAAACCTAAAGCTGCTGAGGATTCACGTAGGTGATTAGGAACCATTTGTAGCATATTCTCAGTAGTACGAATTACTACCGGGATTTGAAGCAGAGATAAAGCTAAGGCACCAGCAATCGCACTAAAGCCTCCCATTGGGGTTACAACCACAATAAAGATAAAGAGACCAAGAACTATTGAAGGAGCTGAAAGGAGAACGTCGTTAATCGTACGTAAACATTCAGCAATAAAAGATTTTTTGCCATACTCTGCAAGATAAATTCCTGATAATACCCCAAGTGGTGTTCCAATTAAGGTTGCAATAATACAAACAATAAACGAACCAACAATTGCATTAAGTAGACCGCCTGGTTCATTTGGAGCTGGGGTCATTTGGGTAAAGGTCGCTAAACTTAGACCATTTATCCCTTTATAAATAATTAGCGCCGTAATCCAAACTAGCCAAAATAAGCAAAAGATTACACAAAAGTAAGCAAAAACGGTTGCCAGTTTGTTTTTAAATTGGCGCATACGTTTACGGGTATTGGGTTTTGCCATTATTTACCATCCTTTCTCGCTGAGAACTTAATAATTGCTTTTGAAGCTAGAAGTACGAGGAAAGTAATTACAAAGAGAATTAGACCTAATTCTAAAAGTACTGCTGTATATAATCCCTCAGAAGCTTCAGCAAAGTTGTTTGCAATTACCGAAGTTATAGTTGATAAAGGTTGGTATAGAGAAATACCATGAAGATTAAAGGTATTACCTATAACAAAGGCTACAGCCATGGTTTCACCAAGGGCACGACCTAAGCCTAGCATTACCCCAGACACTAGACCTACACGACATGAAGGAACAATAATATTATTAATACTTTCCCAACGAGTAAGTCCCATGCCATAAGCTGATTCTAAAAGAATCTTCGGGGATTGATTAAAGATATCAGTCATGGTCGAGGTAATAAATGGAATTACCATAATTGCAAGAATAATCCCTGCTGGTAATAGTCCTAGCCCCCAAGCTGGACCTGCAACTAAAGCTCCAATAAAAGGAACATTGCCTATGATATTTTGTAAAGGAATTTGGAAGTATTCACTAAAAATTGGAGCAAATACCATTAATCCAAACATCCCGAAGACAATCGAAGGCACAGCCGCCAGTAACTCGAGCAGGTTTTTAATGATTCCTTTTAGTTTTGGAGGGCAAATATAAACGAGAAATACTGCCGTAAAAAAACTAACCGGAGTTGCAATTAGTAAAGCGATTAAGGAAGTAACCAAAGTACCCACAATTGGAATTAAGGCTCCAAATTGCCCTTTACTAGGTTGCCAGTCACTAGACCAAAGGAAACTAAAGCCAAAAGCTTTAAAGCTTGGAATAGATTGCACCACTAGAGAAAGGATAATTCCGACCAAAACTACCAAAACAAATAGGGCAGCCAGATAAACAATAAGGGTAAAGACCTTATCGGCGGTTTTACCTTTTGCTAATAAATTTTTACTCATAATATTTTACAAAAGTAGAGGTAAGGCTCAGAAAGCTCACCATATCAAATTAACTACTCTTTAGCTCTTGAGAACAAGTAGTGTTTGTTTATGGAGTTGCATTATTCTGGTAATGCAAAAGTTTGAGGATTACTTAAGATTTTTGTAGCCACTTCGGTTGAAAATGGTGTATACATGAGGCTGGTTGTTTCAGCTTGTTGTTGCAACATACCAAAACTAAAGAAATCTTTGAGTAATTCTTTTTTCGGGCTATCACGATGAATTAAAATAAAAGTAATCGCATTAATTGGCCACGCCTCTTCACTTGGAGTATTACTCACATTCGGAGTTAAACTACTCCAGTCGGCAGCTTGAATCGCTGCTTCAAAAGCTTGTTCAGTTGGACGTACAATTGCTCCATACTGATTTTTCATGGCAGCCACGCCCATGTGCATAGTTTTGGCATAACCATATTCCATATAGCCTATAGCTCCATAAACTCTAGGTAATACGGCTGCTACTCCCTCGTTTCCTTTACCACCAAGGCCAATTGGGAAGTTTATAGTTTTACCAACTCCATATTTTTGGTTGAACTCAGGAGAAACTTCAGCAAGATATTTACTAAAGTTATATGTAGTACCAGAACCATCCGAACGGAATAATACAGCAATGTATAGATCTGGTAATTGTAAACCTGGATTTAGTTCTTGAATTCTTGGGTCATTCCATTTAGTAATTTTACCCATATAAATATCGGCAACAACCGGACCATCAAGAACAATTTTGTCGTTGAGTTCACGGAGATTTACAGCTAAAACTATAGCTCCACCTAAAGCAGGGAATTGAAACAAATTATTTTGGTCGAGTTCTTCTTGCGACAAAGGATAGTCACTAGCACCAAAGTCAACAAGAGAAGCTTTAATTTGTTTGACGCCACCACCAGAACCTATAGATTGATAGTTAACTAAGATTTTGAACTGCTCTGCAAAATTAGTTGCCCACTTAGAGTATACGGGAGCAGGAAAAGAAGCTCCAGAACCTACAATTTGGTTTTGAGGTGTTTCCGCATACACTTTAGTAGTAATAGTAGCGATAGTGCATACAATAGTTAACACTAGAACTTGAGTCAGCTGTCTCAGTCTTCGAGTTAAAATATTAATCATATAAAACATTCTCATTTGTGAAAAGTCTTTGTGTATTATACCACGGAGAGGCATAAGCCTACACACAGTTTTCTCAATGTTTATGAGGGAAAATCAAAAATTTAAGAAAATAAACAGATGAATATTTTCTTGATGTTAAAACTATTAACAAACAAAGTCTTCTCTATAGGTATAATAGAGAAAAAAACTTTGCTTATTATATGTTTTTTGAAAGAAAAATGCGAAGAAATTTCTCAACTCTTTTTTATTTTAAGAAAAAGTAAGGTGGGATGACCTCCATAAATGAGAATGAGTTTTTTCATGTTTTCGTAAAAAAGTTTTTTAATAAAGAATCCTTAAATCATTTTTTCACTTTCATGACAAAAAATAAATCAGAACAAGAATCTATCCGTAAAAAGAAAACAAGCAGTGAGTATACCCAAGCAATTAATTTTGGAGAGCTTTTAGGAGAAAGCAATTTTTCTTCTCAAGCTATGGATCTAGCTCCTGAAGAAACGACCTCTGTGTCAACTTCTTGCTCTGAACCTCCATCTGATTTTAAGCAGGTGGTAGCCTTAACTGCTCATCTTGATCCTCAACAATTAGCCCAACTCCAAGCTGAATATGATCAAGATGTCACTCAAGCCATAAGTAAACTGGCTGGACATACTTCTAATCAAGAGCAAATTATTAGTGGTTTACAAAATTATCAAAGTTTAGATGTAATCTATACCGATGAATCTATTGCTCAAGCTTCACCTATGCTTAAGCAATATTTACAAATTAAACGTGAACATCGAGATAAAATTATTTTCTTCCGTATGGGAGATTTTTATGAGTTTTTCTTTGATGATGCTGTAGTTACTGCTAAAGAACTAAGTCTAGCTGTTTCTTCACGTCAAAGTCATATGGGAGTTGTAGTCCCTATGGCTGGGATTCCTCATCATGCTTATGAAGCCTATGCCGCTAAGTTAGTAAGTAAAGGCTATTCGATTGCTATTTGTGAGCAAACCTCAGATCCTAAAGCTAAAGGCTTAACTGAGCGTGGGGTAGTAAGAATCTTTACCCCAGGAACTCTTTCAGAAGACAGTTATCTCCCCGCTCGTGATAGTAAACCTCTTTGTGCGGTTTATAGTGACTATTTACATTATATTGTAGCGTTACTTGATGTTTCTTCAGGTTTTGTGGAAGTTAGTAAACTTGATAATTATCAAGATTTTATTAATCGAATTCAACAATATAATCCTGCAGAAATTATTTATAGCGATGCGAATTTAGTTGCTGATGGACAATTACAAAAGTTTCACTGTACGCAAGTAGAGAGCAGTTACTTTCAGGGACGAGCTCCTTTAGATAATATTCGTGCGGTATATGGACACGAGCAAGTTGAGCGTTTTAAAGAGTATAAGAATTTAATTCCCGCTACCGGAGCTCTTATTAAATATGTGCAAGAAACCCAAATGGTAGTACCAAGTCATTTACAAATACCACATTTTTCTCATGAAAGTGACTTAGTACTGCTCGATAGTGCAAGTGTGCATAATCTCGAGTTATTTGCTACTACGAGTGGAGAAAGGGCTTCGAGCTTTGTCGAAGTTTTAGATACTTGTTCCTCGACCATGGGGGCTCGTTTATTCCGCCGTTGGGTACGTCAACCAACCCGTAATCTTGCTCACTTAGAACAAAGGCTAGATTATGTAGAAACTTTTCTCAAGCATGATCGAGCTCGTCAGCAATTAATTACTCTATTAAAGTCGTTAGGGGATATTGAACGTATTGTTGCTCGCATCTCTCTCCAAAATGCTTCACCACGAGATATTGGGGAATTAAGAAATAATTTATTAATTATTCCGCATATTAATAAGATCTTTGCTGAGTACGAACTACCAATTGCCAGCTTAGATGAGTTAGTGCCGTTAAAGAACTTACTCCTTGCTGCTCTCGAAGATAAGCAACCTATGTTTTTACGAGATGGAGGGGTTATTCGTTCGAGCTTTAATGAGCAGCTAGCAGATTTACGTAATGTGCGAGAAAATGTACTCGAAGTCTTAGCTCAATTTGAAGCTCAAGAAAAAGCTCGTACCGGAATTGAGAGTTTAACTGTAAAACTCAATAATCAAAATGAAATGTATATTAATATTCCGACAGGGAATGCTAATAATCTAGAGAGAATTCCGGATAATTATATTCACAAGCAATCTTTAAAGAATGCTCGAAGATTTGTTACTCCTGAACTGCGCGAGTTGGAAATTAAATATGGAGCTTCGGAACAACAGATTGCCGAATTGGAAAAAAATCTCTTTACCGCTATTCTTGAAGCTTTAAAAGGAGAATTGAGATATATTCAAAACCTTGCTAATCACTTAGCTCGTCTTGATGTATTTGTGAGTTTTGCCCAATTGGCATTTAGTAATAATTATGTGCGTCCAAAATTTAATGCTGAACATAAACTAGAAATTACTCAAGGACGTCATCCCGTAATTGAAAAACTTTTACGCACTCCTTTTATTGCTAATGATACGCAAGCAAATAGTACCCAGAGTTTACAAATTATTACCGGTCCGAATATGGGAGGTAAGTCTACTTACATGCGTCAAAATGCCTTAATAGTTCTTATGGGACTTATAGGTTCTTTTGTTCCTGCAAACCAAGCGAATATTCCTTTAGTAGATAAAATTCTTACAAGGATTGGTGCTTCAGATGATATTTCTACGGGTAAATCTACTTTTATGGTAGAAATGTCTGAAATGTCTTATATTCTCGCTAATGCGACCGAGAACTCTTTATTGTTAATTGATGAAATAGGACGAGGAACAAGTACTTTTGATGGTTTAAGTTTAGCTTGGGGCTGTGCCCAATATCTTGCACAAAAAGTAAAAGCTTTAACTTTCTTTAGTACTCATTATTTTGAGCTAACAGCTTTAGCCGAACAACTAGATAATGTTATAAATCTATCAGTAGAGGCTATAGAACATAATGAGCAAATTTCTTTCTTACATGAAATTAAACCTGGAACTGCCTCTAAGTCTTATGGTTTAGCTGTAGCAAAACTTGCAGGCGTACCGGCAGAGGTGTTAGCTATAGCTCAAGCTCAACTACATAATCTTTCACAGCAAGAAAGTCAAGGTGATAAAGCTAATTTACAACTAGTTGAAGTAGCTACTGTAGCTCAGGAAGCAAGTTTAACGCCAAGTCAACAAGAGGCTTTAGCTTTAATTCAACAAGCTAATCTTAATGAGTTAACCCCAATTAGTAGTTTAGCTCTGTTAGAACGCATTCAAATGTTGTTAAAGCAAGATCATTAGTTTATAAACCTAGAAAATTTTCAATTGTGAAAATTTTTCTAGGTTCTTTTTAGCTGAAGGTAATATTGATTATGAAGCAAACTCAAGAAGAACCAGGATTAGTTTTAGCTAAAACATTGTTTGCCTTTAAACGAGAACAAGAGTTAACTTATGAGTTTATTTCAACTCCTTTAGGACAAATGCTAGCTCTTTTTTCTCGACAAGGCTTGTGTTGGTTACAGTTTTGGCAAGGAGAAGGGGTAGCAAAAATTCAAGCTTTAGCTTCGAGCTTTGCCATTAGCCTGCTTCCTCAAGCAACTACAGAGGGGATAAGGTTGACCCGAGAACTTGAGCAATATTTTGCGAGGAAAAGAGAAGAATTTACCATTGCTCTAGATTTAGTAGGAACTCCTTGGCAATTAAAAGTGTGGGCAAGCTTACAAGCTATTCCTTATGGGCAAACTATTTCTTATCTGCAACAAGCTCAAGATTTACAGCAAAGGCAAGCAGTAAGAGCTATAGCTCAAGCTAATAGTAAAAATCCTATTGCGATATTAATTCCTTGTCATAGAGTTATTCGTAATAATGGAGAACTTGGAGGTTATTATGGTGGGGTTGAGCGAAAGAAATGGTTATTAGCCTTAGAGCAAAGAGAAAGGCAAGAGTAAAAGTTTGAGGTAAGTTCTTTTTAAGAGAATATGAGTTTAAAAGTTGCAATTACTGCGAGCCATTAATAATAAAAGGTCAGGAGGGTGATAAGCACCAACCTGACCTTTTCTTATCATTTACAATGCAATAATGTTTGATTAAATAAACAATTGTTGTAAAGATTTATTGGCAAACGTTTAGTTTGTTTTTACCAAAAACCAAGAATTTTCCACCAAACGCCACCAATAAAAATAAATACTAAAAGATTAACTACACTCATGACAAAGCCTGCTTTCCACCATTGAGGTAGAGTAACATAACCTGAAGAGAAGATTACAGGGGATGTTCCCGTTGCATAGTGAGTTAGAGTCATCATGAGGCTTGAAGCAGCTGCCATCATAAGACTAAAGAGCATTGGAGGAGCTCCAATTGCAATTCCTGCGGTGAGGAAAGCTCCTAACATTGCTGAAATATGAGCGGTAGTTGAAGCAAAGAAGTAATGGGCATACATATAAGCAAGTAGTAGTAAAATACTTGCACTTAACCAACCTAAGCCAAGATGGGTAATGCCATTTTGCATATGCTGTGAAGCCCAATCAATTAAGCCAAGACGGTTTAAGAAGGTTGCCATCATAATTAAAGCAGCAAACCAAATAATGGTATCCCAAGCAGCTTTTTCTTCAAGAATATCTTGCCAAGTTAAACAACCAGTTAAAAGTAAAATAGATAAACCAATAAAAGCTGTAGTAGTGGCATTTACCGCAAAGCTTGGACCAAATAACCAAGCAGGAATCCCTGCCCAAAGTATAAGCATTAGGGCAAAACTCGCTAGCATAATTTTTTCTTCGAGTTTCATTGGTCCTAGTTCTTTGAGTTTGCTCTTAGCAAAGTCTACGGCATTTGGGGTTGCTTTAATTTCAGGTGGATACATTAAATATAACACCAAAGGCATTAAGAACAGGCACAGTAGCCCAGGTAAAAGCATGGCTAAGGCCCAGGTTCCCCAACTTAAACTAAAAGAAGAGTTAGTGGCTTTAGCAATTAAATCTACCACTAGTGGATTTGGAGAAGTGGCAGTAATAAACATAGCTGAGGTAATAGGATTAGCATGATAATTAGTTAAAGCTAAATATCTACCAATTAAGCCTGAAGTACCTTTTTCTGGTTTAGAGTCATAACTACTAGCAATTGACTTCATTACCGGATGGATAATACCACCTCCACGAGCAGTATTACTCGGCATTACCGGAGCAAGAATTAATTCAGAAGTGGCAAGAGCATAAGAAATTCCTAAAGTTCTTTTTCCCCACATGGCAATAAAGAGATAGCCAATTCTTGCTCCAAGACCGGTTTTAAGAAGTCCTCGAGCAATCATAATTGAAATCCCAATGAGCCAAATTAAAGGATTGCTAAATTGACTTAAGACATCTCTAATTGCTCCATTAGCATTTTGATTAGTTACTTCGGTAAGACCAACGATGGCAAGAGCAATAATTGAAATAGCTCCAATAGGCATGGCATTACCAATTATGGCTACAATCATCGCAATAAAAATTGCTAAGAGATGCCAAGCATCTGTAGTAACTCCTTCAGGAACAGGAATTACAAACCAAAAGAGTAGACCTACAACCAAGGCTATAGTAGCGGGTAAAGGTTTAAATCCAAGTTTTAAGGTCATAGACTCTCCTTAAAAAATCAATATCTAAAGAGGTAAATTCATTTTTTACCTCAAGTGTAATGTATGTATAAAAATAATCTATATTTTCTATTTAATTACATAATTGTAAACTTGTAAAGAATAAAGGATAAGAAAAGCAGAGTTGGTGAGGTAAGTGTTTGATAATTAAGTGAAGAAAAATGGTTTTCTTAGCGAAAACCCTTAGAAAGAAAAAGTCAATGCTGCTTGAGGCATGTAAAAAAATAAAACTCAAAGAAAATAAAGAGGATTTATTTTCTTTGAGTTTTGTTTGCTTAAAGATTAATTTATTTGTGCTTTAAGGATTAATCTTTATCTTGTTCTGTTGTATCTTTGCTAGGTTCAGCT
>NZ_NRJF01000112.1 GCF_003585965.1 Psittacicella gerlachiana | reverse complement strand
GAGTATATTTAATAGAGTAAATGATTCTTAACTAGAGTTGTCTTTTAACTCTTAATATAATTTATGTGAATAAATTGTTAAATACATCAATAAAACTTCACTTACTTTACAATAATTCACATTTATTTATAAGTAAAAAACTAGACTTAGTTGACAAATAAATCATTAACCCAAAAGAAAGCTAAGGAATTATAAATTTTTTCTCTAGAGTAAACTTTATCTCCTCTTAGGATCATAGCTTTTTCTTAACTCATAAATAAGCATAATCAAATCTTTTTCTTAAAGTTTTTTCTAAAGAATTACAAGAAAAAGTTCTCAAATATTTTCTTGTCTGTGGTAAAATATGCACTGAAAAGAAGTGGATCTATTCCATAATTTTGCTATTTAAATATTATTTTTTTAGCTTTATTTTTATTTATCGTTTGTGAAAAATAAAAATCTAAAGAACACAAGTCTTACGTCGCATTAGGTTTATAGTGAAGTCGCTTAATGCCTGAGTTTGTGAATGAGATAATTTTCTCATTAAAACTTTAAACAGACTTCTTACTATTATAATTTGGAGAATAATAATGTCTGAGATTAGAAGACGCCGTACAAAAATTGTATGTACTATGGGTCCATCAACAGATGAAGGTGATAATTTAGAAAAAATCATCGCAGCTGGTGCTAATGTAGTTCGTATGAACTTTAGCCACGGTTCACCTGAAGAGCATATTGAACGTGCAGAACGTGTACGCTCTATTGCAAAAAAATTAGGCCGTGAAGTTGCAATCTTAGGTGACTTACAAGGACCAAAAATCCGTGTGTCTACTTTCAAAGATGACAAAAAAATCTTCTTAAACGTAGGTGATAAATTTATTCTTGACGCTACTTTAGGTCGTGGCGAAGGTACTCAAGAAGCAGTTGGTATTGACTATAAAGAATTACCTAAAGATGTTAAACCAGGTGACATTCTTTTATTAAACGATGGTTATGTACAATTAGTTGTAGACGCAACTGATGGTATTCGTGTACAAACTACAGTAATTGTTGCTGGTCCTTTATCAAACAATAAAGGTATCAACAAAAAAGGTGGTGGTCTAACTGCTCCAGCATTAACTGCAAAAGACCGTGAAGATATTAAATTAGCTGCACGTATTGGTGTTGAATACTTAGCGGTATCATTCCCACGTACAGGTGCTGATTTAGATTTAGCACGTGGTTTAGCTGAAGAAGCTGGTTTATACGCAAAAATCGTTGCTAAAGTAGAACGTGCAGAAGCTGTAGCTTCAGTTGAAGCTATGGATGATGTAATCAAAGCTTCAGACGTAATCATGGTTGCTCGTGGTGACTTAGCAGTTGAAATCGGTGATGCAGAATTACCAGCAATCCAAAAATTATTAATTGAACGTTGTCGTGCACACGGTAAAGTAATTATTACCGCTACGCAAATGATGGAATCAATGATTAAAAACCCATTCCCTACACGTGCGGAAGTAATGGACGTAGCGAATGCGATCATTGATGGTACAGATGCTGTGATGACTTCAGCAGAAACAGCTGCTGGTGACTACCCAGCTGAAACTGTAAAAACTATGGTTGATGTAGCTTTAGGTGCTGAAAAATTACCTTCAGTATCAACTACTCACGTAATTGAAAGTGAATTCACTTCAATTGAAGAGTCAATTGCTATCTCAGCAGCTCACTTAGGTAACCACTTACCAGGTGTTAAAGGTATTATTACTATGACTTCTTCAGGTCGTACTGCTTTATTAACATCTCGTGTTAACTCTTCATTACCTATTTACGCTTTATCTAAAAACCAAACTGTATTACGTACATGTGCTCTTTACCGTGGTGTTTATCCTTATTTCTTTGATGGTAACACACGTTCTAATGAAGGTATCCGTGCTGCAATTAATATGTTACGTGATAAAGGCTTATTCAAAAAAGGTGATAAAGTTATCGTAACTTCAGGTGATGCTGAAACTTTAGGTTCAACTAACTGTGCTCGTGTACTAATCGTTGACTAAAATAAATTATTCTAGATAAAAAAATGGACCAAACGGTCCATTTTTTTATACTTCAAATTTACTTACATTCGCCACTATCTTCTTCATATCAAAACTATGATTTTTCTTATAATTCTGTAAGAAAGCATCATGATCTAAAATTTCTTGATAGCACTTAGCAGCTTGCCCAAATACACAAGCATAAATTAATGCCGAAGACTGAATTCCATGGAACACACAGGTGCGTTCGGGTAAAATAGAAGCTTCTTGCTCTAAAGAAACACTATCAGGAATCTCATCTAAGACTATATCTAAATTGCGGAGTTTTTCACGTAAACTCTCACGTACAGCTTCAGTACTTAAAGGGTGAAATTTACAAAGAGCATATTTAACTCCCGCATCTATAACCTTCTGCACTAAAGATAAACTATATTCATTAAACTTACTATTATCGGTAATACTTCCCTGCCCTTCAAAAATAATTACATTAATGTATTGATTTAAGCCATCATGATTAGCTTTTAGTTCAGGGTGTTTAGCAAAGGTTTGCTTTCTTAACTCTTCAATTTGAGATTTTGCAGTTTTATCTTTTAAAAGGTTAGCATCTAAAAGCACAACTCTTTCAGGAGCAAAACCAAAGTAAGCAAAGGCATCCTTGGTTAATACATAATATTTACTGTCTTTATTTCTTAAAAAAGGATGTTCTTTTTCTAAGTCTTTAAAATTATAAAGCGTATACTCTTGATAGAAATTAACTCCTGAAGTTGCATAGGTAAACTCTGGATTAGTTTCTAAGTATTTAGCAACCATTGGGGTTAACTCGTGATTATAGTAGTCTACATCAATGTAATTTAAAGTTCCCTCTTCAATGTAATTCACTTGTACACAATTTGGAAGCTTACACACCACATTGGTGATTAAATCAGCAATATGTGGTACATAGGCAATAAATTTATTGTGTACCGGTGGGTGTTCGCGATCATAAAATTTTGTCGCTTGAGTGCTAATCGGCACAAATAACTCTTGAGTATTAAGTTCTTTACTATTACGATTAAATGCCGTATCGAGAATTTGTGCAAAAAGGCGAGCTAATAAAATTGAGTCTAAAACTCCACGCTCATTTACCTTATCAGTAGGAATCATCATATGCATGAGTTCTTGGCAGTTAATAATATTTCTTGCAGGAACTGTCTCTAGAGCTAAAGCATAAGATGAATCACGACAAATAATGTAAACATTATTTAAATCCAACTTTAATTGACGGATTATTAATTTGGTTACTAAGTTTGTAATCGCACTATGAATTACAAAAACATGTTTTAAATTCGTATTAGTCATTTATCTGTATAAAATCAAAGCTAAACTTACCCTTACATTATAAAAGAAAAACAAAAAAGAGTACCACTAAATTTAGCAGTACTCTTTCGTTTTCTTTGCTTAAGCAACTTGTGCTTCTTTAGTTTCAAAACGTTTATTACAAAAATTGTAACTTAAGAAACAAACAAAAATTAAAATCGAGAAAATTCCCATGGTCATCAACATAGTATAACCACGATAAGGATCTATATGTTGAGCTACCGCAGTTACAACTCCTGGAAGAATCCAACGTGAAATATTCACTAAACTAGAAGCTGTACCTGACTGACGATAGTGGATCTCTAAATAAAGGGCAATAGAGTTTAAGAAAATTAATGGGCTTGCTGACATAGCTAAAATCACTCCAATTAAAATTCCATAGAATCCAGTATCAAGAAGAGAAGCCCCTAAACAGAACACTCCTGACAATAACTGCCATACCATCCCCACTAACAATAATTTTGCTGGAGACATGTATTTCACCATTTTCGTATTGAAAATGTTAAATAATACTTGAGTAATCACACTAAGTACGAAAATATAAGGGAAAACTTGCTCACTAATGCCATAGAAGTTTTGGAATACTCCTGAAGCCATAGAAACATAAGCAAAGATTACACAACTCGAACAAGACATGAGCATAATTAACCAAAAAGAACGCCCATCTCCTAAAACTTGTCCGAAAATTTTAAAGGTTTGCTTAAAGTTTACTTTACGCTTAAATGCTGGATTTAAGGTTTCAGGAATAAATTTTACAAAAAGAGCAAAGCAAATTAAAGACATAATTCCAATACTATAGAAAATATAATGCCAAGAACTTGCTACAGCAATATATGCACCAATAAGAGGAGCTAAAAACGGAGCTGCAAAGAAGATTAAAGTAACGATTCCATTAATGCGGACAAAGTCAACCGTTTCATAAATATCACGTAAAATTGAGGTTGAAGAAACTAAAATTGCCGCACAGAAAAACCCTTGAATAAAACGCAAGGTGTAAAGCATGGTTAGATTATCTAAATGGGCAATCACGATTGAACTAATAAATAAGAAAATAAAGGCAATACTAGTTATTCCTTTACGTCCTATCGAATCGGCAAGCGGTCCCCACAGTAGCTGTCCTAAAGCAATCCCGACAAAATAAATTGAGAGAGAAAACTCAATTCTACTTACATCTACTTGATATTCTCGTGCCATCGCTGGGAAAGCACTTAAGTACATATCGATACAAAAAGGAAGTAACATTGACGTCAAGGCGAAAATTATAATTACTACCCATTGAGCCGGTAATAAACCTTGTAAATATCTTTTATGCTTGTGATCTAATTCCTCAAGATTATTTTTTGGAGAGAGGACATGACTAACTTGTTCTAATTCTGGATCTACTTCTTTAAAAGGAGATACACTAGGATTAGCTGCTGTCAATTTAGCTAGATCATCTTTTAATTCTTGTAGTTTAGCTTCCATGAGCTGGCGGCGACGTTGATTGATTTGCTCTACATCCGCTTGAGCTAAAATCTCTACCATTTTAGCTTTAATCTCATGAGAATCTAAAAAATCTTCTTTATAATTATTCTCACTAATCATAATCAAAGTACATTAAATTGACAAAAAAACTACACTATTATACAACAATTTACCTTAATAAGAATTACTCTTTTAAGTTAAATTGCTCTTTTAATTACAATAAAAAAAATCAAAGACTCGGTCTATATTTAGACTTGGTCTTTGATCTTTTCTTTAATTATTTGTAATTATCACGACGAGTTTGTACTGCATTAGCTAACATTGCTAATAATTCTTCGGTAGTTTCCCACCCAATACAACCATCGGTAATTGATTGACCATAAGTTAAACTATCAATGTTATCTTCGGTCAAATCTTGTCTGCCTTCAACTAAATGAGATTCAATCATCACCCCATTAATGCTGTAAGAACCAGATTTAATTTGTTCAGAAATATTTTCACAAACTAAGCTTTGACGACGGAAATCTTTTTCTGAATTAGCATGTGAACAGTCCACCATTACTGAAGCTGTAAATGGAGTTTTTTCTAATTTTTCTACCACTTTAGCTACAGATTCAGCATCATAGTTAGGACCATTTGACCCCCCACGGAGGATTACATGTACATCTTGATTTCCCGTAGTTTCAATAATCGCAACTTGACCAAACTTAGTAATTCCTAAGAACGTATGTGGATAAGAAGAAGATACCATAGCATCTACAGCAATTTGTACCGAACCATTGGTTGCATTTTTAAAGCCAATCGGACAAGATAAGCCTGAAGCTAACTCACGGTGAAGTTGAGATTCGGTAGTACGAGCCCCAATAGCACCCCAAGACATTAAATCTCCAATATATTGTGGAGACATAGTATCTAAAAATTCACCAGCAGTAGGCACACCTAATTCATTGATTTCCACAAGGATTTGACGCCCTAAAGCAATACCATCATTAATTTGATAAGTATGATTTAAATAAGGGTCGTTAATTAAACCTTTCCAACCTACAGTTGTACGCGGTTTTTCAAAATAAACACGCATTACAATACATAGTTGTTCACGATATTTTTCAATTTGCTCTTTTAATCTTAAAGCATACTCTCGAGCTGCTTTAACATCATGAATTGAACAAGGTCCAATTACTACGAGTAAACGGTCATCTTTGCCATGTAAAATATCAGAAACTTCTTTACGCGTTTGGGCAACACGATCTACGCCCGCTTTTGATAAAGGATAACGTTCAATAATTGACACCGGTGAAAGCATATCACGGATTTTGTGTACACGAACATTATCATTAGTGAAATTTATATCACCTTTTTTGAAATTAGCTGCTGACATAAAAGTAAAAAATTACCTCTTCTTGAGGTTTATCAAAATTATACACTTACTATCTTTTTTTATAAATGAGTTATAAAAAAGAACCTATAAAAGAGCTAATTCTTTAATAACACTTACATTCCCATATTGTAGCAAAAACAAAGCAAAGGTGCAAAAAATAATTAAACTTTAATATACTTCTTGCTCGTTCTTTCTTGTTAATTCTAAAAGCATATCTAAGTTGCGTTCTTGAATTTCCTGTCTACGCTCTTCAAGTTGCTCAGGACTGAGCATATAATGATCTATTACTTCTTCTGGTAACTCATGAATAAAGCGTGATACTTCAAGATCGCAAATTTCTCCACCACGTTTTGCACTTATTGAATAATTTAAGGTTAATTCTTTTTGTGCTCTCGTGATCCCTACATACATTAAGCGACGTTCTTCATCTATATTCCCCTCTTCAATACTAGTTTTATGAGGAATAGTTTCTTCTTCACAGCCCACTATATGCACATAAGGAAACTCTAATCCTTTAGAAGCATGAATGGTCATTAATTGCACAAAGTCTTCAGCTTGCTCTTTAGCCTTATTTGCCGACATCTCACGTAAGAACAATCTTTGCACTACCTCATTTAGTGTCATAGGGTTGCCATAGGCATCGGACATCCAACGTCTGACCATATCAAGCAGAATATTAATGTTCTTAATTTGTGCTTCTACGACATTTTTATTATCGGTTTGCTCATATAAAAACTGCTCGTAATCTAGCTCATCAAAAAAGGCTTTAAAGACAAAAAAGTCATTGTTATTATGAATCAACTCAGCCGTATGTGAAAGCAAATCAATAAAATCTTGTAACTGTTGTAAAGCTCGTCCATGAATCATGGTAAGTAAGTCGGGATGTAAACAAGCATCAAAGAAACTACAATTATAACGCTTAGCTACTTCTCCAATCGCTACCACGGTTTTCGAACCTATTTCCCGACGCGGAACATTAATAATCCGCATTAAAGCCTTGTCATCATCAAAGTTACTTAAAACTCTTAAATAAGCTAAACAATCTTTGATTTCGCTTTTTTCAAAAAAGGAAGCATCCCCGTTAATGACAATAGGAATATCATGTTCAGCAAACTCTTTTTCAAGTAAACGAGACTGGTGATTGCCTCGATACAATACCGCATAATCTCCGTACTTAGTATTATGGTTAAGTTTATGCTCAATAATTGCATTGACCACCGCAAAAGCTTCTTCTTCGGGATTTTCATGAGCAATAACTTTTATTAACTCACCCTTGCCATGTACCGATTTTAATTTTTTATGATAAATATGAGGATTATTACCAATTAACTTATTGGCAGCTTCAAGAATGTTTTCGGTAGAACGATAGTTTTGTTCAAGGAAAATAACTTTTAAATCGGGAAAATCTTCTTGCAGTCGATTCAGATTTTCAGGTTGAGCTCCACGCCAAGAATAAATTGACTGATCATCATCCCCAACCACCGTAAAATTAGGATCAGAACCTACAAGAAGCTTAACAAACTCATATTGACTAGTATTAGTATCTTGATACTCATCAACAAGTAAATATTTTACTTTTTTATTATATTTGGCTCTTACCTTAGCGTTATAACGTAAAAGAGTAGTTGGTAATAAAATTAAATCATCAAAATCTAAAGTCGAAATACTTTGCATATAAGTAAAGTAATAATGATAAATGCGACAATAGAAATTATAATTTTTAATAAACTCCGGATTTTTTGAAAAGACTTCAGGATTACCTGGCATATCTCCTGGAAGAAGCAATTTGTTTTTTGCCGAAGAAATAAAGTTTTGGGCTAGAGTAATTTGTTCATCAATTACTCCAGGAGAGTCTGTATGTAAAATCAAATCACGTAATAAAACTCTTTGATCATGAACATCAGAAAGAATAACCTTTTCTTTTAGGTTTAATAAACGATACTCTCGCTTAATAAAATTTAGTCCTAAGGTATGGAAAGTACTAATGTTTACTTTAGAACTAGTTTTAAGGTCTGCCCTTAGACGTTCACGCATCTCGGCAGCGGCCTTATTGGTAAAAGTAACCGCAAAAATATTTTTATCAGGAATCCCATGATTAATTAAATTACGAATCTTATTAATTATTACTCTAGTTTTTCCTGAACCAGCTCCTGCAATTACTAAACAAGGACCTTTAATTGTATTAACGGCAGCAGCTTGTTGCTCATTTAATTGCATATGTTATTTTTTTTCGATCGATTTAAAGAAATAATAAAAGAGGTTAAAGGGCTTTTGCAATTTGCAAAAGCCCCTTATAAAGTTAAAGTTATTATACCTTAATTTAGTTTAGGGATCAGAAAATAATCTAAGCCTTAGGTAAAACTTCTACATACTTAAGATGTTTTAATCTAAAGCCGGTAAGGAAAAGCACAAAAATGTAACTAACAATCCCCGCTAGGGCATAAGCACTTAAAGTAAGGATTTTATAGATAAGATTTTCTTGCCCCCACACGGTAAAACTCTGAGGTAAAAAATACAGCACTAAGCCAAGAGTAATGGTAGCCAGTAAAGCTCGTCCTAAGGTTAACCAAGCTAAAGGGCTAAAACCATAGTAATCTTTTTTCCATAGGAGAGTGTAGATTATAAACATATTCAAGAAAGAAGCTATGGAAGTAGATAAAGCTAAAAACCAAAAGTTTATCTTTAAGGCAACTACATTTAAAATTATATTAATACCAATCGTAAATAAACTTACATACATTGGAGTTTTGGTATTCTCACGAGCGTAAAACCCATTATTTAAAGTTTTAGTTAACATGGATGGGAGGATTGCAATACTAAAGCAGATTAAGGCTATATTGGTCATCGCTAAGTCATCCATTGTAAAACGTCCGTGTAAAAATAACACATCAATAATGTAGGCTCCGAGAAAAATTAATCCTACAGTTGCAGGTAAGGCAATAAGAAAAATCATTCTTACCCCCCAATCCATAGCTGCATGTACTCCTTCTCTATGTTCTTGACTAGGGTTTTCTTTAAATAGTTTTACCTTACGAGATAAGGTTGGTAATAAAATAGTCGAGATGGCTACCCCAAAAATTCCTAAAGGCAGTTCTATTAAACGCTCAGCATAGTATAACCAACTCATAGCTCCAGCCGCAAAAAAGGAAGCAACTATAGTATTAATGAGCATATTTAATTGCGATCCCGAAGCTCCAATTAATGCGGGAAGCATATTTTTAAATAAAGTTTTTAAGCCTGAGGTTATTTTTAAACTCGGAAAAACGAGAAACCCTATACGATATAAAAATGGGATTTGAATGGCTAGTTGCACTAGACCACCAATAAAAGTTCCCAAAGCTAAAGCTAAGTTTACATCTCCCCCTACATAAGGAGGGAGAAATAAAGCACAGAGAATTAAACTTACATTTAAGAGAGCTGGAGTAAAAGAGAACAAGGCTACTTTTCCAACTACATTTAAAATAGCTCCTGATAAAGCCACTAAAGAAATAAAGAATAAGTAAGGAAAAGTTATCTTTAATAAAAAAGAAGCTTGAACAAATTTATCACTTGTTCCCGCAAGATAATCTTGATACCAACCATTAGCTAAGGCAATGGTAAACCAGCCACTACCCAGCACTCCAATAATGGTAATACTTAACGTAATTAATGATAACCAGCCAAAAGCACTTGCGATTAAAGAACGCATTTGGCTTTGATCTTCTTCAGTGTAATACTTTGAGAGAATAGGAACAAAAGCCTGAGAAAATGATCCTTCAGCAAAAAGACGACGAAACAAATTTGGAATCCTTTGCGCAAAAACAAAGATATCAGAAGAAGATCCTAAAAGGTTTGCGGTTACCATATCACGAATAAATCCTAAAATTCGTGAAAATAATGTAAAACCAGAAAAGATTAATCCAGTTTTTAAGAGATTATTTGACTTTTTCATTGGGTAAACAACCTGAAAAAAACTACAAAGTTTTAAATTCCTTAATTATAAATCATTATCAAATTAAAGATGTGAATTTATTTATTGAGAAT
>NZ_NRJF01000111.1 GCF_003585965.1 Psittacicella gerlachiana | reverse complement strand
GTATTAAAGTAGCACTAAGTTAATTTAGTGCTATTTTATTTATGTCTATATCTTTGAATTTTCGCTAACTATGTTATAATTAGACTCTAATCTTTTGCCTTTAAAGGCAAAAATTCTTTTCATCGGTGTTTATTTGTAGAGATACAATTAGATCCTTTTTACTGGAAAATAACATATGTCAATTTCAATAACAGAAACAGTTTTAAAATTAATTAAAGCAACAAAAGAAAAAAAGGCTTTAGAAAAGTTAAAAGCTAACGAAAAAATCAAGAAAAAAGAAAATGCTCGTAAAAAAGCAAAATTACGTGGCAATTTAACGAGCCAAGAAGAAGTTTTTGAAGCTAAAAATCTTGATACTGCTTATTTAGAAGGTTTACGTAAAGCTAAGCATGATGTAGCTGACTTTTCTGCAAAAGGTCAAGTTACCTTAAAAACTGTAAAAAAACAAAAAAAAGGTGTACGTGCAGAAAGATTACATAAAGTAATTGCTCGTACAGGAATGTGTTCGAATCGTAAAGCAGAACAATTAATTCGTGAAGGTCGTGTCTCTGTAAATGGAGAAAAGGCTATTCTTGGTCAACAAATTGATTTAAATGACACCTCAATCAAAGTTCGTATTGATGGTGAAATCATTAAACACCGTGCAGCTCTTAAAGAGTCATGCCAAGTTTTAATTTATCATAAAGCTGAAGGCGAAATTTCTTCAAGAAAAGATCCAGAAGGACGTAAAACCGTTTTTGATCGTTTACCTCGTTTATCTGTTGGGCGTTGGGTACAAGTAGGACGTTTGGATGCTAATACCTCAGGATTACTTTTATTTACCAATGACGGTGAATTAGCTCACAGATTAATGCACCCTTCTTTTAATATTGAACGTAAATACTTATGTCGTGTTTATGGTGAAGTTACTGATGAAATGATTAAGCGTATTAAAAAAGGGGTAATGCTTGATGATGGGATTGCTAAATTTGATGATATACGTCCAATTAATGACCAAGAGCAAAATTTAGATTCTTATCAACAAGGGCAACGTAAAAAAGCTAACGCTTGGTTTGAAGTAACTTTAAGTGAAGGGCGTAAACATGAAGTGCGTCGTATTTGGGAAAGTCAAGACGTAATAGTTTCTCGTTTAATTCGTATTGAATATGCTGGAATTTGTTTAAATCGTACTTTAAGTATTCCTCAATCAGGTTATTTAGAAGCTGATCTTGAAGAAATAAATCTTTTAAGAGGTTTAGTAGGACTTCCTCCTGAAACTAAAGGTTATGCTTCAGCAGAAGAATTAAATTATAGTAATTCTGAATTTAAGCGTGAAAGAACACAGCACTTACGTAAAATCAAAAAAGCTATTTTCAAAGATAGTAAACACCGTTCACAAGTACAAAAAGTACAAGATGAAAAGAATAAAGAACAACATGAAAAACGTAAGCAATTAGCTGAAAAAATTTCTCAAAAGAACAAAAAGAAATTTTCAAAACGAAGCGGTGATGAAAGCTTTGTTGAAAAATTCTATAAATAAGATTTTAAATCTTTCAGAAACGTTAGTTTAATTTCATGTCTTCAAAAATTTATCCAGACATAATTTTGCAAGAATTAGAGCCTTTTTATCAATTAAAGCCAGTATTTTTACCTAATACGACTCAAGAAGATAAAGATCTATTCTTTATGGAGTTATGTTTAGACTTAACCAAGGTTGCAGAACGTTTAGGAGAAATTCCTATTGCCGCTCTTTTAGTAATTGATGATAAGATCCAAGGTATAGGACTGAATGCTCCAATAATGCTTAATGATGCTAGTGCTCATGCTGAAGTTTTAGCGATTAGAGATGCGGGAGCAAGAGTAGGAAATTATCGTTTAGTAGAGTCAACTATTTATACAACTTTAGAACCTTGTCCTATGTGTGCGGGAGCAATTTTACATGCTCGTTGTTCAAGATTGGTTTATGGAGCTAAGGATCTTAAAACCGGATCAGTAGGGGGAAGATTTAATCTGTATCAAGATTTTCCTATGAATCATATTCCTGAAATTGTATCAGGAGTGAGAGGGACTAAAGTTAGCGAAGAGTTGCTAAGATACTTTCAACATAAAAGAATGATGAAAAAAGAGCAAAAGCGTTTACTTCGTGCTGCGACCCAAATTTATTATGAACAATAAACTAAAGGACATCTAAGTTTTGTTAGATGTCCTTTAGTTTTTTTAATAGTTTTCTACCGCTAAATGAGCTTCGGTTTTTCTTTCTTCTGCATTTAGAAGTTTAAGTTTACCTTTGCTAATGAGATAGATATTATCTGCAATATCAAAATAAGCATCATCGTGACTTATCGCAAATACCGTAATTCCTTTTTCTTTAATTAAAGGTAAGATTTGATGATAAAAGGTATAACGGAATGAAGGATCTTGATCAGCTGCCCATTCATCAAGAATCATAAATGATCTTTGTTCAGCAATTGCTACGAGCAGAGCTAATCTTTTTCTTTGTCCAGTTGATAAAGAAGTTGTAGATAAGTTTTGGGCAATAACCTCAACTTTTTCTTTCATCTCTAATAAATTGAGCCACTGATCAATTAAAGCATTAGTTTCTTCTGAATCATCGGTAGGTAATTCATGGAAGAGATAAAAGTCACTAAATACTGAGGAAATCATGCCACGATATGAAGACGCTAATTCAGGAGTAATTGGAGTATTATCGACATAAATAGTTCCTGAAGTTGGTTCAACTAAACCTGATAACAGGAGTGATAGAGTTGATTTTCCTGAACCATTTTTTCCAATCAGAAAAGTAAGTTCTCCTCGTTTTAAGGTAAAGTTTACCGGCTCTAATGAAAATTGCTGTACTTCCTTGTTAGCATCAGCAGCATTTTGTTCTTTAGGATAAGTATAGGTTACATTTTCAAAGCGAATTGTTTGCCAATTCGGATTTAAAGCATTTTGTTCAGAAAACTCTTCAACATAAGGACTAAATTCTAGTTGTTGAATTTTTTGGATAGAAACAAAACCTAAACTTATATCAGAAATAGAAGAAACGGCTTGACCAATAAAGTTACGAATAAAGAGAATGGTTACGGCAAAGGTAATGGTGGTCTCTATAGTTGCAAGATTAAAATTATAGGCAAGGAAGAAAATTAATCCTACAAGAGCAAGAATAGAAACGTCAAAGTAGTTGTTACCTAAGTAATGGAAAAAATCTGTTTTTACTATAGCTGCACGAGAGTTTTCTGCATGAGGAGTTAGTTTTTGCTCATAGAATTTAGACGCTCGTTTATTGTTTAATTTTAATTCACGATGACCATCAAGAATCGCTTGGTAATCTGTAGAAAGAAAATCTTTTGTAGCTCGATACTTTTTAAAATTTAAGACTACAGTTTTTACAATTAGATGCATGCCAAGAAGAATTAACCCACAACAAACAATAGTAACTGCTAACAGAGATAAAGATAAATGTCCAAGATAGAATCCTGTGCATAAAGCAAGCACCGCACCTTGAATTACATCTGGTAAGTTCATAAAGATACGAGAGATATTATCTATATCTCCGTTTAAACTCGCTAAAATTTTCCCTTTACCTTGAGATTTTACTTGTTGATAACTAGAATCAATAATTTGCTTAACTAGTTGCTTTCTTAATAAAAAGACAATTTTATGTCCAAAGGCTGCAATAGAAATTTGAGCAATAGTTTGTACGGCAAGAAAAGCTACAAGGGTAAGTAAAAAAGCAATAAAAGTATAAACTCCAAAACTATCAGTGTTTAGTAATTTAGTGTTAATAAAGTTTAAGATTGCAATGCTTACTAACCCATTGAGAACAGATAAGAGGATAATAATAAAAATACGCCACTTAAATTTTTTAGCGTAGTGTAAAAATAGAACCATATTTCAAAATATAATGTAAATAAATAATGTAAATTAAAGTGGTTTTCTATATTGTAGCAAATTAAATTTTACATATACAAAAAGTCCTGCTTATTTATCAAATTATAAGCTGATAAATAAGCAGGATTTTTGTTACTATGATTGTAAAAATTGAATCTTAAGCATCAATTCTTGAACTGCGACGTGAAGAATTATAATTAGAGCGGTTACGATATAATTTTAATTTATTATCACGTAAAACCATAATTGTTTTAGTCGATTTGGTTTTGCTATCATTTTGTAATGAACGTTTACGATTTAAACGCACTACACGACGTTTGAAACTAATTAATCTTCTTAAGCTTTTGAATGCTTTTTTTCTAATTTTACGCATATGCACCTCCTTGACCAATTTTCTCAAGTAAACTCTACTATAGAAAAAAGGTGGAAATAAATGTAGCTAAAATATCAACATAAATATAATGTTTAGCTCGTATACTATTTTAATTATATACATATAAATCTACGCAAATAAATAAATTAGTTCTACTTTTCCCTAGAAAATGCCAATAAA
>NZ_NRJF01000110.1 GCF_003585965.1 Psittacicella gerlachiana | reverse complement strand
GCCTACATCCCAATGGCGGATCATTAAAGAAGGCGTTCCGCAGCCTATATCCCAATGGCGGAGCATTAAAGAAAAGAGTTTTATTATGCATTATAGCTGTTTTTCTGGAAGATGAGATGGGAGAGTGTTTTTTATAAACTCAAACTCCCATCTAATTTTTTGTCATTTTTCTCTTCAATCTTTTCAGTCCAATTTCTTCCGTTCAACTCTTCCTTAATATCTATACTTTAAGTACTTCTCAGTACTTTTCAGTTTTCTTGTACTTTTTAGTTTGGTTTTTAATTAATTTTTTAAAGTTATATCTTTTAATTAAGGCAAATATTTTTCTTATACCTTTGCGGTAAAAGCTTTTAGAAAATAGTTATTTGTCATATTAATCAAAAGTTCAAAGAATTGTAATTTCTCAAGATTGCCTTATGTTCCTTATGTAGCTTATAAAAAAATCTAGGTTGTAGTCTGAAAACATCAATATAGGCTATTAAAAGGTGGTAATCGTAAATCGAGTTGAGAAATTGATCTCATCAATATTAAAATCAAAACAAAAAACTACTAAAAATGACAAAACTAAAACTTTATAGTGTAGATTCTCATTATCTTCAATACTTATATCAGATTGACCCTGAAGTTTATTGTGTTCTCTCTAATCGTAAACAGTCTTATCCTTTAGTTGGATTGATTGTTGAACAAGTAGGAAGAGAATACTTTATTCCACTTACGGCAGCGAGAGATAAACATAAAAAGTTCAAAAATTCTTCTCGTGAACATTTTCTTATCTACGAATATATCGAAAAAGAAGACGTAAGCGAGGAGATGATTTGCGTAAAAACTAGAGATAAGTATAAGAAGATTTTAGCGGTAATTGAGATTAAGAAAATGATTCCTCTTGCTCAGGGTACTTATGCTCCGGTGAATTTTCTTGAAATTACGGATCACAAGTATTTAGCTCTTTTACAAAAAGAATACAACTTTTGTTTAAATATCGAAGAGTTAATTATAAAAAAGGCACGAGCAATTTATGAACAACAAAGAGAATCTAAGGTTGTTCATAGGTTTCATTGCAATTACTCTAAATTAGAAAAAGCTATGGCATTATGGCAGGAAAGGAATTTAGAAAGGAACTTAGATAAAGAGTGTAGATAATTGACAAAAGTGCTGTGAAAATAAAATCGCAACCCTAAGCTAAAAAATTATTAAATCTCAATGAGTTCTAATCTTAAAAAGACTTATAGTTTATAAGGAATATCTCTCTGCATGCAGAGAGCTATTTCTTAAAGAAAAAAGTTTTATAATTTATAAGAGATAGCTCTAGTTTTTTACGAAAAAATAAGAAGAATAAGAGATTTTTTACTTTTATTTTAAAGTGTCAAATGGTAGTTAGGTTTTTGTAAAACTCTATCAAAAGAACAAAACTCACTGAAATTAAGAATAATTAAGTACTTATTTTAAAAAATAGATACCTTTAAAATAGTACTTAAAAGTATAATAG
>NZ_NRJF01000011.1 GCF_003585965.1 Psittacicella gerlachiana | reverse complement strand
CCTAGGTTTTTTATTTTAGTTATTTAATTTAAATGCTTAGTCTAAACGTAATAATTCGTTAATTCCAACTTTACTACGTGTTTTAGCATCTACTTTTTTCACGATTACCGCACAGTATAAACTGTATTTACCATCTTTTGATGGTAGGCTACCTGAAACTACTACTGAACCTGCTGGTACACGACCATAGTGGATTTCACCAGTTTCACGGTCATAGATTTTGGTAGATTGACCAATAAATACACCCATTGAAATTACTGAACCTTCTTCAACAATAACTCCTTCCACGATTTCAGAACGAGCACCGATAAAACAGTTATCTTCAATAATTGTTGGATTAGCTTGTAATGGCTCTAACACTCCACCAATACCTACACCACCTGATAAGTGTACATTTTTACCAATCTGTGCACATGAACCTACAGTTGCCCATGTATCCACCATAGTACCTTCATCTACATAAGCACCGATATTTACATAAGATGGCATAAGAATTGCATTTTTAGCAACATATGAACCTTTACGAGCTACAGCGTTAGGAACTACACGTACGCCTGCTTGAGCAAAGTCTTCTGCAGTGTAAGATTTGAATTTAGTGTCTACTTTGTCGTAGTAGTTTGTAGAATCACCTTCGATAATTTGATTTTCTTTAATTCTAAAAGATAATAATACTGCTTTTTTAAGCCATTGGTGAGTTACCCAGTTACCATCAATTTTTTCAGCAACACGTAAAACACCTTTATCGAGTTGATTAATTACATATTCAACAGCTGCTTTTAAATCATCGCTTGCAGTTTGAGGATTGATAGAAGCTCTATTTTCAAATTCAGCTTCAATAAAAGCTTGTAACTCAGCAAGATTGTAAGACATTTTTTACCTTAAATAATAAATTAAATTCTGTGAAAACTGCTAAAAAAGTTATTTTAGCATCTAAAATAAGTTCTTAAGATTATACCATTAAAAAGCTAAATTGGGCTTACTATTTGTACCTTAAGTCAAACTTGCCATTAGGCGTTTATACTCTATAAGTTTTTCTTTAGAATGGATAATTCTTGAACCTAAAAGGACGTTTAAGTAGAGTTTACTTAGAGTATGAGCTTGGTTTAAGAGTTGCTTTTGTTCTTGGGAATCTAAATTTTTGAATAAATTATAATTAACAAAATTTTGAGCAAACATTGAAAGAGAATTTTTAGATTTGCTATTTTGTTCTTTAAATTTTTTGAACTGGGTTATTTTTTGAGCTAAAGCTTGCTCCAAATCAGCTTCATTAAAATTATTTTTAAGTTGTTGGTAGGTGATTTTGGTAACAACTTGTCGCTTTTCATCAAGATCTATTTTTACTTGCAATAAAGAAGCTAGTTGATCATCTTGTTCTTTGAGTAAAGCTTTGGTTTCGTCATTAAGATTAAGCTGAGTTGGTGTAGATCTATTTTCATTCTCAAAAAATAGTTCATGGATTAGGAGCAAGTATTTACCATAAAAAGTTAATTTTTGCTGTTGTTGATATTGTTGATGTTGATACTCCAAGTATTGTAAAGCTAAAGGGTCAACACTATCGGGATCTTGTTCCCACTGTTGTTTAAGTTTTTGTTCTTGTTCAAGATAATCGAGAGTAAGAAGATTTATTTGTTTGTGATTAATAAATCCTTGATCTTGAATTAAAAAATATTCACCTTGCGGATCTATATCTTGCCCTTGATAATCATAAGCAGTATAGGGAATAATGCCAAGAAAAGTTAAGAGATTGATTTCAAATTTTCTTAGTGCTAGGCTTTGATGTTGAGTATTTTCGGCATAAAATAATTCAATCAGAGTATTTTTATAAAAATTAAACAGATCAAAAGCTTCACTTTCAAGATAAGAGTTTGTTGGTAATATTTTGGTGATTAACTCATTAATATAACAAGCACAATAGAATTGTTCGGTAGGATATTTAATCGCTAAGCTTTCTATTTCGACTTTACTGATATAATTTAATAACTTACCTGCAACCTGTAAACGTAATAAGGAAAAGTATTGTAAACTTGGTCCTAGTTTTGAGTTTTTACTATTTGCTCCTTTACAATATAAATGAATTAATCCCTTTTCAATACTTAGAAAGTATAGGCGAACGCTATTATTGCCGTAATCTTCTTTATAGAGAATAAAACCTGTATACCAAGTATCACGAGTCATAAGCATGGAAAAAAAGAGGACGCAGTAAATGCCTCCTCGTTATCTAAATTAAACAATTGTTGGTGAGTCGCTTTTCGCTTGGACAATTTGTTCAATTGTATTAAGCGAGTTAATGCGAACTTCTTTTACTTGTTGAATATCTAAAGCGGTTACTAAGCCAATTAAACATTCAAAAATAAGTAATTGACTCACACGAACATACATACTATCTTGCAATAGGTGTAGGTTTTTATCATAACTACCACAAGCTGTAAATGACATATCAACCCTAATACTTAAATCAGCACGAGGATCATTACAAATACCTATGGTAAATACGCGTTGTTTTTGGAGTAGAGACACCACTTTTAAAATTTCTTTGTTATAACCTGAACTTTGTACCGCAATAGCTACATCTCCTTTGGTAAGCAGACAAGCTTTATTTACCATGTCATTAACATTAGTTGCGGTAATGGTCATAACCCCAATGCTAATAAATCTTTCTGCAACTTCTTCGATAAGATGACGATTGGCTTCGGTTCCAAAAATATAAAGGCGTGGAGCGAGATGGATTTTATCGGCTGCCGTACTCAGGTTACTACTATTTGCGGATAGATTTTGTTTAGTCTCTAAAGTAATTCTCGCTAATAGATTTGTAGTTTTGGTGAGAACATCTGCTGGATTTGATTGGGCACTTACATCAATATCATAGATTTTGTTTTTAGTGTCTGAATCATCACGTCTTTCAAAGAACTCTTCGACAAAGTATCTTTTAAATTCTGTAAATCCTTTAAAACCTAGATGTTTACAAAAACGCATAATGGAAGCTTCACCAAGATTTACGCTTTTGGCAAAAGAAACGAGCATACTATTGCGAATTAGCTCGGGATTACTAATAATTTGATTAGCAATAGTTTTCATGGATTTAGTAAAAGTATCTTGTTGTGAACTTAAGTACTTTTCTATTGCATTTAGATTAGCAGTCCCATATATTATTTTGCTATTTCTACTATTTCTTACAACACTATTATTTGCCGTGCTAGTTTTGCTTTTTTTGATTTTTTTAATTTTCTTGGTAGTCATATATGTCTGTACCGTTAAATATATTTATCTAAATAACTATACAAGTAGTGATAAAAAAACTAGCAAATGAAAGCTTTTTTATTTAGAAAAAATTTATACTCTATATTATACCGCAAAAAAAGTAGAGAAATGGGGAGTTTAATAAGTTAAATATCATAGTTTTAGGAAAAAGTATCTATAATTAGAGATTAGTTTGCCTAAACTTTCATTTGGTAGTTTTAGATATAGTTTGACTTAGTTATAGTCTCAAATGAAATTGAATTTAGAGGAAGAAAAAATGAACGCCAAAGATTATGTCATGGTTAAAGTACAAAAGGCCTTAGCAAGTTCTAGTGTACTCAAAATAGAAGATATAACCATCATCGCTCAGTTAATTAGGGTATTTGTCTTAGCCTATAATCTAAAATCTGATTTAACCTTAGCTAGAGAAATCAAAGATCAAGAAATAATCTCTAAACTTTTACAGATACATCAAGAGCTCCCAGCCTCAGTAGCCTTTTTAGAAGCAGGTCTTGGATTGGAGCAAATTAATAATTTAGCTTCGCATGAGCAGATATTAACTTTATTAGAAAAATCTTTAGCTAAGATAACTGGAAATACGCCAGCCAAAATTTATAGTGAAAATAATAGTTTCTTACCTCTAGTGATCACTGTTGGAGGAACTAATGGTAAAGGAACTTGTGTTACTTTTTTAAGAAGTTTATTAAAAGATTTGCAAATTGTGAGTTTAACGAGTCCACATATTCGTGAATATAACGAACGCATTCTTTTTAATGGTAAACCTATTCCTTATCAAACCTATGGATGGGCAATTGAGATTTTAGAGCAGATTTTAGCCTATTATTTAAAGCAAACTCAAAAAGCAGATGGCTACTTTAATTTCTCTCAACAAAATACTTTATTAGCTCAATTATTTGCATATTTATATCGAGCTAATATTCTTATACAAGAAGTTGGGATAGGTGGACTTTATGATACGACTAATGCTTTAGATGCTCATATAGCAATTATTACTAGTATAGGTTTAGATCATACCGAATTGCTTGGAGAAAGCTTGGAGTCAATTGCAAAAAATAAAATAGCAATTGCGAGAGAGGCTGGCAAGGTAATATTTGTGCCGAATTTACAGCTATTACCTCCTGAGTTGCAAGAGCAATTAAATTTTGCCTCTTTACATAAGCTAGATTTAGCTGAGCAACTTTACCCTAAGAGTAATTTAGAAGCTGCTTATACAGCTTATCAGCTTTTAGTTAAGATTAAAGATTTAGGTATAGAGGGACACTCTTTAGGTTATTTGACAAGAGAATCAAAATATGAGTTTAGCTGTGGAGAGATAGATTTTAGGTTAAGAAGTAAAGCGAGTTTTGCTTTAGCTTTAGCTGAGCAACAGGCAAAAATAAACTTACCTTTGCTCAAAAATAAAGATATAGAGGGGGCTATAAAAGAGATGAATCTCTATGGGCGTTTAAGTTTTTTAAGTGCATTAGGCAAGCAAGCATTAGTGACTTCGATAAATAAAGCTTATTCTTTAGAGTTAGATAAAGTAAATATTATTCTTGACGTAGCACATAATCCTCCTGCAGTTGAAAAAAGTTGTGAAATTTTAGCAAAGAAACTTCCTGAGGATAGTTATACACTTTTTATTGTTGCTTTTGGGAAAGAAAAAGATATAAATCAATGTCTAGAGAAAATCGAGCAATTTAGTTTGCCTGCACAAATAATCTTAGTCCCACTTGAACATCAATATCGTGGAGTAACTTTTACCGATTATCAACAAAGAGTTAACAATTTTGAGAAGCTTTATCTTGCTTCAAGTCTAGATCAAGTTTTGCAAGAGATTACACAAGCTAGAACTTTTAAAGAGATCATGAATAAATTTGTTCTGCATACCTTAACTTTAAAATATAAGGAAGAACTATTAAAAAGTAATAATAAATCGCAAATAAATCTTGTTTTTATGGGGAGCTTTTATTTACTTGCTCAACTGTGTAATGATTATAACTTTGCTCTTGAAAATAAAGATTTTCGTTTACTTTAAAAGTTAAAGGTAAATTTTATGTCCGATTTAACATATTTTTTAATAAAATAGCAGTTTTCTTTCAAATTTAGTGTAAATATTGGTATAATGGAAGAGATTTGATTTACTTTTAAGAAAATAACCATAAGTAATTCATTCGGCTAGATTAAATAAGGTAAACTTTTTTATCATAATTGTTTATTTTTAGTACTTTTTTGCGTTTTTAAGATTTTATATCTTAAACATAAATAATGTTTGTTAAGTTTTACCCATGACCACTTTGGAAAATAAAGATCTAAATACCACACAAGACAATACAATCCTCGATGATCAAAATCTTAGTCCAGAGAATTTTGGTAGTTATTTAAAGAAAAAGCGCCATGAAAAAGGCGAGTCATTGGAAGACGTGAATAAAGTTATTCGTGTTAATCCAAGGGTTTTAAAAGCTTTTGAAAATAATCAATTTACAAATATTGAAGATTTTGATAATGTCTATCTTCGTATGTATCTTAAAAAATACATTGAGTATTTAGGACTTGAAGATAATTCTTTAATTGACAAAAAGATATTTGAGGATACGGCAAAGCAAGTAAATCGAGACGCTAAAGTTGTTAAAGATTCAGCTGTGAGTACAGGTACAGGCTTTAGTCGAAATAGTTTAAATTCTGAAATTTACAACAGAAATAGTCCTTCGAATGCAAGAAAAATTCTTTTCCTGCTTATAACCTTAGTAATAATTTTAATCATTGGAGTTATTGTTGTTAAATCTGTGTTTAATAGCAATACAACAGGAATAACTGGAACTGAAGGATCAAGCGTATCTGTAGTTCAGAATCAAGAAGCTACAAGTACAACTTCTGATTCAGAAGTTCTTGTTCCATCTACAGAATCTACTGATACGCAAAATAATCAGACTACAAATCAAGATACAAACACTGCTAATACTTCTGAAACTAATAATACTGAATCTCTAGAAGTTACCCCACCAAGTAATCCTGATGTGGTAATTGCTAGTGATGGTAGTGAAATACCAGTAAAAGGAATTTTTATTAAACTTTCAAGTGAAAGTTGGGTAGGTGTAAAAAACTCAACTGGTTCTAGTCAATGGATCACCAAAACAGTACCATTAAATGAATTATATGATTTAGGTAATGTCGCAGAAATTCGTGTAGGTAGAGTTTCAGCGGTAACTTATCTTTATATTAATGGTGAACTTCAAGATCTAAGTACGAGAAATAATAGTAACTTAAAGACTTTTTTAGTAAAATAATTCTTGCTCCGTTTAACGGAGCTTTCTTTATTTAAGAATAAATATTATTTTCAATGGCTGTATAATACGAATAAGAAAGAGTTTTTTCTTTAATAAGGTTATTCAGGTATAATATGACCAGTAAAAACCGTAAAGAAAAAAAGTCGGTAGATATATGAGTAGTGAATTTAATGTAATAAAAAATCGTCGACCAACGCGTAAAATTTGGGTAGGCAAGGTTCCTGTAGGCGGAGATGCTCCGATTTCAGTGCAATCTATGACCAATACCAAAACTACAGATGTTGAAGCGACGGTTGCCCAGATTAAAAGATTAGAAGAGGTTGGAGTAGACATAGTTAGGGTTTCAGTACCAACTATGGATGCTGCTCAAGCTTTTAAAGAAATCAAACAGCAAGTTGAAGTCCCTTTAATTGCTGATATTCATTTTGATTATCGTATTGCTCTCCAAGTTGCAGAGTATGGCGTAGACTGTTTACGTATTAATCCCGGTAATATAGGAAATGAAGAGCGTGTACGTCGAGTTGTTGAAACTGCAAGAGATAAAAATATCCCTATACGTATTGGGGTAAATGCAGGATCTTTAGAAAGGGATTTGCAAGAAAAATATGGCGAACCTACTCCTGAAGCTTTAGTAGAGTCGGCATTAAGACATGTTGATTATTTAGATCGTTTAAATTTTGAGAATTTTAAGATTTCAGTAAAAGCCTCAAATATAGATTTAGCCGTAGCTTCATATCGTAAGTTAGCTCAGGCTTTGCCAATGGTTCCTTTACATTTAGGGATAACTGAGTCGGGAAGTTTACGTTCAGGTACGGTAAAATCAGCGATAGGTTTAGGGATGCTTCTTGCCGATGGCATTGGAGATACTATTAGAATCTCTTTAGCAGCAGATCCGGTAGAAGAAGTTAAAGCGGGATTCGAGATTCTAAAATCTTTAGGTTTACGTAAACGAGGGATAAACTTTATCGCTTGTCCAACCTGTTCGCGTCAAGAGTTTGATGTAATAAATACTGTAAATGTCTTAGAAGACAGGTTACAGGATATTTTAACTCCTTTAGACGTTTCGATTATAGGTTGCGTGGTTAATGGACCTGGTGAAGCTCTTGTTGCTGATATGGGGGTTACAGGAGGCATGCGTAAATCTGGTTTCTATGAAGATGGTAAACGTATTGATCGTTTAGACAACGAGCAGATGATAGATCAATTAGAAGCTAAGATTAGATCTCGCATCGAGTTAGAAAAAAATCGCATTAATATCAAAGATTTAAATTAACCTTGTTTGAAAAAAGTGACGCCAGTTTGTGAAATTAACTGGCTTTTTTGTTATACTATACTACTGAGAAATTTAACCGGTTTTAGTAAAAAGATTATGAATAAAGCTATCAAAAGTTTACGTGGTTTTAATGATGTATTACCACAAGATTCTCATTTATTTAATAAAACTCTTAGAACTTTAGAGGATATCTTAGAGAAATATTGTATTAATGAGATTAGAACCCCTTATTTAGAATCAACAGCTTTATTTGCAAGAGGCGTTGGTGAGGCTACAGATATAGTTGAAAAAGAAATGTTTTCTTTTACCACTAATGATCAAGAAAGTGTAAGTCTACGTCCTGAAGGGACTGCAGGGGCAATGCGTGCATGTATTGAACATGGACTTTCTTATAATCAAGAACAACGTCTTTATTATTTTGGTCCTATGTTCCGTTATGAAAGACCACAAAAAGGGCGTTATCGTCAGTTTCATCAACTAGGAGTTGAGATTCTTGGAATTAGAGATCCTGGACTAGAAGCTGAAGTGCTATTAATGAATGCCGAGTTTTGGAAAGCTCTTGGAATTAGTGAATATATTACCTTAGAGATTAATACTATAGGGACAAGTGAAGCTCGTGCTAATTATGGTAAAGCATTAGTAAGTTACTTAGAAACATATAAAGAGCAACTAGATGCAGATTCACAAAGACGTCTCACTTCAAATCCTCTACGTATTTTAGATTCTAAAGATGAAAAAACTCAAGCCGTGTTAGCTAATGCTCCGGTACTAGAAGATTTCTTAGATCAAGAAAGTAAAGATTACTTTGAGACTTTAAAAGAGATTTTAACCGCAAATGGATTGGATTTTGTTGTAAATCCTAAATTAGTTCGTGGTTTAGATTATTACAATGATACCGTATTTGAATGGACGACTACTAAATTAGGAGCTCAAGCTACTGTATGTGCTGGAGGAAGATATGACCGTTTAGTGGAAATTCTTGGTGGTCATGCAACTCCTGGTTTTGGTTTTGGGTTAGGATACGAACGTTTACTTCTGTTACTTGAAGAAGTACATGGTAAACAAGAAGCTCCTCATGCTCAAGTATTTATTATTAATGATGGCAAGGTGCAAGCACAATCTTTAAAAATCGCTTTAGAGTTACGAGCAGCAGGAATTAAGGTTTTAAATAATCTTGCTGGTGGTAAACTTAAAAAGCAATTTGCCAAAGCTGATAAATCAGGTGCACCGCAAGTAATTATTGTAAATGAAGAATTAGTGGCTCAAGGTCAGGTAAATGTAAAACATTTAGCAACTGGGGAACAAGAAACAGTTAGCCTAGATACTTTAGTGTCAAAATTAAAAGCTTAATCGCTAAAGTATAGAGTCGCATTATCAAAAAGGAATTAATTTCATGGCATATACTACAGAAGAACAAGACTTTCAGTCTTTTATGTCAAAGCTTCGTCAGTATTTACCTTTAATCATTATAGCTATAGCTGTAGGGGTAGGTATCTATTGGGGAATTAACTGGTATAAGAGTCATCAGTCAAGACAAGCTCAAGCTGAGTATCAAGAATACCAACAAATTATGACGGTTAAAAATGAGGGAGACGGGGTAAATACTCGCAATGATCTCTTATTAAATTATATTAAAAATAACCCGAAAAAACCTTTAGCTGCTTTAGGGATTTTAGATCAAGCTAAATATTTAACCGAGCAGGGCGAATATCAAAAGGCTTACGATTTAGTAGCTGCAATTCCGAGTGATAATGAATTTTCACCTGAGTTAGTGGCAATAACCAAAGCTAAATTAGCATTACAATTAGGACGTGGTGAAGAAGCTATCCCTGAATTATATAAAATTAAAGAGGGAGAGTGGTTTGTAACTGCAAGATTATTAGCTGGTGATATTTATTTTGCTGATGGTAAATATGGTTTAGCTTATGATGAATATCAAAAAGCTCAAGACTATTTAAATAAAGAAATTGCCCAAGCTGATGCTAACACTACAGATGTTTCTACATTACAAAATCAAGTTCTTTTCGTGCAATCTCGTATAAACATTGCTCAATCATATATAAAGAACTCTGAAACTAAAGTAGATCCAGTTCCTGCACCTGCAGAAAATGCAGAATCACAAAAATAAGAACAAAAATAAAAACGAGTAGATTTTTTCTACTCGTTTTTATTTTTATTCTTTAATTAAGCAACTTTAATTGCTGCATCTAAAGCAACAGTCATCATTTGGGTAAATGTAGTTTGACGTTCTTCAGCTGTAGTGTATTCTTCTCTTAAAATGTGATCAGAAATTGTTAAGACACAACCAGCTTTTGCTCCATAAAGATCTGCAATTGGGAATAAAGCAGCAGCTTCCATTTCCACCGCTAAGAAGTTATAAGTTTTTAGGGTTTGGAAAAATTCTGGATTTGGAGTGTAGAAGTAGTCAGAAGAGAAACATTTACCAACTTTTACTTCAACATTATTCTCTTTAGCTGCTTCTACTAGAGCTGCCACGTTTTCATAAGAAGCTACTGCAGAGTAGTCGTTATCTTTAAAACGTTGACGGTTCATTTTTGAATCTGTTGATGCTCCAGTTACTACGATTACATCACGTACGTGAACATCATCTAATACTGCACCAGCTGAACCTATACGAATAATGTTTTTTACTCCATAGAATTTATATAATTCTTCAGCGTAAATAGAGATAGATGGCATTCCCATCCCGTGACCCATAATAGAGATACGCTTACCTTTGTAAGTTCCTGTAAAACCGAACATATTACGTACAGTTGTAAATTGAGTCACATTTTCTAAAAAGTTTTCAGCAATGTGTTTTGCACGTAAAGGATCGCCAGGCATTAATACTGTTTCTGCGATATCACCAAATTCTGCTGCATTATGTGGAGTTGCCATAAAATTTCCTTATAAATTTAAAATGTCCGAAAAGTTGATTAGAAAATAGATTTGCCAAAATCAAAACCAGGAAGGTTGAGATATTTAGCAATAGTTGCACCTATATCAGAGAAAGTTTCACGTTTACCATGATATCCAGGTACAGCTCCAGGACCTGCGAACAGTACAGGAATATGTTCACGGGTGTGTTCAGTGCCAGGCCATGTAGGATCATTACCATGATCGGCTGTAAAGATAATTAAATCACCTTCTTCTAATAAACTTAAAAGTTCTGGTACACGGCTATCAAAGTATTCTAAAGCTTCACCATATCCTTGAGGATCACGACGGTGACCAAAGTCTGAGTCAAAGTTAACAAAATTAGTAAAGACAATGGTATTATCTTTTGCTTCTTTGATTTCAATAATTGATTTATCAAAAAGTTCTTCTAGACCTGTAGCTTTTACTTTTTTGGTAATCCCTTGATGAGCATAGATATCTGCAATTTTACCTACAGATACAACCTGACCACCATTTTTTTCTAATTGTACAAGAACTGTTTCTGATGGTGGAAGAATAGAATAGTCTCTACGATTCCCCGTACGAGAAAAAGATCCCGCTTTATCACCAACAAATGGACGAGCAATTACTCGACCTACAGCTTCGAAGTGTTGATTTAATTCTTCACGTACAAGTTCACAAAGTTGGAGTAATTTTTCTACGCCAAAAGTTTCTTCGTGAGCTGCAATTTGGAATACAGAATCAGCTGAAGTATAGAAAATAGGTTTTCCTGTTTTCATATGCTCTTCACCTAATTGATCTAAAATTACCGTACCCGAAGCGTGACAATTACCTAAATAACCAGGAAGACCTGCTTTTTTAACAATGTTATCTAAGAACTCTGTAGGGAATGAATTTGTGTGTTCAGGAAAGTAAGTCCAGTCAAATTTTACAGGACAACCTGCGATTTCCCAGTGTCCAGATGGAGTATCTTTACCATTTGAAACTTCTTGTGCATAGCAATAAGAAGCTTGAGGATCTACTAAACTTGCATCCATGTTTGCAGGATAATGTCCAGTAGAATGTTTATATGCTTCTAATAATCCTAGTTTGGTAAGATTAGGAAGTTTTAAAGAAGTTTGCCCATTGGTTGTTTTGCCATCAGCAAAAAATTGAGCAATGTGACCTAAAGTATCAGACCCTTTATCACCATATTTGTCTGCATCATGAGCATGACCAATACCAAATGAATCTAGGAGCATGATAAATACACGTTTTTTCATATTAGAATGCCTTGGACTTATTAAAATTTATAAGAATAACAAACAAGTTAGATCTTTTAGCAACTAACTAAACTTATTTGTTTTAAGCAATAAGCTGATCTTATGTGCCAATTATAACCGATTTTCAGAAAAAAATCTGCACAAATTGAGGTTAAACAGCGATTAATAAGATGAAGCTTGTCCTAGTTCTTGCGAACTAATACTTTTTCCATGGGTAAGAATTGAGATAATATCCTTGTAGATTCCCGAAGCTCCAAATCTAAAAGTTTGGGGAGCAATAAAATCTTGCCCAAGAATTTTAGCTCCAAGATTAATATATTCCATAGCTTGAGCTACGGTTTTTATTCCACCAGAAGCTTTAAATCCGGTTTTACTTTGATTTAGTTTAATTAGTTTAAAGATAATTTCTGCATCTGTAAGTTTTGCTCCTTCTCCATGTTTACCAGTAGAAGTCTTAATAAAATCTACGCCATAGTCAAGGCAAATTTGACTAGCAATCGCAATTTGGAGTGGAGTTAAAGATCCTGATTCTAAAATAACTTTAATTTTCGTATTTTGATTATTGCAAAGAGGCTGTAAGTACTTTTGCATGATTTCACGCATTTCTTGATATGCACTATTGTTAGTTACTTGGCTTAGATCTTTGAACTCATATTCTTGATCTTGAGTTAATTCAATGAGTTTGCGCCAAGGAAACACATAATCAATTTCATCTACTTGTTGACTTAAAGCATATGCATATTCAAAGGTAAATCTTGTAAAATCTAGAGCACCATCAGGGAAGTTAATAACTGTTGCAACTTTAACTTGGTTATTTAGTAGATATTTTGCATAAGCTGCAAACTCTTTATAAACACAAACAGCTGCTGTATGTTGGTAAGGATTGATTGCTTTAGAGCAAAGGTCTTGAATACTATTAAAGTTATCTTTATCGTCTAAAGAAGTAAGGTCTGTAAGACTCATTACCAGTAATGCTTGTTCTTGTAGGGTTAACTCTGAGGACATAAATTAAGTTTCCTTAAAATAGTTAAAAAATAATTTTCTATATAATACTCTAATTAGTTAGTTTTTGATTGAAAATATCCATAAATTGTGACTTTTGACAAGTTTGGCAATAAAAAATGCTCTAAGCTGAATCACTTAGAGCATTTTTTTATTGCCAAGCATAGATAGCAATTACCGTAGTAATAATAAAAGTTCCGGTAGTTACTATGTTAATTAGGTTCGCAATATATTTTTGGTTATTTAAAGCTTTAGTACTAGCATCAGTATGAATAACATATAAATGGAATGCTATTAAAGGAGTGCTAATAAAGAATAAATAACAGAACCAAGGAGCGGCAATAACGGTATTAAAATAAGAATAAAAAATTAAAGCTAGTAAGTAAAAAGTTGTTTGGAATAAACGGCTAGCTTTAGTTCCAAAGACTACTGCAAGGTTATCTTTATGATAAGCTCGAGCAACATAACTATCTCGCATATTAAAAAGATTTAATGTTGCTACACATAAAAAACCAAATGCTAAAGCTGGAAATAAAAGGTAGATATCAAAATCATGTACTTGGAGGTAAAAAGAGGCATCAACCATCACTACACCATAGACAAGAAAATATGATAATTCTCCGAGTACGGTGAAGTTATAAGGATTGCTACCAATAGAATAGCGCATGAGCAGATTAAGAATAATGATGATTAATCCTGCAAAAACTAAGGTAGAGCCTAAACTTAAACCAGCAAGAAAAACTAGTCCAATACAAGAAGCCAAGATAGCGACAGCGGTAATCTTTGTCAATTGTAAAACGGTGCGACGAGAGATTATTTTTTCTCCTGGAATAGCTTCAAATTCACAAAGGCGACATTCGTATTTGGTTCCTAGGTTTTCAGAAGAATATTCCTTACATAAATTTGCAAATAATTGTACAAGAATTGCAAGTACTAAACAAAGAGTAAATACTCCCCAGTTTATTTCAGAGCGAGTTAGGAGTGCTAAGGAAGTTCCTAATAAGACTGCTAAAACGGTTTTAACTAAGCTGTAAGGATTAATGAGGTTATAAATCACAAACCAGTTAGGATTGTTTAAGTAAGCTTTTTTAAATTTTAAACGCCAAACTCTTTCATCACGATAGGCTTCGCGTACAGTTGTTGGATTTATATTTTTAAAAAGAATATCTGTTTTTGATGCAGTTGCTAAAGTAGCAATATCATCTATTCCTTCATCGAGTGAAGAAGGAATGTGTTTATGAGTATAATCAGTTGCTTTGTTAGCTTCTGAAAAAGAATGTTTATTTGTCACTTACAAGATCCTCTTATTCATACATTATTGAATAAAGGCTGATGTTAAGGTGGAATACACCTAATTAGTTATTTTTATATTATATAGTCAATAAAGCAAACATCAAATAATTATACTCTTAAAAGTATAAATTTACCAATTTAAAAAGAGCCAAGTGATTTCTTGACTCTTTTTAAATTTAGGTTTGAGAATTATGCTCTTCACTATTAATTTGTTGATGATTTTTTACTTTACTTTGCTTTTTCTTGATTTGCCCTGAGTGGCTTTTCGCATGATCATAGAGTTCATTAGTGCTTTCTCTATGTTCGTTGAGCTTAGTCTCGGTTAATTTTTTCTGACGACGAGAAATTCTTACCTTAATCAGCACGATAATTGCTACAAGAGCAAGAATAGCTGCAATAGAAACTCCAAGTCCAATACGATGCATTAAATGTTTTAAATAATCAAGATTATTACCAAAGAAATAACCTAAACCTACCCATACAGGGACAGAAATAATACAAGCAAATAAATCTATAAGAATAAATTTAGTGTAAGAAACCTTTCTAGTGATCCCTGAGAAAAGATAGATAGCTGCACGTAATCCTGGTAAAAAACGAGCAACAAATAAAAACATGGTTGAGTTATCTTGGAAACGGAGGCGTATAGATTTAATTCTTTTAGCCGTTAAAATTCTACGCAAGAACTTAACTCTTAAGATTTTTACCCCATAAATGTATCCTAAGATATACATGCAGGAATCACCGATAAGTACTCCAGCCATACAGACAAAGAAAATACCATAACCATGTGCATAACCTTGACTAGCTAAAATACCAGCCGTAACTAAAGTTATATCTTCAGGGATAGGTACTCCTAATCCACTAATCAGAAGTACGGTGAATACCATAATATAAGAGAGTATATTTCCGTATTCAGCAAAATGTTCAAAGAGTGAAATTAAGCTATCCATATAATAAAAAACCCCACAATATTTAATACAATTTCTTGTATTATCTAAGTAACTTTTCGTAACTCTTCAGGCTGCAACTTCACAGTTGTATTTAGAATAAGTGACTATAAGCTATAGGACAGCTATATTTAATTTAGTTAGACAACAAACTAGAGTTTGTAATTAAGAAAATATTCACAGGTAATCGAGGTTAATGCTTAGTTAAGTTTTAACCTTATGACTACCAAGGGTATATTATACAATAAAGTTTACTTTTCCGCAGAAAAAATCTCAAAAAATCGATAATAAACTCAAGGAAAAGCTATTTTTTCTCTTGATCATTTTTCTCTTGTTCTTGATTTTGGGATCTTTCTAATTCTTTTTCCGCTTGCTCTTGGAGTTGCTTTACCCGTTTTTCTTGTTCTAAATCTTCTTTTGTTTTCTTTTGGTTTCCTGAAAATTCATCTTCAGCTTGAGAAAGCTGTTTAATCATTTTATAGACATCAGGAAATTTTACAGCAGGAAGCTTATTAAAGCGACTTAAGAGTACGGCTAAGCCATAGTAAGTCATATTTAAGCTAATATTTGGATCTTCCTTTTCACTCCCCACTAAATCTAAAAGAGTATAGTAGAGTATTGACTGTTCTTGTTTAATTGGAAATAAAGAGTACAAACCTATAGAGTAGAGACATAAGGTTGTGAGTAAAATAAAGAAGATGCTGTATAAAATTAAAATGTTTTGACTAATATATCCGTAGCGATAATAAAAAATTAAACAAAGAACAAGGATAACGATAATGCCTATTTTCCACATGGCAATTAGTCGATTGTAGTTAAAGCGAAAGATAAACAATTTTTGATATTTATCTGAGTTATAGGTCTTACTCAAGAAGATCATAAGAAAGCCGTAAAAAATATAGGTAAAAACAGAGTAAGTTCTTCCTTGCATACTTCTCCTTAAATCTTAGATAGTACTAAGTTAATTATATAATTTTAGGGGCTGATTATTCCATATTTTCTGCAAGAAAATGAGGTTTTATGATAAAATACAACATGCTGACTTAAATTATGCTGATAAAGTTGGCACATGTTTTCTTAATTGTATTTATATAGCCAAACATTATGGATAATTCATATATTTTAATTACTAAACCTGCAATAAACCAATTTTCACAACTTCTTCAAGATCAAGAGCCAGGCACGGGAATTCGTGTGTTTGTGGTACATCCGGGATCTTATAATGCTGAGTGTGGTGTTTCTTTTTGTCCACCTGATAACATTGAGGAAGTTGATCATGTGATCGACTATCAAGAGTTTAAAGTTTATGTTGATCCAATTTCTTGGCCTTTCTTAAACGAAGCTGAAATAGACTTTGTTACTGAAGGTCTAGAATCACAATTAACAATTAAAGCTCCTAATGCCAAAATGAAGCGTCCGGAAAGTGATGCTCCACTAATAGACCGTGTAGACTACTATATTGAAGCGGTTATTAATCCTCAATTACGTAATCATGGTGGTCGTATTACTTTAATTGAAATCACCGAGGGTAATTGTATTATCCAGTTTGGAGGTGGGTGTAACGGTTGTTCTATGGTTGATGTTACTTTAAAACAAGGAATTGAAGGGCAGCTACTAGAGCAGTTTCCAGGTGAAATTACTGGAGTAAAAGACGTTACGGAACATCAGACAGGTGATCATTCTTACTATAAATAATATTTTAGATATTATCTATAGATTCATTAATTAAACTTACTAATATTATTTTATCATCATAGTTTATGCTAAGTATTGAAAAGCGTATAGCCCAAGAATTAGAAGTAAATCCTCATCAGATTGAAGCGGCAATTAGATTAATTAATGAGGGTGCAACCATCCCTTTTATTGCTCGTTACCGTAAAGAGGAAACTGACGGATTAAATGACGAACAACTGCGTGAGTTTCAAGTTAGATTTAACTATTTAACCGAATTAGAAGACAGAAAGAAAAGTATTCTTTCTTCAATCAGTGAGCAAGGAAAACTTACTCCTGAACTAGAAAAGCAAATTAATGAGTGTTTAGTTAAAGCGGATTTAGAATACTTATATATCCCTTATCGTCCAAAACGTAAGAGTAAAGCTACTAAAGCTCGTGAAGCGGGATTAGAGCCTTTAGCTCTTGAGTTATGGGAAAGTAAAGATGTTAACTTAGATTTAGACGTAGCTTGTTCTTCTTATTTAAGTGAAGATTATAGTACAACTAAAGCGGTACTAGAGGGAGCTTTATTAATTTTAGTTGATAATTTTGCAGATAATACTGAACTCTTAGCAGAATTAAAAAGTTACTTAAATGCAGTAGCTACCATTGAATCTAAGGTGATTGAAGGTAAAGAGAAAGAGGGAGATAAGTTTAAAGATTACTTTGCTTATAGTGAAACTCTTTGCGATATTAAGAGTCACCGCTTTTTAGCTTTATGGCGTGGACGTGCTGAAGGTATTCTTTCGATTCATCTTAATCCCAATCCGGCTGCTATTCCGGTAAATCCAGTAGATCAAATTATTGAAAAGCATGCTACTAAGGATTTAGGGATTGACCTAGTTCCTAATACTCAATTGAATGTTTGGCGTCGTCAAGCTTTAAGTTGGACTTGGAAAGTAAAATTAAGTTCGATCTTAGAAACAGAGCTTTTAAATGCACGTCATGAATTAGCCGAACCTGATGCTTATAATTCATTTGCAAGCAATTTAAAATCTTTACTGTTAAAATCTCCAGTAAAAGCTCAAAATATTCTTGGTCTTGATCCTGGAATTAGAACGGGAATTAAGTTTGCAACTATTGATGGACAAACCAAACTCTTAGATCATGGGGTATTACACCTGATTGAAAATAAAGCTCGAGCAGCGGAAAAACTAGTTGAGCAAGTTACAAAGCATCAAGTTACTTTAGTAGTAATTGGTAATGGAACAGCTTGCCGTGATACTTTAGATTTTGTAGAGCAAACTTTTAAAGAAAGAGGAATTACCGGAGTAGATACTTTAGTGGTAAATGAAGCTGGAGCTTCAGTTTACTCGGCTTCAGAGTTAGCGGTGGCTGAGTTCCCTGATTTAGATGTAAGTATTCGTGGGGCAGTTTCTATTGCTCGTCGTGCTCTTGATCCTCTAGCTGAGTTGGTAAAAATAGATCCAAAATCTATTGGTGTAGGTCAGTATCAGCATGATTTAAACTCAAAAGAGTTAACTAATCAACTAGAAGCAACTATTGAAGATTGCGTAAACTATGTTGGAGTTAACGTAAATACTGCTTCAGAATATTTATTACGTAAAATTTCAGGATTAAATAAAATTACCGCTGGAAATATCGTAAAATATCGTGATGAGAATGGTTTATTTACTTCTCGTCAAGATCTATTAAAAGTAAACCGTCTTGGTCCTAAAGCTTTTGAGCAATGTGCAGGTTTCTTAAGAGTTGTGGGAGAAAATACTAATGTTCTCGATAACTCAGCAGTTCACCCTGAGGCTTATAGTGTTGTTGAAAAAATGGCACAAGATCTAGGAATTGAGGTTTCAGAATTAGTTGGTAGTAAAGAAAATTTACAAAAATTAGTTCCTGAAAACTATGTAGATAAAAAGTTTGGTTTACCAACAATTGTCGATATTATTAAAGAATTAGAAAAACCAGGAAGAGATCCACGTGGGGTGTATGAACCTATTAAATACAAAGAAGGTATTGATAGTATTAAGCAACTAGAAGTGGGAATGCTTATGAATGGTTTAGTTACTAATGTAACTGATTTTGGTGCTTTTGTGGACATTGGGGTGCATACTGATGGCTTGGTGCATATTTCACGTATGAGTACAAGTTTTATTGCAGATCCTTATAATTTCTTAAAATCAGGAGAGCAAATTCAAGTACAAGTTTATGAAGTAGATGTGCCTCGTAATCGTATTGAACTAACTATGCTGTTTGAAGGGCAGAAAAAAGTAGCTCCAAAAGTTACAGTTTCAAAAGTAAAATCTGAAGAGGAAGCAAAACGTTTAGCTTCAGTTTTACAAGAGCAAAAACAATATGCTCTTCTTGCTGAAAAATCGGGTATTAGTGTTGATAAAAATGTTTTTAGAATTTATGCTCGTGATCTCCGTAATCAAGAGAAAGCTGAGAAAACAAGACAAAAACCACAAAATACTAATCCTAAGTGGAAGCAAAATCGTTCTAAAGTAAAAAATAATAATCCTAAAAAGCAAAGTAGTCTCGACGAGAAATTTAATAATCTCCTGAAAAAATTTGCTAAATAAAAAAAGAGAGTTCAGATCCAAAGTCTGAACTCTTTTTTTATTATCTTTCGTACTCTTCTAAACCATCTTTGTTTACTTGGCGTACTAACATGTCTTCTTTAGTTAAACCTACATCGTATGAAATAGCAACGGCTACGAATACTGATGAGTAGGTACCAATAATAATACCTATAGTTAAACATAGAGAGAAGATATATAGCGAACTACCACCAAAGAATAAGAGGATAACTACTGAAACTAAAGTAGTTAATGAGGTCATGATCGTACGGTTTAAAGTCTCAGTTAATGAGATATCAATACATTCTTGCACTGAGATACGGTGCATTTTACGAATATTTTCACGCATACGGTCATATACCACGATCGTATCATTAATTGAGTAGCCTACAACCGAAAGAATAGCAGCCACAAAGTTTAAGTCAATGTCAATTTGGAACATTGAGAAAATACCAATTACAGCGATAACGTCGTGAATTAGTGAAGCTACTGCTCCTAGAGATAAACGCCATTGGAAGCGGAAAGAAATGTAGATCAACATCATGACAATAGTACATAACATTGACATTACTGAAGCATAAATTAGATCAGCTCCCGCTTTAGGTCCAACAAATTCTGCAGAGGTAATTCTAGCTTGTGGGTCTACTTTTTCTTGAATTAATTTTTCTAAGTCTTGAGTTGTTGTACTAGTTACTAACTTAGCAGGGATACGAATGGTTGTTTCACGTGCTCCTGTAGAAGTAACTTCAATTCCAGGATAAGTTTGACTTAGAATTTCATTAATATCAGGTCCAGTTACCGCCTTAGAGTAACTAACTTCGGCTACCGTCCCCCCTGTATAATCTAGTCCTAGGTTTAAGCCACGGACAAAGAAAGAGATAATACAAGCAATCATTAGTACTGCTGAGAAAATATAGCAATACTTACGTTCTTTTAAGAAGTGAATAATTGGACGTGCTAAGATTACCCCGTTTTCGGTTACGTAAGCTTTCTCACTAAATCTATTGGCATAAGGAGTTTTAACTCCACGAGTATATTTTTCTACATGTTTGTTCATGGGTTAGCAGCCTCCTAAATATGAAGTTTGGTTGCTTTACGCGAACCATAAACAAAGTTAAAGATCATTCTACTTGCAACTATAGCCGTAAACATTGAGATAAGCACCCCGAGAGCTAAGGTAATTGCAAATCCTTTAATTGGACCAGTACCGAAAATAAAGAGGATTAAAGCTGTAAGGATTGAGGTGATATTAGCATCAAAGATTGATGTCCAAGCTCCTTGATATCCTTCTGCTAGAGCAGCTTGTGGTGAGCGTCCAATTCTTAATTCATCTATAATACGTGAATAGATTAGAACGTTGGCGTCAATGGACATACCTATGGTTAATACTATCCCCGCAATACCAGGCATGGTTAGGGTTGTTCCTGGTAAAATAGATAAGGCTGCAATTAAAAGCACCACGTTGAAAATAAGAACAAATCCTGCAATAAAACCAAAGAAGCGGTATACAACTGTCATTAACAGGATAGTTACAACTAAAGCACTAACGCTTGCAATTAAACCTTGTTCAATGTTAGCAGCTCCTAATGATGGTCCAATTACTTTTTCTGAAATAATTTGAATTGGAGCAACAAGGGCACCTGAACGGAGAACAAGAGCAAGGTTATTTGCTTCGGTCATAGAAGATAAGCCGGTAATTACAAAGCTTGCTCCTAATCTTGCTTGAATAGTTGCTACGTTTGCAACTTCATCTACTTTACGTAAAATAGGTTTGCCTTCAGCATCACGTCTCCCTGTATCTTTATACTCCGAGTAAACGGTTGCCATAGGACGACCAATTGCTGTTTTAGTGGCTTCTGAAATTAAACGAGCTCCTTCTGAATCTAAACGGATGCTTACTTGAGGACCACCATTTTCGGCACGACCTGCAGAAGCATCAATAATGTTTTGTCCAGAAATAATTTCGTTTTTATAAAGAGCGTACTTATAACCTTGAGCATTAGTGATCACCATAGTGTCAACAGGAATTAAGTTGGCATCTATTTGTTGTTGAGTCACATTAGTATTTACAAGATTAAAACTTAAAGTAGCTGTAGCACCAATAATTTCTTTAGCACGAGCTACATCATGAATCCCTGGTAATTCTACGATAATATTGGTATCACCTTGACGTTGAATTACTGGCTCAGCTACCCCGATTTCCGTTACACGGTTACGTAAAATTAAGAGAGATTGATCTACGGCATAATTTACCGTTTGATCATATTTTTGATTAGTATAAGTAATAGTTACTTCTAGTCCTGAAGTCTGAGTTTGTACTTCATTTCCCATTCCCGAAGAGCCATGTAAGTAACTATTTAAAGCACGTACTGCTTCAGGAGAACTCGCTACTGCAGTGATTGCTTTTTTCGAGCTATCATAAGTAACTGAGTTTAAAGAGATTCCTTGTTGACGAGCTTGGTCACGAATAAATTTAGCAAGACCATCATAGCTACGATCAAATAGAGTGTTAATATCAACTTCCATGAGGAATCTTACTCCACCACGAAGGTCAAGACCTAATTTCATAGGTTGAGCTCCAATACTTGTTAACCAAGTTGGTGTTGCTGGAGTATAACTTAAAGCTGTAGTATAGTTATCACCAAGTGAACTATCTAATACTTGGGCAGCTTTTTGTTGATCTTCATCACTTTCAAATACTAGATTAACCCTTCCGTCACTAAAGCTAGATTTAGAAATAGTAATTCCAGCTTGTTCAACTTTTTGTTGAATTTGGTTGTAAGCTGCTAATTCAATTTCACGTCCACGGCTTCCTGCAATTTGTAAAGAAGGTTTTTCCGGGAATAAATTAGGTAAAGCGTAAATACAACCTACAATAATTGTAAAGACGATTAAAAGGTTTTTCCATAAGGGATAATGGTTTGGCACTGTTTTTCTACCTTTATCTGGATTATGGTTAAAGTTAGGGGTAATTATACTTAATTACCCCTAACCTACTTAAAAATTATTTGCTTTCTGTTTCTTTTTCTTCTTCAGCTGAATTTTCATTTTTTGCTGCTTTTTTAGCAGGTTTATTGTCATTAACAATAGAAGCAATAGTACCGTTAGGTAGTACTTGTACGATAAAGCCACGTTTAGTTGTAATTAATACTCCTTTAGAGATTTCAACTTGTACTAAATCATCTTCGGTACGTAATTTTGTAATAGTACCTAATAAACCACCGTTTAATAATACTTCACTACCAACTTCTAAAGATTCTAATAGCTTTTTGTATTCTGCTTGACGTTTTTTATTTGGTCTCCATTGGAAGAAGTAAATAAACGCAAACATAATTACGATTAGAACAATTAAGAATACAGGGCTTTGCTGTTGTTCAGCAGCTAAAAATAAGTTCATAATAAACTCCGTTATAAGAAAAATTTATAATAAAAAATGATTATTCAATTCTATCGCCTTTATCAATGTAAGCATAGCGATTATCAGAGAACTCGCCTAAAGCTGGAACTTCTTGCCCAAGATCTGCATAGAATTTTTCGACAAATTTATCGAATTCTCCTGCATCTAAGGCATTACGCATGCGTTGCATTAATCTTTGATAGAAGCGTAGATTATGGAAAGTATTTAAACGTGCACCTAGAATTTCTCCACATTTATCTAGGTGATGTAAGTAAGCTCTTGTGTAGTGTTTACAAGTGTAACAATCACATCCTTCTTCGATAGGGGTAAAGTCTTCTTTATATTTAGCGTTACGAATACGCACATTCCCTGTGAAAGTAAATAAATGACCATTACGAGCATTACGGGTAGGCATTACACAGTCAAACATATCAACGCCACGACGTACACACTCAACAAGATCTTCAGGTTTACCTACTCCCATAAGATAACGAGGCTTATTATCTGGTATTAGTGGAGTAATAAACTCTAGAGTTTTATGCATTTCTTCTTTAGGCTCACCTACAGCGAGACCACCGATAGCATAGCCATCAAAACCTATATCAGCTAAACCTGCGAGGCTGGCTTTACGTAAGTCATTAAATGTTCCTCCTTGGATAATACCAAAGAGAGCATTAGTATTACCTAATTCATCAAAACGATCACGACATCTTTTAGCCCAACGTAGTGAGAGGTTCATGGAATTTAAGGTATAGTCATAAGTTGATGGATAAGGTGCACATTCATCAAAGATCATAACGATATCTGAATTAAGTGCGTGCTGTACATCCATTGAAATTTCTGGACTTAAGAAAACATTTGAACCATCAACTGGGGATCTAAAGTAAACCCCTTCTTCTTTGATTTTACGAATATCACCTAAACTAAAAACTTGGAAGCCACCTGAGTCGGTAAGAATAGGTTTATTCCATTGCATAAAATTGTGTAAACCACCTGCTTTACGCATAATTTCCATTCCTGGTCTTAGCCATAAATGGAAGGTGTTACCTAAAATAATTTCAGCACCAATTTCTTTAACTTCTTCAGGAGTCATAGACTTTACAGTACCATAGGTACCAACTGGCATAAAAGCAGGTGTCTGAATTGTAAATTCATTGCCGTCAGCTCGGTGAATAGTAATTTCACCTCTACGAGCATGACCTTGTTGCTTTAACTTTTTGTAAGATAGCATGAGTAGAAAAATTAAATAATTTTATTTAATTAAAGTTAAATTTTAAAAGATTATAAATATATTCACCGATATATTCACAAACTACAATTATACCATTTTTTATTAGTTAATGACAAAAAATCAAGTTGAATTAACTAAAATAGTAGCTCTAGATCTTGAGGCTGTTTAAGATTCGGAATAAAGCAAGAATCACCATAGCTATAGAATCTATATTTATGAGCAATAGCATGTTCATAAGCACTTAAGCAGTATTTAAAGCCTACAAAACCTGCAACCAGCATAATTAGAGTTGACTTGGGAAGGTGGAAATTGGTAATAATATAATCCACGAGATGTACCTTATGTCCGGGGTGAATAAAAATTTCAGTATTTCCGGTATAAGGTAAGAGAGGGATTTGTGTCCCTAACTCACAGCTAGTATTGATATAGTGATTAGTAAAACTATAGTTTTTGTTATTTTCTTCTGCAGTCAAATGCCTAATTAAAGCAAGAGTTTCTTGATTTGTCGCAGAAAACTTAGAAGTATCTATTTGGGTAAGGTTTTGTAAAAATTGCCATAACTCAGTTATGAGAGTAAGATGATTATCCAGCTCAAGAGTTAATTGACTAAAAGTGTCTAAGTTTAAAGAGTTGATAGTGTGGCAAATTTCACGAGGAGCTATTAATTCTTTTATTTGAGCTTCTTGATTAAGTTCTTTAATTCTTTTTAAAGAAATTTTATCCAGTAGATCACGATAAACTAAATTTTGACGACGAAGTTTGATTTCCTGAGTTGAAGCTAAATCTTGATCTAAACTATTGATATATTGGTTAATACTAAACTGCACCATAGTTTCTAAAGATCTTACTGAAGTAGTACCTACAGCTACAATTTTACGTCCTTGTTGTTTTGCTTGATTTAGTTTTTGTGCTACTTCAGAAGTAATTTCAATCCATTCTGCATGCATTTGATGTTCTTGAATTGAATCTACTTTGATTGGCATAAAAGTTCCCGCTCCAACATGCAGAGTAACTTCTAAAATCTCTACCCCTTTAGCCTTTAATTTATCAATAATATTTTGGGTAAAGTGTAGTCCAGCAGTAGGAGCTGCAACTGCACCAGGAATCTTTGCATAGACAGTTTGATAGCGTTCACTATCAGATTCTTGATCCTCCCTCTCCATATATGGAGGTAAAGGCATATGACCAATAGTTTGTAACGAATTTAAAATATTATCTTTATTTAGTGCTTGTAAACAGAAGAGGCTATGATTTCTTCCAGTACACATAACTAAATAAGTGTTTTTATTTTCAATAAGTTCATGAATTTGAGCTAGAAACTCTTCTACCGCTTGAGTGTTTTTTGCTTCTAGGGCTTGATTTAATCTTTGCGCTAATAAGCTTACTTGTTCGAGTTCTTGAGGTGTAATCTGAGCTTGTCCAGATTTATCTTCTCCAAGAATTAAGATTTGTCCTGGTTTAGGACTACGATTAGCTCTAACATGAGCTAAAAAGTCATGAGATCCTGTAATACGTTCAACAAGGATTTCAACTTTTGCTCCTGAAGGTTTGCGAGCATAACAGCGAGCAGGGATTACACGAGTATTATTACGTACAAGTACTGAGTTATTGGGAATTAAGTTGACAATATCAGTAAAATTGCGATCTATAACTTGATTATTTTCCTCAGTAAAATGTAATAAACGAGAATCTTCACGATTAGGAGTAGGAAAACGAGCAATTAACTCTTCAGGAAGATTAAAATCATAATCTTTAACTTGGTAAAGCATAAAATATTATCCAAAAAAACACAGTTGACGCCAACTGTGTTTAATCTTATATACAAATTAATTTTGTTCTTGTTTTGATTTTGCAAAAGCTTCTAATTCTTGAGCATGCTCTTCTAAATCTTTTTTGGTTAAAGCAAAAACGCCATGACCACCATTTTCAAGGGTTAACCAATTAAATGGAACATTTGGTAAATATTCTTCAAGAGCATATCTACTGTTTCCTACTTCAACAACAAGAACCCCATTATTGTTTAAATGTTTTGCTGATTCATTAAGAATGCGAGCGGTAATATCTAAACCATCATCGCCAGAACCTAAAGAGATACTAGGTTCATGTTTAAACTCTTCAGGCATGTTAGCTAAATCATTAGAATCCACATACGGAGGATTAGAAACGATTAAATCATATTTAATTCCTTCTGGTAAGGAATTGTATAAATCAGATTCAATAAAAGCCATACGATCAGAAAGTAAATGATCGTTAGCTAATTCTAAGTTAATATTAGCAACATCTATAGCATCAGGAGAGATATCTATACCATCTACTTGAGCTTCAGGGAACCTTAAAGCCAAAGCAAGAGCTAAAACTCCTGAACCTGTACAAAGGTCAAGAATGGTATTTGGAGATGACTGCATTACATCTTTAAAGCCATCTTCAATTAGTTCACCAATAGGTGAACGAGGAATAATTACCCTTTCATCTACATAGTACTCACGATTTAAGAAACGGGAAGTATTGATAAGATAAGCTAAAGGGGTACGCTGATGAACTCGAGCATATATTAAATCTAAGATTCGAGTTTTTTCTGATTCTGTAAGACGTGAACTTAAAAGATAATCTTGATCAGTTGCATAAGGTAAAGCTACAACATGAAGAACTAAAGTACGTGCTTCGTCCCATGCGTTATCATAACCATGACCAAAGAAAACATCACTTTTATTTAAGTAAGAGTAGGTCCAACGGATAAAATCATTAATAGTTTCTAAACTACAGATGGCATCAGTACGAAAATCTAAATGCTCAAGATCTCCATGTTCAATTGCAGTTTGATGATCTGTGTAATAAGAATACTTCATAAATTAAAATACAATTATATATTTTTTAACTAAGTTATTTTTTCTAACTCAACAATACATCTAATTATATAAGAAAATCGTTAGAAAATAAAAAAATAATTTTTTTATCTCAAGGAGAGAAATTAACTAGAAGTAAGCTTGATTTAAGCTTAGTAGTGTTATAATCTGAAAAGTAAGTTACTAACTGTTATAAGGAGCTAGATTATGAGTGAATCTATTTTTACTAAAATAATTAATCGTCAAATTCCGGCTAATATTGTTTATGAGGATGACTTAGTTATTGCTTTTAGTGATATTAATCCGCAAGCAAAATATCATTTTTTAATTGTTCCAAAAAAAGAAATTCCTACAGTTAATGATGTTACAGAAGCTGATGAGCCGGCATTAGGACGTCTATTTACGGTTGCTCGCCACTTAGCTCGTGAATATGGAGTTGATAAATCTGGATATAGATTAACCGTAAATACTAACGGTGACGCTGGACAGGAAGTGTTCCATATTCATATGCACCTACTAGGTGGAAATAAATTAGGAAGCATGGTTTAATAATAAAGAGAAAAAGC
>NZ_NRJF01000109.1 GCF_003585965.1 Psittacicella gerlachiana | reverse complement strand
ATACGATCTTATCTATTTTATCTTTATATCTTTAAAAAATTAAACTAGATTATTAATTCAAATATTTATTTATAGATAAATCTTATATTTGAATTTAAAACTAGCCTCTAACTTATAAATTATTTAAAAGAGAAAAACTAATAATCTAGCATAAATCCTAACCCTTTAAATAGTTCATAGGCTTCTATAAGCATAATTTTAATTTTATAAATTTCACTTCAGTTTAAATACCAAATATCTATTCTCCTCACCTAAACTCAAATACAAAGTCTATATTCTCACCACCTAACTTAAATTTTAAAGTCAATTTAGAGCTAAATTAAAACTAATAAATCCTCCCAAAATACTTTAGGAGGATTTATGTAACATTATCTTACTTTACGGCGATTTTCCATCACTGTTTTGTAAGTTAAGTTATTAACTTCGTCACGTTTAGGAGCTGGGAAAATGTAAGAAGCAATAATACCTGCAACTAAACCGATTGAAATAATTACAAATGCAATTAAGAATGGACTTACTTTAATCGGAGTATAACCTAAGCCTAGTGGATTTGCTAAGTAGAAAGAAACTGCGATTGCAACTAATAAACATACATAACCAGCTTCTTTACCTGCACGGTCACAGAAGATAGCTAATAAGAAAATAGCTGCTAATGGACCACCGAATAGACCTGTTAGACCTGCGAATAATTTGAAGGCATCACCTTGACCAGCAATAATTAAGTAGTAAGCTAAAGCTGTACCTAATAAACCTGAAACAGCAGAAGCAACCATTCCAACTTTAACTTTTAATTTTTCATTAGTTGATTTCGGGAGAAGAATATCGTTAGCCACACAAGTTGCTAAAGAGTTAATTGAAGAAGAAATCGTTGATTGCGTTGCCGCTAAGATTCCCACTACTACTAAACCTGATAAACCAACTGGTAAGAAGTTAAAGATGAAATAAGGAACAATCGCATTACCTGAGATGCTGTCTGGTAATACATGACCAGAATAGTTAAAGAAGATAATTAACGCTGCACCCATTAATGTAAACATTACTACAGAAACTAGTAACATAGGAACATTGAAGAGTACTGCTTTTTTAGCTTCTTTTTCATCAGAAGTAATAGAGTAACGTTGGATTACGTCTTGTGAACCAATGTATGAATAAATTGAACTAAAGATACCGTGTCCAATTACTAGTGCCCACATAGAGTCGTTAGATAAAGCAAAAGCAAAGTTTTGTGCTGAGTAAGCTTTACCTTGATCTTGTAATGCTGCCCATAAGCCTTGTTCTGGAATATAACTAAATCCAACCCAAGCCATAATGATCATACCAACAATTAAGATAATTGCCTGAATAGCGTCAAGCCATGCTACCCCAGCAATTCCTGAAGTTGTAGTATAGAATACACATACAAGAGCAGTAGCTACAGTTAGAGTAATAATAGATGCACCAGGGAAAATAATCATTAACGCAATAGCTGGTAAGTATAGTACAAGACCAATACGAGCTAAGTGGAATAATGAGAATGAAAGTGAACCTACGTATCTAAAGAATGGAGATTTAAAACGCTTCTCTAAGTATTCATAACCAGTTACCGCATCTACACTTCTAAATACAGGTACTACATAACGTACAACCCAAAACGCTAAAGGAATTGTACCTAATGAAGCTGTACCTATAACTAGACCATTACGGAAAATTGATGCAGGAATAGCTAAGTAAGAAATAGAAGAGAGCATTGTTGAGTAGATGGATAGACCTGATACCCAAGCTGGAATTCGACCACCTCCTAAGAAATATTCTTTTGTAGAATCTTTTTTACTTGAGAAGAGGAAACCAAATGCTAGAACTCCAATTAAGTATAAAGCTACCACCAACCAGTTAATCCAGCCCCATGATGTTGTTGCTTCCATATATTAAATCCTAACTTTGAGTGATATCTAGTAAACTACTAGACAAGTCAGAAACGCTTCTACTAATCTCAGACCCATTATAAATCGATAAGTAAAAAGTAGAAGCCGTTCAATTAAGGATTGGTCATTACCAATCAAAAGACATTAACTAAGATTACTTAGGTAAATCTGCCTTTAAGCTTGCATAGATGTGAACTGCACGTTCTTTTTGTTCAGGAGTTAACTGCGACATAGGTGGTCTTACATACATAGCAGCTTCAACTCCAGCTAAGCGTAAACTTTCTTTTAAAGTTTGGTATAAGCCATTAGCTAATACCTGATCAATAAAGTTGTTTAGCTTAGTTTGTGCATCACGTGCTCCGTCTAAGTCCCCAGCTTTTACTCGTGCAAAAACTTCTTTAGCTAAAGGTGCATCAACGTTAAATGTAGAACCTATAGCTCCATCTACTTTATAAACTGTAGCTGGTAGTAATAATTCATCAAAGCCGAAGAAGATTAATTTATTTGGGAATGCTCCTCTTAATCTTTCTAATAGATAGAAATCAGCTGCCGTGAATTTTACACCGATAATATGAGGTTCTGCAAATAACTCTTCAAACTGTGCTAAAGATAGGTTTACTCCAGTTAAAAGAGGAATAGAATAGATAATCATATCCATATCAGCAGCTTCGATAATGCTACGATAATATTCTTTAATTTCATTAAAGCTAAATTTATAGTAGAAAGGAGTAACTGCCGAAAGAGAAGTATAAGCATCTAAGCTTTTTACGTATTTTGCTAACTCAATTGATTCTAATAGGTTAATTCCACCTACTTGAGCAATTAAAGGTACTTGACCTTTTGCTTCATCAGCAACTATAGCAAAAATACGTTTTTTAGTTTCAGTGTCAATTAAAAAGTTTTCACCAGTAGAACCACCCACATATAGACCATCGATTTTGTTTACATCGATATTGTGTCTAACAATAGCTCGTGTACCAGCTTCGTCTAATGAACCATCAGGATTATAAGATACTAATAAAGCACTAATAACTCCACCTAATTTACTCATTTTTTTCTCCTAGAAAAACTTCACATCGTGCAAAATAAACATTTAAAAATATTATCTTAAACTAAATATAAAGAATTTAAATCTACATCTATCTACTTTATCAATTAATAACATCTTAAATGCTCATGATAATTTTATAAACTAAGTTTGCATTTACTTTGTAAAGTTAATAAATACCACTTAATCTATTGCTATATTTTTATAATATCGAATTTGTAAAAAAATGGGCGAATTTATTTCAAAAAGTTGTCATTGATCACACTTTTTTTGAGATCTAAAATAAATAAGCACAACCTTTACAAGGTTATTAAAAACTCATGAAATTTACATCTAATTTTCAACAAATAAGAACTTTCTTTTATTTATTTTATAAATCAAAAGATTACTTATTAAAACAATCTATTTTTGCGAAAATAATTAACTTAATAGACTAATTCCAAAATTAAGTAAATTAATTTTAATTAAATAGATTAATAATGAACCTATCACCTTATTTTCTATTAATTATGCTTTAAAAAAGTTATCTAAATATAATAGAATTCTTTATTCTATAAAATTTACCTTTTCACATGCTTATCCGTAATAACTACGTAAACTTATAAGTATATATGAGGTATATACACTACTACCTACTAAACAACATCTATTAACTATGTCATCAATTGCATTATCTATTCTCTTCAATAGTTCGAAATCACTTCCAATCCTTAAACTTTCTTTCTAAAAAATTTAAATATCTTAAAATCAAATCTTAAATTATTCTTGTAAGAAACAGTAGGTAAGCTTACATTAACGACTCTATTGCTATTAATACCCTCTAATAAGAAAGAATTTGATTCCACAAATGTGATAAAAACAACATTCGATATCTAAGTTCTTACTTTCTATAATCGTCTTACAAAGATTTGCCCCTATATGATTTTATATAAAATACATATTACATAAACTAAAAATAAATTAATTATTAAATAACAAAGCTTTGATAACACTTTCTTACTGGTTATATAGTAACTAAATAAGATTATAAGTATTCTTCTATATAAAGCCCTCAAAAATTAACTTAGAAAATCACATATATTAATTACACACTAAATAAATATTAGACCCCTATAACCTAATAT
>NZ_NRJF01000108.1 GCF_003585965.1 Psittacicella gerlachiana | reverse complement strand
AGATGATATAGATCATGCTTTTTCTTGTAATGAGGGAGTGAAATGGTTAAGAGTAAAGAAAAAAGACAAGGAGGAGTTAACCACCTTGTCTTGAGTAAAAAAATAAAGTTTAAAATTGTAAGAAATTAAATCTACTTTTATTTTAAGATTACATGCGATCTACAACTTTTATGCCTAATAAATCTAAACCTACACGTAAGATGTTTGCCGTATAGTTAATTAGGTTAATACGTGAAGCTTGTAAATCTTGCTCTTCGGTCTTTTGGATATTAACATTTTCATAGAAACTATTAAAGATTCCTGATAGTTCAAAGAGGTAAGTACAAATTAAATGAGGAGTTAATTGGACACTAACTTTATCAAGCACATCTGCAAATTCTTGAAGTTTTAATACTAGATTACGTTCATATTCATTGGTAATCATTACCGCATTAGTTTCAGGTAAAGAGAAGCGACGTAAAATAGATTGAATACGAGCATATGAATATTGCATATAAGGTGCCGTATTCCCCTCAAAAGAGATCATACGATCCCAATCAAATACATAATCTGTAGCACGGTTTTTACTGAGATCTGAGTACTTAATTGAACCATAAGCGAGAGCTTCTACAAGTTTGGTTTTTTCTTCGCCGACAATTTCACTATTGCGTTCTGCTAAAAGCTTCTCAGTACGCTCTACCGCCTCATCAAGAAGATCATTTAAGCGTACTACATCACCAGAACGAGATTTAAATGGCTTACCATCATTACCTAACATCATCCCAAAACCAGCATGGGTTACCTTAGTAGTGTCAGGTAAATATCCCATCTTACGTGCAATAATTTCAATTTGAGCAAAGTGATTAGCCTGACGCATATCAGTACAATAGATAATTTGGTCAGCTTTTAGTTCTTGCACTCGATATTTCATCGCTGCTAAATCAGTAGTAGCGTAGAGGTAACCTCCATCAGATTTACGTAAAATTACACCTAGATCTTCACCGTCTTTATTTTTAAATTCACTTAAATGTGCAACTACAGCCCCTTGATCTAAAGTTGCTACGCCTTTTTCTAAAGTTTCTTTTACTACCTGAGGTAACATAGGGTTATACATAGATTCACCCATAATATCATCATCGGTAAGGAGAACATCAAGGCGACGATAAGTACGATTATTTTGCGTCATCGTAATATCTACTAGTTGTTTCCACTTAGCTAAATAATGAGGATCTCCACCTTGGAGTTTTACCACTAGACTACGAGCATAGGTTTGGAATTGTTCATCAGCATCAAAGCGAGCTTTAGCTGCACGGTAGAAACCGTCAAGATCTTCAATGCTTACTTGATGAGCTTCAGGATCTTTTTCTACCTCTTCCATATAAGCCATGAGCATTCCAAACTGGGTTCCCCAGTCTCCAATGTGATTTACTTTTGTTACCTTATGACCAAAGAACTCAAGAACTCTTACTAAAGAATCTCCAATAATAGTAGTACGTAGGTGTCCTACGTGCATTTCTTTTGCAATATTTGGTGCTGAATAATCTACAATAATATTTTGAGCTTTATCTGTTTGCAGATTCTTTTGTAATTGAGCTAAATTTGGCGTTAACTCAGCTAACCAAAGATCATTTAAGAATAAATTCACAAAGCCTGGACCAGCTACTTCAACTTTAGCAAATTCTTTGCTATGTTCTTTGGCAAAGTAATCAGCAAAAGTTTGAGCAAGCTCACGTGGATTAGTGCCTAAAGTTTTTGCTAAAGGAAGAATGCCATTTACTTGATAGTCACCAAATTGTGCAGATTTGGTTGGTTTAATAATTGCTGGATAAACAGTATCTGGAGTTAATTTACCTTGAGGATCTTGGGTACGAATAAAAACATTTAAACTATCTGTAATAATGTTTTCAAGGTATTCACGAAGAATAAATTTTGCCATATTTAGTATAAAAAATGATTAAGAAATAATTAAAGTATTGTTGACCTAGTAATGACTAAAGATAAAACTTTAGTCATAGCTAGGGCTGCAAAAAACTATTTAAAAACAGTATAAACCGGAGCGTGATCTGATGGTTTTTCCATACGACGGATATTTAAATCTATATCCGAACTTGCGACATGAGCTGATAGATCTTGTGAACACATAATAAGGTCTATACGTAAGCCACGGTTTTCTTCAATCCCTTTAGAACGATAATCAAACCATGAAAACTTATCATCAAGATCAGGATTTACGATTCTAAAAGTATCAACTAAACCTAAAGAGTAGAGTTGATCCATCCATTCTCTTTCTTCAGGTTGGAAAGAACATTTTCCAGTTCTGAGCCAACGTCGAGCATTTACAGCACCAATACCAATATCTATATCCTGAGGACTAATATTATAGTCTCCCATAATAATTAGTTTATATCCTGTTGGTGTTTGTTTTATATACTCCATTAAATCTGCATAGAACTTGCGTTTTGCTGGAAATTTAATTTCATTGCCAATATTATCGCCTTGTGGGAAATAACCATTAATTACTCTAACTTTACCAAATTGTGGATGATTAATATCGATGGTAATGAGGCGACGTTGTGCTTGTTCATCATCATGAGGAAAGCCATAGTAAACATTTTCAGGTTCATATTTACTATAGATGGCAACGCCATAATGGGTTTTTTGTCCAAAATGGAAAATGTGATAGTCTTGAGCTAACACTTCTTCAGGATAATCATTGGAGTGAACTTTAATTTCTTGTAATCCAATAATATCTGGTTGCAATTGGCTATGAACTGCCAAAAGTTGTTCCATGTGAGCTCTTACACTATTTATATTAAAACTTACAATTTTCATATTTAAAAATTAGAAAATTAGCTAAGTTTGCACTTAGCTAATTTTTGTCGAAATTAGTTTAAAGTTACGATTCGTACTGATTTTACGCCACTTTCAGCAGCTGCGACACGAGCTGCGGTTTCGGTTTGTTCTAAAGTAGCTTTAGATAAAAGATACACGATACTATTTTGAGTAATTACTTTAATACGGGTTGAAGGAACACCACGAGTTAAAGCTAAACGAGATTTGACAATCGCTGTAATCGTGCTATCAGAAACATTGCCACTTACGGTAGGGTTGAACTGACTGTTCACTTCGATTTGGTTCATAATTTTACCTACCCCATAAACTTGCGTTGCGATGCGATAGATATTATCAGCTAATTCTTGATTTTGAGCTTGTCCAATTAACAAAGTAATCCCTTCCCAAACTACCGCAGTTACACGATGCGGAAAACGGGTACTTGGATAAGTATTTTCAATATTTTGATTAATGTTCTGTTCAAGAGCATAATCAGAGATATTCGCAGTATTTTGGTTGGTTGTCACTTGACTTGTAGAGGTATTAGTTGAGTTAGTACTCGAAGAGCTACAAGCCGTAAGAGTTACCGCAACTAAAGAAATTAAAGCTAGTTTTTTTAACATCTTTACGTCCTCAAGAGTAATTAGTTGATTTTAATAAAAGCACCATCAACAACGTTATAAACATTGTAGTAACTTGAAACTATACAATTACGACCCGGTTGAATAATAATTTTTCCGGTTGCTCCAGAAACTGTGTAATTGTTTACCGTACGGAGAGCTGTATAATTTTGAGCTAATTTAAAGGCATCATAACCAAAAGCAAATAAGCGTTTTGCATTATAGTTATTAATTTTTAATGAAGAGTTTGCTTTATTTGCAAGCGTACTTTTTGGTTCTGCAATTACCGCTGATTCGGTGAAATAAACATTACGTAAATCAGCAAGTTTAGCAGGAGTTAAAGTTTCGTCATTTGAACGATAAGTAGCAAAAGTTTTAACTTTATTCTCAGGATTATTAAAGTTTAATGAAGAGTTAAAGGTTACCAGTTGCTCTGCATTGCCTAAGAAGAGAACTGCATCAGGAGCAGGAGTTCTTCCAAGAAGGTTTTTAACATTAGCATCTAGATTGTCATCACTAAAATTAATTACATTAACATTTTGTTGACTAATCTCTAACCATACACGACTAAACTCACTAATTGCTCTTAAAGAAGATGAAGAACCATCTGAAAAGATTACTGGATTGTTTAAGTTCATTTGTTTCATCACATTAGCAATGGTTCTTACTTGATCTTCAATTCCCATGCTGTAGTAGCAAGCTCCGACATTATATGAACCTATAGAGGTGAGCATAATTTCAGGAGTAGTTAAAGTTAACTGGTTTACCGCAACTACATTATCACGTAATAAAGGACCAATAATAATATCAGCTTTACCATCGGCATCTCGTACAGCTTGTACTGCTGAAGTTGTATTAGTATCTACGTAAGAAATTCTTACTGGAGATTTATTTTCTTGGTTTGCGGTATTAATCCCTTGTTGAATCGCACTTGCAAGTTCACCTACAGTGTTTGAAGTCAGAGGTAAAAGTACGGTCACATTTTTATAGTTACTTGAAGCTGCTGATTGGCTTTGCTTAAATAATGATGGAGTTAAGCTCACAGCAGGATTTTGTGATTGAGCATAGGTGCTACTCCAAGTGTCAAAGCCTTGAGCTAAAGCTCGAGCATCATTTTCGTTCTCTACTGCAAGAGAAGCAAGAGTATACCAAGCTGAGTTAATAGTTGAAGCTCCATTTGCTAAATTGCTTAATGAAACTACAGAAAGATTAGTTAATTGACTTAAAGTAAAGTCAACTAAAGCTTGTTTATCTGCATCAGATAAACTTGGAAAAACTTCGTTAACTATATCTAGACCTTGGTTATATTGACTATTTGCAAATTGTTTTACTACTTCTACTTTAGCTGCCGAAAGTTTTTGATTCAAACTGATTTGACTAAAGTCTACATTCGTGGTGTTGTTAATTAGATCTTGATCATTAGTTAATTGTCCTAATCTTGTAGCGACAATATTATAGGTTGAGTTTTGACGAGTATCACTTGAAGTAGTAAAGTTTTGCAGGTAATATTTAGCTGCATCAAGTTTATTCTCATTAATTAAATTATTTACTAATTTAAGAATAATTTCATTACGAACGTAGGGATTACTATTTGTATTATAGTAATTAATTAGGGTTTGAGTAGAAATAGATTGAGTTTTTAGGAGTTGAGCTACAAACTCTTTTTCACTCTCGCTCAGTGAGCTATAGTTAGCAATAGTTTGGCTAGCAGACGTTGAAGAACCACCGCCAATATTTACTTGAGGAAGCATACAAGAGGCTAGAGCCATACTTAAAGTAGCAATTACGCCAAGCTTCGAAGCAATCTTTATTGTTTGATTCATAGGAGTAAAAATACAACTTAGATAATTAATTTATTCTGAAATTAGTACTTGATCTTGTTAAAAAGAGTAAAGATACAATCTCCTACATTATAGCAAATTTTACTTCCCTACAAGGTAAAAAAAATCCTTGTTTTTTGTTTAGATTAGCGATAAAAATTAGCAACTTTAAAGAAAAATTTGAGATTAATTTTTTAATTCTATCAAGGTTAGGAAGCTCTAAGTCATAAAACATAGGAAAAATGAAGAACAAGTTTAAGAAGTTTGAAAATTGAAAGGGAAGAATGGAGATTGCAAGGATAGGGGGAAAGAGATAGCAGAAAGTTTATTTAGGATTGGGGATTTAATGATAAGACTTGCTTGTTTAGGTTAATTATAGAGAGTAGGTTTTATAGAACGAGCTAGAGAGGTGTCTCCACCTCTCTATGCTAAGTAAATTTTATTTAAAAATAGGTAACGGATTGTTTAATGAAGCAAAGAAACCTTTTTGCGAACGAATCAAGATCGCATAATTAAAATATCCTAATGTTTCTTTTGCTTTATCCGCTTCACCTGCATTGTAGTAGTTTGCTGCTAATTGTAAAACAGCTGCATTACGAATTAAGTAGAAGTCATCGCCTAGAATGATATCTTCTAGTTCTTTGTTAGTGTATTTGCCGGCAGCGATATTTTGCATTTTTACTTGTTCTTCTTCGCTAACACGCATTTCCACATAACTGTATAAATCTGGAGAGCTAACAGCATAATAGCTGTCACTTGAGTAATCATGGATTACTGCATAATTTTGTTCGGATAATAAATTATTAGCAGTAAGTTTTGCTGTGCCACTGGTACAGCTTGCTAATAAAATGCCAATAACGCCAACTACAAACACTTGCCAAAATTTAAGAGTATAATTTCTCATAATATAAATATCAAATTCAATATAAATCTTAGTTTGCCAAACTTTTATTTTTATTGAAAATCTTTGGAATTTTCTATGATGAAATTAAGTTTTGTACATCCGAGGGGAAATTACTTTATGCTTACTTTAATTTTTATACTTAAGCGTTAATGTTTAATCTAACTCTGCTTAATCTAACTCTTACTATGTATCTAGAATTTTTGAGCAAGCCAAAAGAAGTTCGTACAAGAACCTAAAAAAATACAAGAAAATACAAAAATTGAATTATTTAATAAAAAATAAGTAGGAATACTAGGATTTAAAAACGCCATTAAATTTCAAAAGACCTTGCGCCAACAAGAACTTATGAAACAGATTTGTCTCAAAAAATTATTAATACCTCTTGCCTCTGGGAATTAATAACTGTAAAGTACTCTCGCGCCAACGAGAGCCATTTTTTCTCGCCAAAGAAAAAATGGAATATTCTGATCTCCACTCGAGATTAGAAATATAGTTGTATTATACCTGAATACAAAGAAAAAATAAAAATAAATTAATAAGAATCACAGAAGTTAAAATTATAGATTTATTAAAAAACAATAACTTATCAAAAATATATCCATTTATAAAATGCGTATATAGGTTAATTAATGAAGATTTTATTATTCTTTTTGAAAGTGTGA
>NZ_NRJF01000107.1 GCF_003585965.1 Psittacicella gerlachiana | reverse complement strand
TAAAAACAGAGTTTGAAAAGTTTGAAAAAGCAAAGCCTGCTCAAAAAGTTGAAAATAGTAAGCAGGAAGAAGCTGTGCAAAATCCTACAGTAGCAGATCCAAAACAAGAACAAGCTAAGTAATAATTATAAGTAATGTGGTATAAATACTCCTTTCTTCTAGGGAGGAGTATTTATATCTGTATGTTCTAATTAAGATTTAAGTTAGTATGGATAATAATGAACAATTAGTTTTAACTTTGCAACAACTAAATCAAAAGTTAGAACATAGATTGCAAGAGTTAACAGTTAAGAGTCAAGAAAAAATTACAAATCTTAACTCTATCTATGAAAAACAAAATTCTGAGATTTTAGAATTAAAGAAAGTTGTTGAGAATTTGCATAGTGAGCTAAATAAAGCTACGGAGCAAGAAGCCAAAGCTTTAGAGTTTTATAAAGACGCTAAGATAAAATTAGAAAAAAGTACTACCAAATTAAAACAGACACGAAATCAAAATAATGATTTTGAATCTGTATCTCAGAGCTTAAATAGTGAAATCAAAGAAATTGGATTAAAGATAGATAAGATCAGTTCAAACTCCAATTCAATTCAAGCATTGAATTTAATTGAAAAGCTAATTAGAGAATTATCACTTCATAGTAGTAATGAAGTGTCTGATAATAATGTTAATTTAGAAGTTGATTTACAAGATATTGAATTAAGATTAAAACAAAAGGAAGAGGAAGTAGCAAAACTAGAAGAATTAATTACTCTTAAAGAAGGTCAATTAAAAGAAACTAAAGGTACTTTGAATCATAAAGTTGATTATGATTCTAAATATAAAGAATTACGCAATTTATTAGCGGAGTTTAATTTAATTCCTCAAGACACCTCTATAAAATTAAGTGATTTTAAAGAAAAAGTAGAGGAGATGAAAGAAATGAATTCTTTTAAGCTGAGGTTGTTTTTTTTAATGCTTATTTCTTTGGTTTTACTTTTAGTTTTTATTAATTAATAAAATTAATATTATTCAATAATTTAATTTTAGTTAGTCTTTTTAACTTTTTTAAGTAGAAGTAAGATAAAAATGATCAATAGTATGGAGAATCAAGAAGTTTTATCGTTAATGCGTAAAAACGATATTCTTGAATTGAAATTAAAAGAAGTAAAAGAAAATTCAAGTAAGCAGATTTTAGATTTAGATACAGCTGTACATAAACAACAGAATCAATTATTAGAATTAAAAGTACAGATAAAATCTTTACACCAAAAATTAGATGAGGTTAAAGATAGTGAAGCGGATTTATTAGAGATTTATAAATCTTTGAACAAAGATTTAAATCAAGGAAATAGTATTTTATTGTACAGTGAAACTAATAAAGAAACGGTAAGAGAAATAATAAGTCAGCTTGAACAATTCAAGGGTTTAAAAGTAGCATTAGATAAATTGGAGTTACTTTCTTCGATTCAGATTTTAGAATCTTTCTTAAAAGGTTTAGAAGCTAAAGATCTTAATAAGTATATGGGTACAGAAGTTTCTACATCTGTATTACATAGTAATAAACTAGAAGAGCTTAAGAAAAAAGAGAAAGATTTAGAGGATCAACAAGCTTTATTAAATAAAAAGTTATTGGATTTAGAAGCTATAGAGAATAATAGTGCTAGCTATAAAAGATTTAAAAAAATCCAAGAGATATTAAAAAGTTATGATATCAACTTAACGGATGATAAAGATAACATTGAATCTCTAAGAAGCAAACTTTCAGAAATAAGCGATCATAATCGACTTAAAGGAGCTGGTTATCTTTTAGTATTTTGCATATTAATATCAATATTTGTAATTATATTAACTAATTAAATAGTTTCTTTTATTTAATTTGATTAGAGGGTTAGACTAGATGTCCAAAGAAAAAGAAGCCCTAATAGAAACCTTAATAGGATTAAATGATAAACTCGAAAAAAGGTTAAAGCAATATAAATTAAGCGCTGATCAAGAGATATACAACTTAAAGCAACGAGTAGAAGATTATCAGAATGAATTAAAAAATCTTGAAGAGAATTTTAAGATAGAAGCTTCCAAGGTACAAAAATTATTAAATGAAAATAGTAATCTAATAGAACAAAATTCCAATTTAAAGCTTGATTTAGAATATGTTTCTCAAGACTTAAGAACTCAACTTGAAATAAATAAAAAAGAACAAGAGACTTTAAACATTATTTCTTTAGGTTTAGGAGTACAACTTAAAAATCTTAAACAGGCGTTTGATAGAGAAGATTATTCTGAAGCAAAACAATACCTTTTTGATTTTGACTATTTTGAACCTGTACAAAGCTTATTAGTAAACTTTAAATCTTATTATGATACTTTACAAAATAAAGCTAAAGATTTAAGTAGTAAAGAGAGTACTTTAAAAAATGAATCATCAAGATTAAAAAAAGAGCAAGTGGAATTTCAAGCAAATCTGAATACATACAAACAAGCTTTAGAAATTCGAGATTTTTTAATTAGAGAAAAAGTTATTTCTAAGAATGAACCTCAAGATACTCTTTTGACCAAATTAAGAGAAGCTTTACATCCTGAAAGAAGTAGTTTATTAATGTCTTTAGTGAAAATACTATTTCTTTTAGTAATTGGCGCTTTTATTTTAGGTATTAGCATATGTAATGTGCCTTTCGTTAAAAAGTTATTTTTGTCTACAGATGAGATAGTGAAATTAGAAGCTCCTGAACCTCCAAAATCTAAGTTAA
>NZ_NRJF01000106.1 GCF_003585965.1 Psittacicella gerlachiana | reverse complement strand
CTTTATAGAAGAGTTGTTTAGTAATAGATGGTTATGATTAGTTAAAGATAACTTTATCGTAACTCAAGTATTTTTATTTTTATCATCACAGGAATGTATCATGAAAGTATTAGCAATTGATATTGGTGGAACAAAAGTTGCAACCGCAATAATTGATAATAATTTGAATATTGAAAAACGTTTACAGTTTGAATCACGTAACGACCACACACCTACAATTTTTGAAGAGTTCTTTACTGATATTATTTCTCATTACGATGCAAAAGAGTATGATGCTATTGCTATAGGTACTGCTGGTATTGTAAATAAAGGTATTTATACTTGTTTAACTAAAACCTCTATTGGTGAGCTTGATGGTTTAGAGTTTATTGATTTATTTAAACGTATTTCAGGTGGAAAACCTGTTGTTGCTTTAAATGATGCTCAAGCAGCTACTTATGCAGAGTATTGTACGGCTCAATTGTCTAATATGTGTTTTGTGACTGTTTCTACAGGTGTAGGCGGAGGCTTTATTTTAAATGATGATATTCTTTTAGGTGAAGATTGCCGTGCTGGTCATATTGGACATATGTTAATTAAGACTTCATCACCAGTAGCTCAAATTTGGGGTGATTACGCTAAGGTAGAAGATATGGCTTCTGGTCGTGCAATTGCAGCTGCGACTAAAGACTGGGATAAACCATTAACAACTGCAGAAGTTTTTGAAGGTCAAGCTAATGGTGATCAAAGATGTGATGCTATTGTTAAAGCTGCAGCTGAAGCTATAGCTCAGATGGTAGCTAATATTGTAATAAGTTATGATATCCAAGACTTCTTCTTAGGAGGTTCAGTTTCTTATTACACTAACTTTATTGATCAAGTACAAGAGTTAGTTAACTCTATGCCTGATCAATATCATGCACGTCTACATCGTGCAGCCCATGGTCAAGATTCTGTGTTAGTAGGGTCTGCTCAATATTACTTTAATCGTGGTTTAAAAGGAATTAATTCATAAAATAAACCTCCTAA
>NZ_NRJF01000105.1 GCF_003585965.1 Psittacicella gerlachiana | reverse complement strand
ATCTTAAAACCACTAAAATTAAATTTCATCAAAAATAAGCCTCTTTAGTTGTCCAAAAACTCAAATAAAAAAACTATCATTTGTTAGTTTTTTTTATAAGCAAGAATTACTCTAAAATTTACCTTCGCGAAGAAGATTGATCATGCCTAAATTCCTTTATCCAATGAGGAATGAGATCAGAATTCTCACAAAATTTATTCTTTATGAACATAAAGTAAGCCTCTAGAAATCTTTTTCTAGAGGCTTACTTTATGTCTATCTAATAAATTAGTTTAATACTGTATTTGTTGCTTTACCTGTTTCAACTACTTCTTTAATGTTGCTTAAAGTTGTATTTGAAATTGAAGTTAAAGCTTCTTCAGTTAAGAATGCTTGGTGACCAGTTAATAATACACGTGGGTTCATAATTAAACGTGTGTATAAGTCATCTTTAAGAACTTCGTTAGATAAGTCTTTAAAGAATAATGCTGACTCATATTCATAAACATCTAAACCTAAACCACGTAATTTACCTGAAGCTAAAGCTTCTAAAGCATCTTCAGTATTTAATAAACCACCACGGCTTGAGTTAATTAAGATCACACCATCTTTCATTTTTGCGAAAGCTTCTTTATTTAAGAAGTGAGTGTTTTCTTTGAATAATGGACAGTGAACTGAGATTACATCTGAAACTTTGTATAGTTCATCAAAGTCAACATATTCTGCACCAGCGTCGATCGCTGCTTGGTTTTGGTAAGGGTCAACACAAACTACGCGCATACCTAAACCACGTAAAATACGAATCATCGCTAAACCGATTTTACCTGTACCAATAACTCCAGCAGTTTTACCGTATAAACAAATACCTGTTAGGTTTTCTAAGTTGAAGTTAGCATCTTTAGTACGGTTATACGCTTTGTGTGTATTACGGTTTAAAGTAAATAATAATGCTGCAGCGTGCTCTGCAACTGATTCAGGTGAATAAGCTGGTACACGTACTACTTGGAAACCTAATTCTTTAGCTGCTTCTAAATCTACGTTATTGAATCCAGCACAACGTAAAGCTACGATTTTAACACCTTTAGCTTTTAAAGCTTCTAAAACTGGACGTGATGCATCATCATTAACGAAAATACATACTACATCTTGACCTGCTTCTAAAAGATCAACCGTGCTAAGATCTAAACGTTGTTCTACATAAGAAATGTTGTAGTTAAAGTTACTTTCAACATTTACTTTATCAAAAAATTCTTTATCGTAAGATTTTGAGCTAAAAAGAGTAATGTTCATGAATTAAACTCCAATGTGTTTGTCAATTTGGCGTTATTATACCGCATTTATAAAATAAGTTCACATAAGTTTTATATAACTTC
>NZ_NRJF01000104.1 GCF_003585965.1 Psittacicella gerlachiana | reverse complement strand
GAACAATTTCCTTGGATGACGGGAGCTCAATTAAAGACTACGCTTTTAACTACGGCTATAGATCTTGGTGATCCTGGAGTGGATGAAATTTTTGGTTGGGGATTAGTACATGCTGATAATGCTATTCGTGGCCCTGGTCAGTTTTTAAAGGATACAACTTTTAAAGCTGATTTAAAGCTTCGTCCAACTGGATCTGCTAATCATTACTATTTCTTGAATAATATTTCTGGTGAAGGTAATTTAGAGGTATTAGGAAATCAAGGTGATTACCTTTATTTAGTTGGCGAGCAAAGCTATACTGGAACTACGACGGTTACGAGTGGAAATCTTGTTTTAACCAATAGCTATGATATTTATACTCCTGCAGTAATTGAGCAAGATTATTTTACTAGAGCAAAAGTTAAAACTAGCTCTCTTAATGTCGCTTTAGCTGGGACAGCTTCTCTTTATGGAGTTGAATTAACTAAAGCTAATATTAGCGGGAAATTACAGGTAAGTAATAGTAAAGTTAATAATTTAACCTTACAAAATTCGAGTTGGTTAATTGTTAATCTCAATGCGGTAAATAGTTGGGATGGTGCTAAACTTACTCATGGTTTAGAAACTCAAACAGTAGCTCTTGATGGGGTGTTAACCGTAGCTCCTGTAGTAAATCAAGCTCTAACTACAGCAAGTGGTGAGTTAGAAGTTATTACTTGGAAAACTAAATCAGGTGAGTTTGCTTATGTAGAGTATAAAGATAATGCTTATTTAACTTTATCAGCATCTGAGCAGTCATATACATCTACAGGTTTTAAAGTTAAGTACCAAGTGAAGAACTCGGTAGCTGTAGCTACAAGCTTAACTTCAGCTTCTGAGTACTCGCTTCAAGATCAAGAAACTTTATTAACTGGAGCAACGCTTCTAGATGCGAGTTTAACTGATGTAGCTTTAACAGCTTCAGACTTAACTACAGAAGAGCAAGCTACTTTAGCTTCGATTCAAAATTTATCAACTGAGCAAGCTCGTGACTTATTAATCAGTCAATCTGGAGTTAGCTATAGCAATTTACTCCAAGCTACAAGTCAAGCAAATCTAAAAACAACTTTAGACTTTACTAAAACTGCAGCTGGACGTTATTTAACTTTAGATAACTCAGTGCATGCTTATGTAGATGCTCATTATCAAGATCAAGATTGGTCTTTAAGTTCTTCATTCTTAAAAGGAACTTTTAATAATCAAGGAATGACTGCAGGTGCTTATAAGCAAGTAAATGGTTATAATTTTGGGGTTGCTGCCAGTTATGCTACAGGTAATTGGCATGAAGGTATTAAAGGTGCAAATTATCATTTAACTAAAGCAAAAGTAAAAACTTCCGGTTTAACTTTAACTTTTGGTAAAGCAAGTAACCAATATTGGTTAGCTTCAAGTATTTTTGCTTCTTATAATCGCTTTGATGTAGAACGTAGCTCGCTAGAGGCTTACGATCAACAAACTAAATTTAATGCAACTTCTTTAGGTTTAGATTTACAAGCGGGTTATTTAGCTTTACAAACAAATAACTTTACTTTAGAAGTAAGAGGCGGATTAATTTATCAATATTACCGTCAAGGTGCATTTAAAGAAAATGCTACTAATACTACTGCAGAAAGTTTAGCATTTGAAGCAAGAAGTAGAGGTACCTCAAATCTTTATGCAAATCTTGGCTTAAAGGCAAATTATAACTTTACCACTTTTGCTTTACCTTCGGCTTTAGAGTTAGAAGTTAATGCTCAACAAAAACTTAGTAATAATAACTTTAAAGTGAAATTTGCTCAAGGCGGCAATGGAGCTAGTGGTTTTGGTCATAATTTCTTAGCGGATTTAAATTTAGGATATAGCTTAAGTTTAAATGAAAGCTTTACGATTAAACTTGTTGGTAGTTATGTAAAAGCAAGTAATTGGGAAAGTAAAGAAGCTAAATTAAGTTTTGATCTTAAATTTTAGATAAAAAGAAACGGTCTAGGTAGTAATACCTAGACCTTATTAGTTTCAATTATTTGTTTAAGTATGCACTTACTTTATCGTAAACTTTGTCTACGGTAAAGCCGAATAGATCAAATAATTGTGCAGCAGGTGCTGAGTCACCATAACGGTCAATACCTAGTACTAAACCGTCTAAACCAGCATATTTATACCAGCCAGAAGTAGAACCTACTTCAAGAACTACACGTTTACGTACTGAACTTGGAAGTACAGCTTCACGATATTCTTGATCTTGAGCTTCAAAGGTATCAACAGATGGTAGAGATACTACACGTACCGCTTTACCTTCTGCAGTTAATTTAGCTGCTACTTTCACTGCTAAATCTACTTCAGAACCTGTAGCGACAAAGATAACTTCTGGTTCACCATTAGCTGCATCTACAAGAACATAACCACCTTTAGCAATGTCACTAACTTGTTGTGCTGTACGCTCTTGTTGTTCAAGATTTTGGCGAGTTAGGATTAAAGCTGTAGGTTTAGTACGGTTAGCTAATAAAGCTTGTTTCCATGCTACCGCAGTTTCTACTTGGTCAGCAGGACGCCATACGCTTAAGTTAGGAACTAAACGTAATTGTTCTGTATTTTCAATAGGTTGGTGGGTTGGACCATCTTCACCTACCCCAATAGAATCATGAGTAAATACATAAACAGTTTGGAGTTTCATTAATGCAGCCATGCGAATTGCGTTTAACGCATAGCTTGAGAACATTAAGAAAGTACCACCATATGGTAAGTGATTTCCGTGTAGAGCAAGACCGTTCATAATTGCCGCCATACCGAATTCACGTACTCCGTAGTGTACATAGTTACCCGAAACATCTTCAGGAGTAATAGATTTGCAACCTTTAAACATAGTTAAGTTTGAAGGAGCTAAGTCTGCTGAGCCACCAACAATCGAAGAAATGTATGGAGCGTAAGCATTTAATGCGTTTTGTGATGAAGCACGAGTTGCTAAAGACTTAGGTTCAGCTTGAAGTTGAGCAATATATTTATCTGCTAACTCTTCTAAACCAGCTTCAAGTTCACCATTAAAACGAGCTTCTAATTTTGCTCCTAATTCAGGGTATTTTGCTTTATAGTTTGCAAAAAGTTGATTCCATTCTTCTTCAAGTTTTTGTCCTGTAGTACGAGCATTCCATGCGTTGTATGCTTCTTCAGGAACATAGAAAGGTTCTAATGATGGCCATTGCATAGCTTCTTTAGTTGCTTTAATTTCATCAGCACCTAGAGGAGCACCGTGTACATGGTGAGTACCTTCTTTGTTTGGAGCACCTTTACCGATAACGGTTTTACAAATGATTAATGTTGGTTTTGCTTGTTCTGCACGTGCAGCGTCAAGAGCTGTTTGAATTTGTTCTGGGTTGTGACCATCTACATTTTCAATTACGTTCCAACCGTAAGCTCTAAAACGCTCAGCTGTATTATCGGTAAACCAACCATCAGTATCACCATCGATTGAAATTTTATTAGAATCGTAGAAAGCGATTAGTTTATTTAAGCCTAAAGTACCAGCTAGAGAACATGCTTCGTGTGAAACGCCTTCCATTAAACAGCCATCACCGAGGAAAGCATAAGTATAGTGGTCTACAGGTTTTAAATCTTCTTGGTTAAACTCTTTAGCTAAAAGTTTTTCTGCTAGAGCCATACCTACAGCATTAGCAATTCCTTGACCTAAAGGACCTGTAGTCGTTTCTACTCCAGGAGTATGACCATATTCAGGATGCCCTGGTGTTAAAGAACCTAATTGACGGAAGTTTTTAATTTCCGATAATGATAATTCATAGCCTGTTAAGTGTAATAAGCTATAAATTAACATAGAGCCATGTCCATTTGATAACACAAAACGGTCTCTATTAGCCCATTTTGGATTTAAAGGGTTGTGTTTAAGGTTGCGACGCCATAAAACTTCTGCAATGTCTGCCATTCCCATAGGAGCACCAGGGTGACCTGAATTTGCTTTTTGGATAGCATCCATTGAAAGAACACGGATAGCATTAGCACATAGTTGTCTTAGAGTAGGAGTTGTCATCATCTAATTCCTATTATTTAGTTTTAGGAAAAGTTTAGTTTATATTCTCGTTATGTATTTAGAAAAAGAAAACAAAACCAATGAATAAGAAAGAAAAAATCCTTTCTCGATATAAAATTTACATGCTCTATTATACTTTATTTTCCTAAAATTACGGTTACACTTTTTTATTAATTCTCAAAAGGTGGGATAAGTTCACAATTTTCTTAAAATTTTTGATCGTGAGGAGATCAAAATCTAGGGAAAAAGCTTTGTTTCCTCTTTTATTTTGTGTGTAATTTTTTTGGCTTGTGTTAAAATTAGTACAGGTTTACAAATGATAAAGTGAAACTAAAAAATTTAGATGGAGAAATTTTTGCATGACTTTGCAAAGAGTTTCTAATTTAGCAGAATTAAAAGCAGTTAATGATTTTAAAGAAAAAATTATAGCCTATCCTACCGAATCGGTTTTTGGTTTAGGATGTCGGGTTGATAAATTAGAAATTATAGAAGAAATATTAAATTTAAAAGACCGTAATATCGAAAAAGGTTTTGTCGTTTTAGCTAGTTCTTTAGAACAGTTAAAAGGAATTGTTGATTTTAGTTTGCTTACGAGTGAACTAAAAGAGTTATTAGAAATTGTTAATTATCCACGAGGCAACTCCCCTTATTCACCTTTTGATGATTTACCTGGGGTATCGCGTGAATTTAAAAATAAATTCTTACTTGCTTATCAACGAGCTTTAGAGAGATTAATGCCTATATATAAGAAAGGTTATCTAATCGAAAGCGTTGAGCATCAAGAGCATGGAGAGATTATTGGGGTTCTTTTAGAGTTAATGCTCCAAGTGCAACAAGGAATTTTCTCGATTCCTGACGATAAAAGAAAATTAGAAGCTTTATACTTAGCTTGTGCCTTACATAACTCAGGACAAGGGATTACCTTTTTATTACCAGCTGCTAAAAGTTGTCCACAAATTTTACATGGTAAATTTGCAACTGTAGCGGTAAGATTTACTCAAGAGCCGTTTTTAGTGAAGTTAATCAAAATCCTTGGGGGTGCCTTAGTATCAACTTCAGCTAACTATTCTGGGCAAGATTCGATTCGTACTGCAGATCAAGTGGCACAAATGCTAGATACTGATTTTAGAAGTTATCTTGCTGATCAAGTTATTCTTATAGATAAACCTGTAATTTATGACCCTAAATTGGGCGTTAAAGAAAGTATTCTCGTTAACCCTTTATCTACACAAACGATAAAAAAATTAGAGAAGAAAAATATTGGCATAATTCCGCCTCAGGGGATAAATCGTAATAAGCAAGATATTTTATATCCTAATATGGATATTCCTTCAGCTAATCTTGCAGAGTCAGTGCTCTATACTTTAATGCGTTTTTGTATCGATCGAACATTCACGGTTTATTGTTACAATGTTTTAAGTAATTATTACGAAGATCCTGATGTTGAGCATAATGAGGCTCAGCTTAATGCTCTAATGCAAGAAGTAACCGCAAGGTATCAACAGAGGTAATATGTTATCTAATCGTTTTTTAGTTTGGGGAAATCCAATCTCTCATAGCTTATCTCCAAGAATTCATGAAATTTTTGCGAGTCAACGTGGAGAAATAATTGACTACCGTCGTCGTGGTGAGGGCATGGACGTGGCAACTTTTATTCCAGCTTTATTAGATTTCTTTAATAATGAGGGAGGGAAAGGAGCAAATATTACTTCTCCATTTAAAAATGTCGTATATGAATTAATTGAAAACCGCTCAGAGGTTTGTCAAATCGCTCAAGCTTGTAATACCATTATCAAGAAAGAAGATGGAAGCCTATATGCCGAGAATACCGATGGTTATGGTTTAGCTACGGATTTAAAAGATTTAGGTTGGCTCACCATGGACACTAAAATTTTAATTCTTGGAGCTGGAGGAGCAGTTACTGGAGTTTTATTCCATCTTTTAAAAGAAGGTGCAAAAATCGATATTTTTAATCGTACTCGTTCTCGTGCTCAAGAAGTTGCCCAAAAATTTAGTAAGTATGGACAAGTGCATGCCGTTAATGAATATGATTTTAACGAATATGATCTCGTAGTTAATGCTGTTGCTTATAAACAAGGTGATGCGGGAGTAAACTTACGTACGGCAAGGATTAGTAATCCACAAACTAAGTTTTATGATATGCAGTATACTGCCAAGGGTAAAACTCCGTTTCTTGAATTTGTCGAGCAATTAGGTGAGGTTAAATACTTTGCAAATGGTTTAGGAATGTTAGTAAAACAAGCTGCTTTGTCTCATTACTATTGGTTCGGTGTGCTTCCTGATGCTCAAAGTGCTTTAATTGAATTGAGAAGAGAGCTTGAGAAAGCAACCTTAAAGTAGAAGCTTATGGATATTAAAATTCTTTTAAGTATTGCTGGGGGAGCGGTTTGTGGTGCTTGGCTTCGTGCCTATCTAAGTCTATGGTTAAATCCAGCTAGTGAGTTATTTAATCTCGGAACCTTAGTTGCAAATGTTTTAGGGTGCTTTATTATAGGCTTAATGCTCTCTATGGTAAGAGATATACGCCTAAGTGTAGAGTTACAACAGCTAATCGTAACTGGATTTTTAGGAAGTTTAACTACTTTTTCTTCTTATAGTGCAGAAGTAGTACAAAAAATTGCACAAGGGAATTGGGGACAAGGAATCCTTGTTGCTTCAATCCACTTAATTCTAGGATTTTTAAGTACAGGACTAGCCATATTTTTATGGCGGATCACAAAACAAATTTTAAATAAGTAAGGGAATTTATGAGTAAACCAGTTATTCTGAGTGGGATTCAACCTTCTGGTTCTTTAAGTTTAGGTAACTATTTAGGATCTTTACGTAATTGGGTAAAAATGCAAGATGAGTATGAGTGTTTTTACTGTGTGGTAGATTTACATGCGATTACTGTGCGTCAAGATCCACAAGCTTTACATAAAGCTAGTTTAGACATGGTGGCTTTATATTTAGCAGCGGGAATTGATCCAACCAAAAGTACAATTTTTATTCAAAGTCATGTTCCTGAGCATGCAGAGTTAGGCTGGTTATTAAATTGTTATACTTATTTTGGTGAATTAGGGCGTATGACCCAATTTAAAGATAAGTCTGCACGTTATGAACAAAATGTAACCGCAGGATTATTTGATTATCCTGTACTTATGGCAGCCGATATTCTTTTATATCAAACAGATTTAGTTCCTGTGGGAGCTGACCAAAAGCAACACCTAGAGTTAACTAGAGATATTGCTGAGCGTGTAAATAAAATCTACGGTAAGGATACTTTTAAAATTCCTAATCCATTTATCGCTCCTGAGGGTGCTAGGGTAATGTCATTACAAGACCCTACGAAAAAGATGTCAAAATCAGATGACAATCCTAATAATGTAATTTATCTATTAGAAGATCTGAAAAAAGTAACTAAAAAAATTAAATCAGCAATTACCGATGGTGATGAACCACCTCGTGTAGTTTATGACTTAGAAAATAAAGCAGGGATTTCAAATCTTCTCGATATAGCTTCTGCAATTTCAGGTAAATCTGTTGCTCAATTAGAAGCAGAATTTAAAGATTCTATGTACGGTAACTTTAAAAAATATGTTGCTGAAGAAGTTTGCAAACTTTTAGAAGACTTACAAACGAAATTTTATCACTATCGTGAAAATGAAGAACTTCTGAATAAGATTATTGCAGAAGGAGCTGCTAAAGCAAGCTCACGTGCGAAACTAACTTTAAATAAATTTAAAGAAAGAATCGGTTTTGTTTTACCTGCAAATAGATAAAGATTATTAAAGCGTAACTTAGGGTTACGCTTTTTCTCATGTAATTATGATAAGTTTAGATTTAGAAAAAATCGATAATAGTTGGAAACGAGAGTTAGCTAAAGCTTTTAAGAATCCAAGTGAATTACTAGAATATCTCGAGTTAGATCCTCAAGTCAAAAGTGAGATTGCAGGAAAACCTTTATTAAAAAGTTCTTTCCCTATGTTAGTGCCTCAGTTTTTTGCTGATCTCATGAAACCAAGAGATATTAATGATCCTTTACTTTTACAAGTATTACCTTTTAGTGAAGAGCTAACTGAACGTCAAGATTTTGTCTTACAACCTTTAGACGAACAAGATAACTTTATCCCCGTTGCTAATATTGTTCACAAGTATCAAGATCGTTTGCTCTTTTTACCTAAAGGGGGATGTGCAGTAAATTGTCGCTATTGTTTTCGTCGTAACTTTCCCTATGAGCAATTGGGAGCAAGTAAGCAAGAATGGGTAGAAGCTTTAAACTATGCTTATCAACAACATATTTCTGAACTCATTCTTTCTGGTGGTGATCCTTTAATGATGACTGATAAAGAATTTGTTTGGTTGTTTAATCAAGTACTTGAACGTAATCAAACTTGTACGACTAAGATTGACAGAATTAGAATTCATTCGCGCTTGCCTATAGTTTTACCACAAAGAATTACCGCACAATTTATCGAGATGTGTCAAGCTTTAGCTTCCTACGGAATTAAATTAATTTGGGTAAGTCATATAAACCATCCACAAGAAATAAGTACTTTATTACAAGAGAAGGTACAAAATTTAACTAAAGTAGGAGTCTTGGTATTAAATCAGTCGGTATTACTTAAAGGGATAAATGATTCAGTTGAAGTTTTAGAAGAGCTATCGAGAAAACTATTTCAGGCGGGAATTTTACCTTATTATTTACATTTGTTAGATAAAGTAAAAGGATCGACACATTTTTATCTTGATGATGTGCAAGCTTTAGAGCTCTATGCCCAATTGCAAACTAAGACCTCAGGTTACTTAATTCCTAAACTGGCTCGAGAGGAAGTAGGGAAAAAGCATAAAACCTTGTATACTGCTTAATCTTTTGCATCAGAGATGTAAAGATTTTAGGAGCGGTTGGAAATCTTAGGATTTGAAAATTAAAATAATTGGAGCTAATAAATTTTTGGCTGGGATAGAGCTAAGCTGGCTCTAGCTTTAATTTGAGAGAAGCGAATTTTTATTAAGAAAAACTCAGAAAACGAAAAAATTAATATAAATATCTTTTATTATTTATCAATAATTTAAGGAAAAAGTAATTTTGGTTGATTTTGCAATTTTTGTAGAAATAAATTTCGCCTCTTAATTTATGTATATGAAAAATAGAGGATTTTGCTTAAAATGTTTTTTCGCTTTTGAAAAAGTTGCAAATAAATTGGAAAAAGTTGCAAAAAAGGTGCAATTTTTGGTAAGTTGCAATGCAAAATTTAATCTTGTAAAATTTAAACTATCAACCAAAAAGAGAAAAGAAAATGCAAAATATTGAAATTAAAAATTTAAACCTGTTCTACGGGAAAACTCAAGCTTTATTTGATGTAAATTGTACTTTAGAACAAGGTAAGGTTTCTGTTTTACTTGGTAAATCAGGAGCAGGAAAATCTACTTTCATTAGAACTTTAAATCTTTTAGAGATTCCTTCGAGTGGAACCTTAAATATTGATAATCAAGTAATTGATTTTAGTAAAAAAGTTTCAGACAAACAAGCACAACTTTTACGTCGTAAAGTTGGCATGGTATTTCAAAATTACAACTTATGGCCACATAAAACGGTATTAGAGAACTTAACCTATGCTCCAGTTACTTTAAAACTACTGAGCAAAGAACAAGCAAAAGAGCAGGCATTAAAATTATTAGAGATCCTGCAAATTGTTGAACATGCGGATAAGTACCCTCTACAATTATCGGGTGGACAACAGCAAAGAGTGGCAATCTGTCGTGCTTTAATGATGCAACCAGAAGTGCTACTTTATGATGAGCCAACGGCTGCTCTTGATCCAAATATTACCGGACAAGTTGCAAAAATTATTAAAGACTTAGCTTCAACTGGGGTAACACAGATTATTGTCACCCACGATGTAGGCTTTGCTCGTCAGGTTGCAGATAAAGTTTACTACTTTGAAGGTGGGAGATTAATTGAACATGGTGAAGCTGAGCAAATGTTTAATCACCCGCAAACTTCAGAGTTCCAAGAATATCTAACCTATTCTAAGTAGGAGGAAGTTATGGATCAAATTAACTTCACGCTCTTAGAAATAGTGTTAAAAGGAGCTATGTGGACTATTATTGTTTCCGTACTCTCAATGCTTTTAGGGATGCTCCTTGCAATAATTTTTCTTGGCTTTCAAAAAACTCCTTTTAAATTAATTTCTGCACCTTTTGAAGTATTTTTAATGATGCTTCGAGGCTTACCAGAAATTGTTATGGTTTTCCTAGTTTATTATGGTGGAAGTCAGTTATTAAGTAATTTTGATATAAATTTAAGTGCTTTTACCGCAGGGATTATAGCCTTAGCTCTTGTTTTTGCTTCTTATGCTTCCCAAACTTTACGTGGAGCTATAGAGTCGATACCTCAAGGGCAATGGTTGGCTGCTCGAGCTTTAGGAATTGGTAAAGTTAAAATTTTCTTTGACATCATTTTGCCACAAATGTGGCGTCAAGCGATTCCTGGTTTAACTAATCAATGGTTATCTTTATTAAAAGATTCTTCATTAGTATCTACGATTGGAATTAGCGAAATCATCTTTACTACGAGCTCAGTAATTAAAGTTACTCACCAACCGTTTACTTGGTACATCATAGCGGCTATTCTTTACTTAATTATTTCAGTAGTGTCAAATCTAATTATCAAGCGTTTAGATCGTCACTTTAATTCTTACTTAATAACGGCTAATAACTAGGACTTAATAATGTTACAAGATTACCTAGATGCTTTGTCCGTAATCGTACAAGGTATCCCTACAACTCTCTACATTACTTTTGGTGGTTTAGTTTTAGCTTTTATTATTGCGAGTTTTTGTACAACTGTAAAATTTATTGCTCCTAAACCTTTTGGTAAAGTTGTAGATCTTTATGTTTTAATTTTCTCTGGAACTCCTCTATTATTCCAGTATTTTATTTTTTACTATAGCCCAACCCAATTTACTTCTTTACAAGGAACTTGGATCTTAGAGTTATTTAGCAATACTTGGTTTGTTGCGATTCTGACTTGTGGCATGAACTCAGGGGCTTATACCACGATTATTTTTAATGGGGCAATTAAAAATATCGATAAAGGGCAGTGGGAAGTTTGTCGTTCTATGGGGTTATCTAAATTCCAAACTTACAAATTACTCTTCCCTTATGCTTTAAGAAGAGTATTACCTACTTATTCTAATGAAGTAATCTTATTGTTCAAAGGTACTTCATTGGTGAGTATGATTACCGTTACCGATATCTTTGGTTATGCTAAAAATTACTATGGTGAAACCTATGATGCCATCACTGCTTTCGTAGCTGCGGGTATAGTTTACTTAGTAATAAGTATGATCTTAACCCTCATTTTAAGATTTATTGAAAAACACTGGTTAAAATACGCAATTTAATCGTGTTTACTTAACTATTTTCATTTCAAAAACTCAAGTTAAGTGCATTTTCTTTCTTTTTGGTCTTGAGTTTTTTATAAAATATTACGATTTATCAACAAATTTTTTAAGGATAGAAATTATGAAAAAGCTTTTTGGAAATAAACTTTGTGCTTTAACTTTTTGTGCTTTAGGTTTAGCTTTTAGTGGTTCGGCTTTAGCTTTAGATAAAAGTAAAACCTATATTGTGGGAACGGAAGCAACTTATGCTCCATATGAGTACCTCAGTGACAAAGGTGAAGTGGTAGGTTTTGATATAGATTTAATTAATTATGTTTGTGAACAAATTGGGATTACCTGTAAAGTAGAAAATCAAGCTTTTGATGGTTTATTCTCTAATTTAAACTTTAAAAAGATTGATATGGTAATTGCTGGGGTGCATCCAACAGAGGCTAGATTAAAAGTAGCAGCTTTTTCTAATGAATATTTACCAAAAGAGAAAAATGTTTATTTAGTGTTAAAAGCAAATAATTTTAACGATGTTTCTGAGTTAAAAAATGTAGGAACTCAAGCGGGAACTTCGCAAGCTGTATACTTAGATACCAAAACCAAGTACAAAGTAGTTAAATATCAAACTAATGATTTAGCTTATTTAGATTTAAGAGCTAAAAGAATTGATGCTTACTTACTAAGCGAAGAAGTAGCAAAACCAATTATTAATAGTAATCAAGATTTTACTACCGTTGGTGAGCCTTTAACTGATCCTATTTTTGGTTTAACTGGACCTGCAATTGCGGTACATAAACAAAATAAAGAACTCTTAGAAGCAATTAACCAAGCTTTAGCAACAGCTCAAGAAAGTGGCTTTTTAGCACAATTAAAAGCTAAATATGGCATGAATTAATTTTTAAATAAAAATTATTACTACTAAGCGAACTCTAAAATAAATGAGTTCGCTTTTTTACTGTGCAAAAGTTTGAGGATAGGAGTAAAATATACAAGGAAATTTTTTTAATTTAGAACTCTTACTTTGACTTTATGTCTACGAAATTTAAATCTATTATTAAGTATCAGTGGGTAAATATTTTACCTACATTTATCTCTGCGAGTTTGGTTTTAATTTTTCTTGGATCTCTAGATCTCTTCCCTCTTTATTTACCTATGTGTTTAGGGTTAATTGCAGGGGGAGTAGTAGATGTAGATAATAAATTTTCCGGTAAGGTAAAAAATGCTTTTCTAATTTTTATTATCTTTCTGATTGCCGAAACTATAGTGCTATATACTTTCCATAATTTTATTTTGTTATGGATATCAAGTATTATTACGGCCTTTGTTTTTGTAATGTCTGGAGCTTTTAGTAAAAGTTTAAAAACCGTTGGCTTTGGTGGGGTATTAATAATTTGTTATAGCATGTTCCTATGTTTTCATGCTACAGATTTTACCATGGCAGTTGAGCATCTACTCTATATGCTTGTAGCAGCCATGTTCTACACGGGAATTTCACTTTTAATTCACGTGCTCTTTCCAAATCGTGGGATTAAGAACAATGTTTCAGATTTATATAATGCTCTGAGCGACTTTTTATCAATAAAAGGAAGCTTTTTTGATCCTGATGATGAAACTTACCGTCGTGAATTTACCTCTCCAGATAAGGAAAATGGGGGCGAGCTGATTGCTAATAACTATTACAATAAGCATTATGAAAAAGCTCGTAATCATTTAATTGAACAGTTTGAGTTAACTAAGGCTTCATTAATTATTCGCATAAAATCATTTGGTAAACGTAAAACTACCAGTGATATGATGCGTTATTACTTAACTGCCGATAATATCTTTAAAACCTTAGATTTTAATTTACAAGATTATCAACCTCTTAAAGATCGTTTACAAGATAGCGATATAATGTTCCGTATTCAACGGATTTTAATGCTCTATGCGACAGCTGCTTCACAGTTTTCTTATGATTTAACTAGTGAGCGTATGGTAGCTTTAGATAAGCGTATTCTTGTATCGATTGAACGTTTAGAAGCCTCAATTAATAAGCAAAGAGCTTTGCATTACTATCACGTTGATAGTCTACAGTTACTCTTAACCAAACTAAAAAAAGTATACTGGTTGTTACAAAATATTAATAACGAAGAAAGTTTTAAACAAAATGTACAACAGTTTACTCCAGAACACCACGCAAAAGTAAGCTTTAAATTAAAACTCCAAACAGCATTAAATGATTTTAGTTTAAAATCACCAATTATGCGTCATGCTATTCGAGTATGTATGCTGTTATTAATGTCAGGGTTTGTCTTTTATTTCTTAAGTTTACAATTTGCTTTTTGGTTTATGATGGCAGGGGTTCTTGTAATTCAACCTCGGTATTCTTTAACCAAAACACGGGTTAAACATAGGGTATATGGTTCGATTTTTGGAGCCTTAGCTGGAGCTTGTTTAGCTTTCCCAGTAGATACTATGCCGGTGGAATTATGTATTGCTGGAATTACGACCTTAACTTTATTCCAAGTAACTAAAGTCTTAAATTATGGTTACTCTACTTTCTTCTTAACCATGGCTGTTTTCTGTACTTTCCGTACTGCAGGGTTAGAGTTAACGCCGATGGTAGTTTTTGAACGGATTCTTGCGAATACTTTAGGGGCGGCTTTATGTTATCTTGTGATGAGCTATGTTTTACCGGAATGGAAATATTTAAATCTAGGTAAAAATGTTCGTCAGGTTTATGACTATAATAAACGTTTACTTTTATCTCTCGTGGGCGTGCTTTTAAAACACCCAATTAGTGCTTTTGATTTAAATAAACGTTTTTTAATCGCTCAAAACTCTCATATTTCTTTACAAAGCGTAGTTTCAAGTATTGTTAGTGAACCAAAAATTTATCGTTTATACATTACGCCATCAATTAAACTCATGGCTTTAAATGATTATATTTTGTCGAACTTAAGCTTAATTAATCAATTGTTAATTGAAGCTATGGAAGGAAATAAGTTAGAGGAAATAGATGCTCAGACTATAACTCTCTTTGAACGTCTTGCCTTAATCTATTCTAATCTTTATGCTTATGGTGATGATGAATTAAGAGTTACGGTGGGTAAATTTATAGCCGAAGCTAATGAAGTAGCAAACCAACATGAAGATAAAGATGAAAGCTTTAATTTAAACTTTTATCTTAATGAAAAAATTGTAGGGATTGCGGTAGCTTTAATTAATTATCGTCGTGAGTTAGCTTTAATTTATCAATTAACCAAAATTGATCAGAAACTATTTGAAAAAGTTAAAGATAAAAAACAAACAAGTAGTGAGTCTATTGCTAAAAATACTTCAGAGGTGGCTAATGCTGTAGCTACAGCTAAGGTTCTCGACAATGAAGTTATGGCAAAAACTGTAGCTAAAGCTGAAGCTCAAGCTCGTAAAGAGCAAGTAGAAGAAGTTTTAGCTACCGAGAAAAAAGCTGATCAGGAAATTGAGGATAAATTAGTAGCCTCTGCGGTAAGGTTAGATCATGAAAGTGTGGTTGCGAGTGAACAATTAACGGCTCAAACAAGTAAAAAAGAGCAAATTGCTCAAGCTCAAGCCCAACATGAAATTCAAACCAATGCTTATATTTCTCAAGCGGCACAAAACTCTATTGCCGATATTGAAAGCGGAGCTAATAGCGAGCAAGTAGAAAAAATTATTGCTCACCGTTTAGGACAAGAAAATTTAGGGTTTGAAACTACATCAGCTTCTAATCTCGTAAGAGAAGAAGTACCTGAGGAGGTAGAAACTCAAGTTCCCGTTCCTGAACTTAACCCTGAGCAAGTCCAAAAAGATTTAGCTATTCAAGCTCAAGTAGATAAAGAGAAAACTGAAGCTTTAGTCGATGCTGAACTTGCAAAAATCCCTAAAACCGAAGATGATGTTTTAGTGGACTTCTTAACTAGCCAAGAAGTACAAATGACTAAACAAGTTGAACAGGATGTATTTTGGCATGATACTGCAGATGAGATAGCTCGAGTTGAGCAAGAGCAAAGCAGTAAAGAACAAGAAGCTCAAGCTTTAGCTATGGCGGATAAGCTTACACAAGAAACTTTAAATAAACAATTTAATCAAAAATAACCTTTAAGACCAGTACCGAGGTATTGGTCTTTTTTACGTGGTTATGTGATAAAATAGAGGTTTGAAAAATAATAACTATAGCAAATGGATTTTTTAAAAACATATGACAAAATTTGCCATCGATCAAATTTTTTCTACCTTTTTATTTAATGTAGAAAATCCAGAGACGCCTCTATTCCGCTTATCGAATCAGCAAATGCGAACCCCTTTTGATAATCATATGTTTGAAAGGGTAATGCTTGAACGTGAGCACGCAAAGCAAACCACTTATACATACATTATTTATGATACTCCAGACTGTGTGTTGCTTCGTAATGGTTTAATGGTGCAAGTCTTTGAAGACAAGGATATCGAAAAAAGAATTGTTAAAGTTCTGAAATTTGATTATCAAGATATTAATAAAGTCCCTCAGCTCGTCGATGAATTTAGTGTACCGATTACCAGTCGTTTAGATCTGCATAAGCTTTTGTACTTTGAAGCATATGATCTACCTTTTTTAACGACGCTTTTAGCCCCAAGATTTCCGATTATTGATAAAGGCAATAAGATTTTAGAGATCAAGCCTTTACTACGTTTTGAAGCTAATATTTTGGATAATAGTTTTACCGTTGATGAAGCCAATGACTTTGCAGATTCAACGCCTATAGAGTTACGTCATTATTCTTTTGAAATGTTAGGAAAACAAGATCTGTTTAACTCCATCAATAATAATAGTGGCTTTACTTTATTTGAAAACTCGATTGCCAATAACTTTCAAGAAACTCCAAGTAAGTATGATTATCTTGTGCCCATAAATACGGAAATGCGACCAAGTTATGAGAGCGAGGGCTGGCAAGAGTTTTTATCAGACACCTTTATTGCGAAAGAGTTTAAGAGTTACACTCTAAAAGAACGTCAATCAGTTACGCACTCTACGTATAATTATAAAAGTCGTTATTATGATAGTGCTTTTGCTCGAGGTAAAAAGTTTTCTTACTACTTAGTCCATATTAGTAGTCGTCAAGGTAACTTTTATGAAAACTATATAAATCTCATGCTTAATCTAGATTTTGCCGTAAAATTTACGCCTGAGCCTGAGCATTTACATATTTTAAATTTTTTACACTTGTATAATCCAACTCAAGATTTTGATGCTTTAGACTTTAAAAAAGAAGTAGAGCAAAGATTGGATTTTACCATTTACGACATTCGTGATCGAGCTTTAAAGATTCAAGAGTTTCTGTTTAAACATTTTATTTATACTCATTTTGCTCCTCTTAGCTATACCAAAGAAATGGCACTGGAGCTAGTTGAGGTTTTAAAAACTTTAACTTTTATTTTAGATCGTCTCATGGGAAGTAAAAGTCCAGAAATTCGGACAGCCATGAATTATGATCAAATTATTAAAGAAGTAAAAATGATTATCAGTAAACTTGAATATAAGTTATCGATTACCTCTAATGTTCATGATCTGGTGATTAGAAGACTACTAGAATCCCCGACATTAACGACAGCAATTCTATTTTTACGTCATTTATATTTAGAAAGATTTGGTCGTAATTTAGAACCTTTATTTACAACTAAACCTAAGAAAAACAGGGGCTAATTTAGCTCCTATTTTTATAACTCCCCTTATAACTAATAATCCCTTTACAACTTAAAGGAAGCAAAGGAAAAGAAATGGCTACCAAAAAGAGCAAAGTAGTATATGTTTGTACTAACTGTGGCTTTGATTATCCTAAATGGGAAGGACGTTGCCGAGCTTGTGGAGAATACAATACCTTACAAGAGTTTAAGGTTGAAGCTCCTTTGACTACCGGAGCTCAAGTAACTAAACAAGTTAAACCTCGTTCGGCCGTGGAAGCACAACAAGCGGGGAAAGAAGAGAAGCGTAGTGGTTATGCTGGTTTTTTTGATGAAGGTATCAAAAGAATTAGTCAAATTGAAGTACAAAAGATCGAACGCACTAAAACCGGATTTAGTGAATTTGATCGGGTGCTGGGAGGAGGTATAGTTCCTGGTTCAGCAATTCTTGTCGGCGGACATCCTGGTGCAGGTAAATCTACAATTTTACTGCAAATAGTTACTAAGTTAAGTGAAAACAATAAAATTCTCTATGTAACTGGTGAAGAGTCTTTAGAGCAAGTAAAGATGCGAGCTGAACGTGTTGGCATGCCTTTAAAAGATCATAATCTTTTAATGCTCTCGGAAACTTCGGTTGATCGCATCGTACAAATTTGTGAAGAAGAAAGACCAAATATTCTGATTATAGACTCAATTCAAGTAATGTCTTTAGATGGGATAAGCTCGAGTCCCGGTTCGGTATCTCAAGTTCGTGAAAGCGCAGCAGCTTTAACGAGATATGCAAAACAAACTCATACTTCAGTAATCATGGTTGGTCATGTTACCAAAGAAGGAGCTTTAGCTGGACCTAAGGTTTTAGAGCATGTTATTGACTGTTCTTTAATGATTGAAACTGCCGAAGACTCAAGGTTTAGAATTATTCGTTCAACCAAAAATCGTTTTGGAGCTGTAAATGAGATAGGCGTATTTATGATGGATTCTCTTGGTTTACACGAAGTCAAAAATCCATCTGCAATTTTTCTCTCTCGCACCGATGAACCAGCTCCAGGTTCGGCAATAGTGGTGCTTTGGGAGGGCTCGCGTCCTTTAATTGTAGAGATTCAATCTTTAGTAGATAACTCTAACAAAGAGTCTTCACGTCGCATCTCTAATGGTTTTGATAATAATCGTTTACAAATGCTTCTTGCGATTATGGCAAAACATGGAAGCATGCAAATGTACAATCATGAGGTCTATGTAAACGTGGTGGGAGGAATTAAAGTCCAAGAAACTTCTGCTGATCTAGCCGTAGTTTTAGCTATCTTGAGTTCTTCTTTAAATAAAGTTTTACCTCGAGGGTTAATTGTCTTGGGGGAATTAGGTTTGAGTGGAGAGTTACGTCCGGTAGCTATGGGACAAGAACGCCTTGCCGAAGCCGCTAAACATGGATTTAATACCGCAATTATTCCCGCAAGTAATAAAATTAATATTCAAATTCCTAATATGGAAGTGCATCATGTAAAAAATCTCAAACAAGCATTTGCCGTAATTAGAGAGTTACTTAGTCAACAGGGGGGATAAAATATGTATGGCAGTTTACACGGAATTTTATTAGATAAATCAACCAATACCATTCTTATAGATTGTCAAGGAATAGGTTTTGAGGTAACTGTTCCTTTAACTACTTTTCAAAGATTACCTGCTGTAGGGAATAAGGTATTTTTATTTGTCTATCAAAGAGTACTCGAAGATGCCCATCAGTTGTTTGGTTTTGCTCATGCTATTGAGAAGAAGATTTTCCAAGAGTTAATTAAACTAAATAAGGTCGGACCAAAGATCGCTTTAGCGGTGTTAGGGATGTATGATTTTGTTAGCCTTTTAAATATTATTACCAATAAAGATCAAAAATCTTTAGCTGCTGTGCCTGGCATAGGTAAGGCAACGGCTGAGCGCATGATTGTTGAATTAAATAATAGAATTGAAGGAATTCAAGAAGCTTTAGCTTTAGGCAAGCAACAGATGAAAATGTTAAATAAAGCCTATGAGCAGTTAAATACTCAAGAAACTAGTCCAGCACCAATTAAGCTTGAAACTGTAGAGGAAGAAGTTACCTCTACCTTTGATTTTAATGAACTTGAATTTAGTGCTGAGGTTAATATGAGTCAAGACCCTATTCGCTATTCAGCATTACAAGCATTAACTAACCTAGGACTCAAAGATTTACAAGCCCAGCAACTATTGGAAAAAGTATATCGACCTGAATTAAGTTTAGAACAGTTAATTAAAGCTTGTCTTGATTTTTATAAAGGTAAATAAGTATGCAAGATAATAATCGTTTAGTTTCTGCTCAAGAAGCTTTGGGAGAAAAGCAACCTGATCGAGCTTTGCGCCCTACTTTATTAGAAAATTATATCGGGCAAGAACCTATAGTTGAGCTTTTATCTGTAAGTATTAGTGCTGCTAAAAGAAGAGGTGAGCCTTTAGATCATACTTTAATTTTTGGACCTCCTGGGTTAGGGAAAACAACTCTTGCCAATATTATAGCCAATGAGATGGGAGTTAATATAGTTACTACTACAGGACCGGTATTAGAAAAGGCTGTAGACTTAGCAGCAATTTTAAATGGTTTACAACCTAATGATATTTTGTTTATTGATGAAATTCATCGTTTACCGGCAAAGGTTGAAGAAGTTCTCTATAGTGCGATGGAAGATTATGAAATAGATATTTTAATTGGGGAAGGAGCGGGGGCAAACACTATGCGTTTACCTCTTTCGCCTTTTACTTTAGTGGGTGCGACCACAAGAGCCGGAAGTCTAACAGGTCCTCTATATGCACGTTTTGGTAATCACTATAACTTAACCTTCTATCATGCCCAAGAGTTAGCACAAATTGTGATTAACTCAGCTCGTAAATTAAATATCGAAATAGATGCTATCTCAGCTCTTGAGATTGCCAAACGAGCACGAGGAACGCCTCGTATTGCTAATCGTTTGTTAAGAAGAGTAAGAGATTTTGCTGAAGTCTTAAATAACGGGATTATTGATCAAGAAATAACTTGCCTTACGCTCGATAAGTTAAATATAGATGCCTGTGGTTTAGATCGCTTAGATTATCGTTTACTCGATGCCTTAATCAATCAATTTAATGGAACTGCAGGAATTGAAGCCTTAGCTTCATCAATCGGAGAAGATAGATTAACACTTGAAGATGTGGTTGAACCTTACTTAATTCAGCAAGGATTTATTATTCGTACGCCGAGAGGACGTACTGCTAGTGAAAAGGCAAAACTTTATTTACAAGCTTTAGATTTAGGTAATTAAAAGAAATGATGTTAAGAAAAATTATTTTAAGTTTAGTGGCTCTGTCTTTAATCTCTTCTACATTTGCAAATAGTGAGAAGCAACAAACTTGTTCTGAAGCAAAAACCTATAGCCGAGAGGTAGTATTAGTTCCAAGTTGTCATCTAGGGATAGCGACTAAAGATTATATTGCTCTTCCTTTACTTTCAGGGTTAGATCCTAATTTAGGAGCGAATTTTATTGTTAGTAATCAAGTAAATCAAGCATTATACTCTTGGTTAAACCAAGGAACTAAACAAGAAGTTAAAAATTTTGTTCTTGACTATTATCAAAAGTATTTAGCTTATGCTCCTGAAGCCAAGTATGCTTTTATTCTAAGTGATTATCAGGCTCAGGAAGCTACACAAGGTAAAGTAACTAGTCTATTTATTACTACATCACAGCAAGCTTTATTTACCCAAAATAAACTAGAAGCTTTAGAAGTACAGCAAGATCAACTTTGGTTAAAACCTGGTAAAACCATAGCTATAACTTTGGTAGATTATCAAGGGGTAACCAATCAATCTGATTTAACAATTTTATTAACCAATACCAGTGAAACTCAACTTGCGCTAATTGCTAATTCTCTTAATGTCTATCTAGATGTAATTTTACCCGTAGAAGCACCAAAAGCTAAAGCTACAATTAGCTCTGGTGATTCAGTTATTGCAGGAGACAACATCACTATTAGTAATGACAGTGGCGATGTAGTGATTAGTGGGGGACAGATTCAAGCTGGAAAAGTTTCGGTTTCAGGAGCAAATGTTAATATTCAAAACTCAAATATTAATGCTGGTAAAAGTATAAATTTACAAGCGGATAAAAGTTTAAATGTGAAACAATCTGAGTTTAATGCTCCTCAGGTAAATGCTCAAGCTCCGCAAATAAATGATGATGGTTCCTTAACTAAGGTAACGACCATGAGTCAGTTTACTGTACCACGAATTGTTGGCATCAATGCTTACTTTGCTCAAGTGCTAGCTGCTAAAGGTAATTACATGTCTTTACCAATTATTGATCCTATTTTAGCAGCAAAAATTTTAGGACAAGATGTAGGAACATTAGGTAGTGAACAAGACTATCAAGATTTTATTCTCAAATTTGCTCAAGAGTTTGCTCAGGGACAATATTTAAAAGATCTAGCTCCAACTTATGCAGCTAGGTTATGGAAATTTTATCAAGGTCAATAACCTCAGTTGCTTTTAAGGAAATATAGAGATTTAGGCAAAAACGGGGTATAATATAAGACAGCAAAACTCTCAGGGTAAGAGCTTGAAAGGAAGATATTTTCTTACGGAAAACTTTATCTTGAGATTTCGGGGTAAACTCTGTAAAATTTTGAAAAAATATTTTACAATTTGAAGTTTATTTTTCCTATTAACTTAATCAATTATTTCTATACCATGACTTCGGAAAAAAGAGAATTATGGTTGGGAAAAAATGGTGCTAACTTTGCAAAGACCGTAAAATACCTAAGTGAAGAGTTTAGTAACTCAAGTGAACAAGTACTTTTAAAGTTACTAGTGCTAAATGATCTTTACTTAACCGGTTATGCTTATGCTGTTCAATTTGATAATGATATAGATCGTTACTTTGTGGCAATGCTTGCACTAAAAAATCAAGTGCAAAACCCATTGGGGGTTGTTAACTTAGAGAGTGATTTACTATCATTATTTTTAGTTGATAATGAAGTTGAGAAAAAAAATGTAGTTGCAATGACAACTAAATTAGCTCAACTATGCATAAACTCAAAACTAACAAATAAATTTAAAGTTTATACCAGTGTAGAGCAGTTAGATAGTGCTGGTCTCGGAGTATTAGTATTAACTTTAGATGAGTTACCAGAATTTTTAGAAAAATTTGAGTCTTTAGCGTCTAAACGTGTAAATGCATTACAAGAATATTTAAATGTAACTAAACAGATTCTTGAAAAAAATGCAGGTAGAGACGTTAAAATCAATGATCAAAGCATAGCTCCAGAATTAACTCAACAATTAAAAAATATAGCAGCTAAAGAAAATTTACATTTCTTACTGCCATATGAACAATTTACCAATCACACGGATTTATCTGTGTATACTTTACATGCTAAAGCACAGTCTTTATATGACTACTTTACAGAGCACTCTACTTCTTATGAAACCACGCATATAGTTTGTGATACCGATAAAGATGGTAATGATATAGAGGTAGGAGAAAAAGTCTATAAGTATACTTCTGCGGCTTTAGGTTTAGTATATGTTTTCAATGGCTATTTATATAATGAGCCAAAATATTACGCAAGTCGTCGTAATCTTCTTTCATTCTTACGTGCGTTATCTCCACAAACCTTATTTTGGGCTGATCAGTTCCGTCAAGAGCAGAGAATTAATCTTGAAGACTTTACCAGCCTTGTCGTACGTACGGCGAATGTAAAAATGTTTGAGTTATTCCCTCCTTATTTCTTAGAAATAAGCTTATTAGGAGGCAATAATGACAAGGTTATTTTTGATCCTTTAAAGTATTTACAAGATTCTCGCAATTTTGTTGCAGGTAATGGACTTACCTATACTCAGTATTCTGAATTACGCTTAACGCCAAGTAAACATTTAAGTAAGTTAAAAGATATAAATTCGCAATTTTTAGTGGCTTTATCTTTTGCTTTACAACAACGTTTAGTTCTTGTTGTGGCTAATGATCGTGAGCAAACCATTGCTAAATTAGAGGAAATTTGTACTAAAGTTCCTGATTTAAATACGATCAAAAATTACTTATCGGTAGTTGCGGTTAAGGATCTTCCTTTCTATCGTACTCGTAATGAGGTCGCAGTAATTTTAGAAGATGTAGAGTTAACTCGTAATCTGCTTTCAGATCTTGCTTGTATTATTGAAAGTCCTAATTATTCTCACTCTTCTTTAATTATTTTTGGTACTGGAGATACGGTTGAGCGTAGAGCTTCTAGTGATGAGGAAGGTGAGTTAAGAAAAGTTAACCCTGAAAACTATACAAATGTAGATAAACAAAGAGAAGTAATTGTTGATTTCTTACGTGATCGTCGTATTGTCCGTAGAAACAATCTTGCTCAAGATGTAAACTTTTACTATACGCCGAGTTTATCGAATACAGATATTACTTCGGGGGCTTATTTTGATCTGCAAGAACAACGTAACTGGAATAGTCAGTTATCGAGTGATAAGTTTTTAACGGTACGTTTAAATAACCGAGAAATTTCTTATTATCCGAATTTAAATGGAAACTTAATGGTATTAGCGGGAATTAATCGTAATTATTTCCGTAGTCCAATTAGTACGTTTAGTAGTTTTGAACGTCCTTATGCAAGTTATCAGGCAGAAGGTGCTTTTGTTCCTTACCATTTGAATTTAAATTCAGGGGATTTAATTACTAATGTTTCTATTGCCATTCATCGTGTAATTAATCTCTTTACGAACAGAGAACAAAGAATTTCTAAAATGCGTGATGTAGTTGCTTACTGGATTGTAAGTGATTCTCAAGCAGAGTTAATTCCTCTGTACGAAAAACTTTTCTCGAATATTTTTAATAAAGAAACTAATGCTAAGGTAGCAGTAAAAATTCTTGCTAATGAAGTAGATCCTAAAGCTGACTCTGACTCTTTATATGCTTATTCTCAAGTTAACTTAAACTTAATTAACCAAAAAGAGTCATATAACAATTTAATTGAAGTTGTTAATAAGGTTAGAAATAAGGTTCTCTCAAAAGTTTTAGAAGATAGCTATCAAAAAGATTCGATTGCAGGTTTATCGGAAAAAGATTCTTCGCTTGTAGATGATTTATTAGTTAATGATGTAGATCGTGAAATAGTCCGCACGATTAAATATTTACGTGCGTTAGAAGAAAAAGATCCTGAAAGCTTACCTGAGTCTTTTAAACAGGCTTTAGAGTTTTATAAGAGCAATTGTAGATATCAAGGGGTTACTGAACTCTACTTAATGACTTTTTCTGAGTACACTAAGTATTGTCAGCAAACTTCACCAGATCTAATTGTCGTAGAAAATAGTTATGATTTATATCGTGACGATACGGCAGCTGATTACGCAAACTTTATTCGCCATCTGCTCATTAAGAGAAAATCTTCGGTAGTATTAGTAAGCTCTCCTGAATCTACGGCAGAAGAATTATTTATTACTATAGATTCATTTGAATATAGAGTTTCAAATTCTCAGTTAATTTATGATTTACCTACAAGCGAGCGTTATGCTTATGGGGTTAATTTTAAACGTGAGGATTTTAAAGCTCCGGAATATAGTGAATTTAAAGCTACTGAATATCTAGAGCATAAAGATAGTCTTGTGAGTTATATTAGAGATAAAATTCAAAGTTTACAAAACCATACGCAAATTGTAAGCTTAGAAGCCTTTAATTTACCTTTAACTCCTTATGCTCTGCCAAATATTGCAAATCCTGATTACTATATTAAGGATAAAGGGCAATTACCTCCGGAGCGTAAATATGGTTATGTCCCAGCTCTAGGGGAAAAAGAAGTTGAAATTTATTTCAACTACTTAAATCTAACTAAATCAAAAGTTCTTAATGCTGCTTTAAGTCTGCTTTTACAACCTCGTAATAATAAATCTCGTGGCTTAATTGTGGTAAATAATCCTGAAATTAAAGCTTATCTAGAAGTTCTAGCTTCTGAATTTAGTTTTGTGGTTCATGATTTTGAATCTATTGCTTTAGAACGTGCGGTATTTAGTCATGCAGTAATTATTGCTGATCATGAGGTTTATTTACAACAAGCAATTATCCAACATGTAAGTTTATTAACTCGTGGTTTTAAAACAACGGGAAGTATTTTCTTATTTGCGGATATGGAACGTCAAAAGGATGTGTTAAGAATTATTGCTCATGATAATCCTTTTGAGTTAGGTGGACATTTATTTGGAATTTATCAAGTAAATACTACCAAAGGAGATGCTAAATTTACGGCAAGTAAAATGTTTAGGCATGACTTTTACTCACCATATTTTTATCTAGATCGTAGTACTGATAGTTTAAGCTTTGAACCAAGGGTAATGTTACCTGGGAAAATGCACTTTATGTCTAAGGATCGAGATAGAGATCCGGAAGTATTTAATAATGCTTTAAACATGTTTTCAAGTATTTTAAGTGCTGGTTTTGAGCAAAATAATTTTACTCATGGCTCAAGCAAAAAGCGTAATCGCAAAAAGAAAAAATAATTTAGGAAAGAGGGACTGCAAGGTCTCTCTTTTTTAATAAGAGCAAGTAACATTTATAAAGAGAAAAAATAACTTGAAATAAAGAGGAGAGATTCAGGAGATTAGTCTAAGAGTATAATTAAATAAGATCAGGGATTTTTTTACTCTGATCATATAAAAATAAGATTTAAGATCTTGAAATAATTATAAAATAATAGTACGATAAATAAGTGTTGTTACTTTTGTTTATCAGAAAAAGTATCTAAGAGCATCATTTTTATCAAGCTATTTTTTCTTGATAATAAATGCACAAAATATATCAGTCTTGATTAGACAATTAAAGATAAAAGTTTTTATCTTAGATTTAGTGTTTTCTTTTTGTTTTCTATGTAATTATTTTAATCGCAATTAACTATACACTTACAGAGTAAAGTGCAATAGCTACTTAAGATTAAAATAATTTTTTAAGTGTGGCCTTATGTATAAATACATTTTTCGTCGTATTTTAGAAGCTATACCGACATTGTTAATCTTGATAGCAATTACGTTCTTCTTAATGCGTTTAGCACCAGGTAGCCCATTTACTTCAGAGCGAGCATATCCACCTGAGATTATTGCGAACATTGAAGCGAAATATCATTTAAATGAGCCGATCTGGAAACAATTTTTAATTTATTTAAATAACTTATTACATGGTGATTTAGGACCTTCATTTAAGTATAAAGATTTTACGGTTAACCAACTGGTAGGACAATCGTTTGGAGCCTCTTTAAAATTAGGTTCAATTTCATTTTTAATTGTTTTAGTGTTAGGGATTACAGTTGGAGTTATTGCAGCTCTTTATCAAAATACTTGGATCGATTATTCGGTAATTAGTTTATTAGTTGTAGGTTCGGTAATTCCAACCATCGTGGCAGCTCCAGTGTTAATTTATGTTTTTGCAGTTAAACTGGGTTGGTTGCCATCAGGAGGATGGAATGGTGGGGCTCTAAGGAATATGATTCTACCAATTATTATTTATGTATATGGTAGTATGACTTTCTTAGCACGTATTACCCGTGGGAACATGATCGAAGTATTAACCAATAACTATATTAGAACTGCAAGAGCAAAAGGTTTAAGTACAAGATATATTATTATTCACCACACTTTACGTGCGGTAGCTGTACCTGTGGTACAAGTATTAACTTTATCTTTTGTTGGTTTTATTACCGGTTCAATTATCGTAGAGCAAATTTTCGGTATTCCAGGCTTAGGTCAATTATATGTACAAGGAGCTACTAACCGTGACTATGGTTTAGTTCTTAGTATTACAATTTTATCAGGAGTACTAATTGTTCTTGCGAATATAGTTAATGATATTCTCATGGCTATTGTGGATCCTCGTATTAAATTCTAAGACCTTAGGAGAATTTTAATGTCAACTAAAACTCTTAATCCAAACGCAGAAGAGCCTAAGGCAAATGAATTGGAAATAGATTCTCGTTCATATTGGCAAGATGCAGCAATACGTTTTATGCGTAATAAAGCTGCGGTAGCTTCGACAATTGTCTTATTAGCCATTCTTCTTTTTGTAATTTTTGCCCCGTTTTTTATTCATTGGAATTATGAAGATATTGACTGGGATAATATTTCTACGGGTCCCTCATCTTTACACTTATTAGGTACAGATGAAAATGGACGTGATGTTTTAGCTCGTATTGCTTACGGCGGGCGAATTTCTTTTACCATCGGATTTTTAACGGCGATTTTCTCAATTATTATCGGGGTTACCTACGGAGCTGTGTCTGGATATTTTGGTGGTCTTGTAGATAGTTTAATGATGCGTACGCTTGAAGTATTAGATTCATTACCAGGACTCTTTGTAATTATCATGGCTTTAGTATTCTTTGGTAATTCTCTAGTAACTCTAATCGGTCTTATGTCTATTACCGGTTGGTATGGTAAAGCTCGTATGATTCGTAGTTTAACCATAGCGGTAAAAAATCGTGAGTACATAGATGCAGCTCGAGTAATTGGGGTAAGTAATCCAAAAATCGTGTTAAAGCATATAGTACCTAACTTAATGTCAACCATTGTGATTTACTTATCTTTCTCTATTCCTGGAGCAATTGCTGGAGAATCAGCATTATCATACTTAGGTTTAGGGGTACAAGAGCCTTTAGCTTCATGGGGATCTTTAATTGCTGATGGTTCATCAGTGATGCAAGTAGCACCATGGTTACTATTCTTCCCATCATTATTCTTATCCACAACTATTTTCTGTTTCACCTTTATCGGTGATGGTTTACGTGATGCTTTAGACCCTAAAGATCGCTAGTTGTGAGTATAGATTTTTATTAAGATATAAGAATTCCATAGCAAATGGAAAAAAGATTAAAGGATATAAGAAATGTCTAAGTTATTATTAGATGTACAGGACTTAGAAGTAAATTTCAAAACCAATGATGGGGTGGTAACTGCAGTTAATAAATTAAATTTCCAACTGCGTGAAGGTGAAACTCTTGGGATTGTAGGAGAGTCTGGGTCTGGAAAATCTCAAGCTTCTTTCTCTCTTATAGGTTTACTAGCTGCTAACGGTTTTACGAATGGTAAAGCTTTATATCAATCGAATTTTGGCGAAGTAGATCTTTTAAGTCTTGAAGATAAAAAATTAAATCGTATTCGTGGTAATGAAATCTCAATGATCTTCCAAGATCCGATGACTTCATTAAACCCTTATTTAACCATTGGCGATCAATTAGCTGAAGTACTGGTTATTCATAAAGGCATGTCTAAACGTGAGGCTTTAAAAGAAGCGAAAAACATTCTTGATGCCGTAAAAATTCCAGAAGCAGAGAAGCGTTTAAAAATGTTCCCGCATGAGTTTTCAGGGGGGATGAGACAACGTATGGTAATTGCCATGTCTCTTCTCTGTAAACCAAAAGTAATTATTGCTGATGAGCCAACAACTGCTTTAGATGTGACCGTGCAAGCTCAAATTATGAACTTGCTCCGTGAGTTACAAAAGGACTTTAAAACTTCAGTAATTCTTATTACACATGATTTAGGGGTAGTAGCAGGCTTTTGTGAAAAAGTATTAGTAATGTATGGCGGAAGAACTATGGAATATGGTTCGACGCAAGACATTTTCTATAATCCAACTCACCCTTATACTCAAGGTTTATTAAAATCAATTCCACGTATTGATAAAGAAGACATTAAACTTTCATCAATTCCGGGAAATCCACCTAACCTTTTAAACTTACCAAAGGGTTGTCCATTTATGCCTCGTTGTGAGCATGCTATTGCTGAATGTAATAATCTTGCTCCTTTAACTCCTTTTGCTAATGAGCGTCGTCGTGCTTGTCATATTCCAGTTGACGAAATGACAAAACGTTATCAAAAACTACATGAAGAGTTAACCGGAGAAAAATTAACGGGTAATCATGCAAACTATTTTAGTGATGAACAAACAATTGTTGATCACACAGGTAGAGCTTTAAATGATAAATAGGGGTTAGGCTGTGAGTAATGAACTTAAAAAAGACCAAGTGCTTTTAAGTGTGCGTAACCTTGATGTAAATTTTAAGATTAAACGTTCTGGTGGTTTATTTTTCAATAAATACAACACTTTAAAAGCGGTAAAAAATGTTAATTTTGACCTCAAAGTAGGTGAAACTCTTGGGGTGGTAGGTGAGTCAGGTTGTGGAAAATCAACCTTATCCCGTGCGATTGTTGGTTTAGTTGAAGGAAAAGGAAGTGTTAAATTTCTCGGTGAGGAATTAATTGGCATTAGTCAACGTAAACGCCGTAAATATAAAAAAGATATCCAAATGATCTTCCAAGATCCTTCGGCATCTTTAAATCCACGTATTACCGTAGGTGAACTTATTGCAGAGCCATTAAAAATTCATTTCCCTCATATGACCAAAAGTCAAATTCGTGAAGAAGTATTGGCAACTATGCAAAAAGTTGGTTTATTACCTAACATGATAAACCGTTATCCTCACGAGTTCTCTGGAGGACAAGCTCAACGTATCGGGATCGCTCGTGCTCTGATTACCCGTCCAAAAATTATTATTTGTGATGAGCCGGTATCAGCTTTAGACGTTTCGATTCAAGCTCAAGTAGTAAATCTCTTAAAAGACTTACAAAAAGAGTATGGGATTAGTTTAATTTTTATTGCTCACGATTTATCAGTTGTGCGTCATATATCAGATCGCGTATTAGTAATGTACTTAGGATCGGTATTTGAATTATCTACTTCAACTGAAATTTTTGATAATACTAAACATCCTTATACTCGAGCTTTAATGTCAGCAGTACCTATTCCAGATCCTGACTTGGAGCGTAATAAGAAAATCGAGTTTTTAGATGGAGATCTCCCATCGCCAATTAATCCACCATCAGGGTGTGTATTTAGAACTCGTTGTAAATATGCTACAGAGCAATGTGCAACTACGCCTCCGAAGTTAGAAGACGAAGGAAGAAATGGCGTACCTCATTTTGTAGCTTGTTACAATTTAATTAACGTAAAAAATATTTAATTCTATAAAAGCTAACTCTCGAGGTTAGCTTTTTTTAGACATAAATTAAATAAAAATCTACTTTCTTTAGATATACAACTAAAAAGTAGATTATAATATGGAAGTAAAGTATTATATTCATTAAATTAAATTATTATTTCTAATTTCTAAGGTATGCTTTAATATGGCAGTATATAAGTACGATGATCTAGATGCATACATCTTATTACAATTATCACGAGATCCAAATATTTCTTACCGTACCATTGCTAAGGCTTATGGGATTAGTGTGGGAACCATTCACGTACGTTTAGATAAAATGCGTAGTGCTGGAGTAATTGAAAAAGCAAAAATCCAAATAGTTTCAGAAAAGTTAGGCTATGAAATTATGTGTTTTATTGGGATTACGCTAAATTCAGCTCATAGTTATCGTGGAGTAATTAATCGTTTACGTGAAATAAATGAAGTGACCGAAGCTTACTATACAACCGGTAGGTACTCGATTTTTATTAAGGTGATCGTTGATAGTATTAGCTCTTTACATCGTATTCTTACTGAGAAAATTCAAAGTATTGAAGAAATTCAATCAACTGATACGATTATTTCTATGGATCGACCAATTAATCGTCAAATTAACCTTTACGAAGGAAATCTTGATATTTCACATTTAAAAGATAGCAAAGAAGATTAAACTTTCTTAGTAAGGAATGTAGGAATGCGCAATATTTATTTAATCGGACATATGGCTTCGGGAAAAACTACCGTAGGTCAATTGTTAGCTCAAACTTTAAATTTAGACTTTGTCGATACAGATTCAAATATTGAATATCTTTTTTCAAAGCCTATAAATGAAATTTTTACGAAAGAAGGTGAGAGTCAATTTAGAATTTTTGAGACAGCGGTCTTATTACAAACTACTTTAATAAGTAACACGGTTATTTCTACTGGTGGTGGGATTCTTACACGCATGCGTAATGGTCTGTATATGAAAGACTTTGGGTTTGTAATTTATCTTGAATTAGATATCAAGCACCAAGCACAGCGTTTATTAGCAGACGATCAATTGAGCAAGCGTCCAATTGTTAGAGACTGTAAAAATATTGAAGATTTAATAAAAAAATTAGAAGATTTACATGAAAAACGAGATTTAAC
>NZ_NRJF01000103.1 GCF_003585965.1 Psittacicella gerlachiana | reverse complement strand
TGATATAAAAAGTTAGTTATATTCGTACCTATATTTAGATCTCGAATTATAAAAAAATTGAATATTACTGATCACACTTTATAGAAAGATAGTTAATATCCTTACGGTTAACTAGGTTATTAACTTTTATTGAAAATGAAAATCTCTTGATTATCAATAAATTAGGGGGGGGGTATTGTTATTTGTCGATTTTGGGTATATTGCAAATTTGTTTTTTTGTATACTACTTAAAAGTAGTATACAAAAAGTAAAAATTACTCTTAAATTTGTGAAGCTTTTATAAATTATCTTGCCTTTTGGTTTTGCTAGTTTAAAAAGCTTTATCTACTCTCGTTTGTGTAAAGTTACCTATAACTTTAAAGTAATAAAGTTATACAATTAGCCTTTAGTTACTTATTTGATACTACTACTCAGAGAGTAACCTTAAATTGGCAATAGGTACACTTTCAAATTTCATTCCGTCGAAACATAAATATTTCAATTCTTAATAAATTATCACTATGAGTCACTTTGGCTTTCCTTTAGAAACTGTAATTATCTTCTTTGGTGTTACTCTATTTTCTATTTATATGGATTTAGTTGCACACCGTAAAACAAAAGACATTTCAATTAAAGATGCAGCTATATGGTCTGTATTTTGGATTCTATTAGCACTCGCTTTTTACTTCTACCTATGGTTTCGTTTTGATAAGACTTGGGCAGATATGTATCTTGCAGGTTATGTTTTAGAAAAGAGTCTTTCAATTGATAACTTAATGGTATTCGTTGCTATTTTTGCTTCATTTGGTATAACTTCTCACTTACAGCATCGAATTTTATATTGGGGAATTTTAGGTGCTTTAGTTTTCCGTGCGATTTTCGTAGTTATTGGAGCGAGTTTATTCCAAGCAAGTCCATGGGTTGGCTTTGTTTTTGCTGCCTTTGTCCTTTGGTCAGGTTGGAAAATGTTAAGTGCAGGATCTAGTGATGAACAAGAGATCGAAGACTATACCGATCACTGGTCTGTAAAAGCTACAGGTAAGTTTTTTCCAGTTTATAAGAAATTACATGGGGAGAATTTTATCGTAAAAGATAGTGAATTACCTGCTCAAGAAACAGATTTATCATCTAAATTAGCATTAGTTACACGTAAAAGTGCTTCTTACGTAACACCTGCATTTTTATGTTTAATGGCAATTGAAACTTCTGATGTTGCCTTTGCGTTTGACTCAGTTCCTGCAGTTATTGCTGTAACTCAAGAACCTTTATTAGTTTACGCTGCGATGATTTTTGCGATTCTTGGTCTCCGTAGTTTATATTTTGTTCTTGCTTCTCTAACTAAATATTTAGTTCATTTAGAAAAAGCGGTAATCGCTTTACTATTCTATATCGGAATTAAAATGGGAGTGCAATCGTACGGAGCTGTAACTAATAACCCTGATTTACATATTCCAGCAAACTGGAGTTTATTTATTGTATTAGGAGTATTAGGTCTAGGAGTAATTGCTTCATTAATCTTCCCTGAAAAGAATAATAAAGAAGAGAAATAATAACTCTTAGAAGCCTCAAAGTTAAAATTTTACTTTCAATATGAGACTTAAGCTATGAGCCACAAAAAATATTTATCTTTCCAATATCGTTTAATGGCTGCTAATAATGATTTTGATTATTCAAAATTACAGCCTTCTAGTGTATCTTCTAAACCCTTACACGAACGTGCTCCTAAGAGTCAAGCGTCTACACAACCAACAACTTCATCTTCACCTAAAGTAAATCTAGGTAAAATTCGTCTAGATAAAGGTGAGCAAAGTACACGAATTAACTTAAATAAATCAGCTCCCGAGTTATTGATTAACTTAACTTGGACACAAAAAGAAGTTAAGAAATCTGGATTATTTGGTGGTTTATTCTCAAGTAATAAAGGTATTGATTTAGATCTAGGAGCTTATTTTCGTTTAATTGATGGTTCGCAAGCATGTATTGATGCTTTACAGTTTTCAAAAGGAAGAGGTGGTCCAAGACATAAGCAAACAAGACAAGGATGTTTTGATAATGCTCCTTACTTATGGCATACCGGAGATGACCGTCAAGGTGGGGCAGGAGAGTCAATTCTTGTAAATCCAAAATTTGCACATCTTATCGATAATATAGTGGTTTACACTTATATTTATGATAATAATGTAGTTTGGTCTGAAACCGATGCTGTTGTAAGTATTAAAGCAAGTGGGCAAGAGGAAATTGAAGTTCACTTAGGAAATGAGAATATTCAAGGTAGATTTGTTGTCTTAGCGCACATTCACTTTAATAATGGTCAGATCCATGTTGAACGTAAAATGTTAGGATTTAATAGCCTACCAGAAATAGATAAATATTTTGGCTGGGGCTTTAGTTATAGCAATGCTAGTAAATAGAACTTTTTTCAACTTAAAATAAGGAGAGTCATAATTATGGCAGTAAGTTTACAAAAAGGTGGAAATATCAATCTTTCAAAAACCGATCCTAGTTTAAATAAAATTCTTGTAGGTTTAGGTTGGGATGCTCGTCAAACCGCTGGTGAAGCTTTTGACTTAGATGCTTCTGCGTTTTTAATTAAAGCTGATAATAAAGTACGTAATGATAAAGACTTTATCTTCTATAATCAATTATCTTCAGTTGATGGCTCAGTAGTACACCAAGGTGATAACCGTGTAGGTGATGCTGATGGTGATGATGAAGTTTTATTAGTAGACTTATCAAAAGTTCCTGCAGATATTCAACGTATTGTATTTACAGTAACAATTTACAATGAGAACCAAACTTTTGGTCAAGTAAGCAACTCATTTATTCGTCTCGTAAATAATGATTCAAATACTGAAGTAGCTCGTTATGACTTAGGTGAAGATTTCTCAAATGAACGTGCTTTAATTTTCGGAGAGTTATATAGACATAATGGTGACTGGA
>NZ_NRJF01000102.1 GCF_003585965.1 Psittacicella gerlachiana | reverse complement strand
CAAATTATCTTTCCGTTTGGATTTGTTAGTTTAAAAGCCTACTCACATATATAAGTTTGTGTAGGTTACCTTCAACTTTAAAGTAACCAAATCTATAGATGTAAATCTCGGTTACTTATTAGAATTTTACTTATTCAAACATTCGTAACAGGTACACTTACAATTTCATTTCATTGATACAAAATATTTTCAATTCTTAATTAGTTATCACTATGAGTCACTTTGGCTTTCCTTTAGAAACCGTAATTATCTTCTTTGGTGTAACTCTATTTTCAATTTATATGGATTTAGTTGCCCACCGTAAAACTAAAGAAATTTCAATTAAAGATGCTGCTATATGGTCTGTGTTTTGGATTCTCTTAGCACTCGCTTTTTACTTTTACCTTTGGTTCCGTTTTGATAAGACTTGGGCAGATATGTATCTTTCCGGTTATGTCTTAGAAAAAAGTCTTTCAATTGACAACCTCATGGTATTTGTAGCTATTTTTGCTTCATTTGGTATAACTTCTCACTTACAGCATCGAATTTTATACTGGGGAATTCTAGGAGCATTAGTTTTCCGTGCGATTTTCGTAGTTATCGGGGCAAGTTTATTCCAAGTAAGCCCATGGGTTGGCTTTGTCTTTGCAGCCTTTGTCCTTTGGTCAGGTTGGAAAATGTTAAGTGCAGGGGCAAATGATGAGCAAGAGATCGAAGATTATACTGATCACTGGTCTGTAAAAGCTACAGGTAAGGTTTTCCCTGTTTACAAAAAATTATATGGTGATCGTTTTATCGTAAAAGATAGAGAATTACCGGCTCAAGAAACGGATTTATCTTCTAAATTAGCATTAGTAACTCGTAAAAGTGCTTCTTATGTAACTCCTGCATTTTTATGTTTAATGGCAATTGAAACTTCAGATGTTGCCTTTGCCTTTGACTCAGTTCCAGCAGTTATTGCCGTAACTCAAGAACCTTTACTAGTTTACGCTGCGATGATTTTTGCGATTCTTGGTCTTCGTAGTTTATATTTTGTTCTTGCTTCTCTAACTAAATATTTAGTTCATTTAGAAAAAGCGGTAATTGCTTTATTATTCTATATCGGAATTAAAATGGGGGTGCAATCTTACGGAGCTGTAACTGGTAATCCTAATTTACATATTCCGGCAAACTGGAGTTTGTTTATTGTATTAGGAGTATTAGCTTTAGGTGTAATTGCTTCTTTCATTTTTCCTGAAAAGGATGATCAAGAAGATAAAAAATAAACTATTCTTAAATTATGGGACTTAAGCTATGGGCCACAAAAAATATTTATCTGTTCAATATCGTTTAATGGCTACAAATGATGATTTTGATTATTCAAAATTACAGCCTTCTAGCGTATCTTCTAAACCTTTGCATGAACGTACGTCAAAGAGTGAGCCAGCTACACCCTCTGCTCCTAAAGTTAATCTAGGAAAAATTCGTCTAGATAAAGGTGAGCAGAGTACAAGAATTAACTTAAATAAATCAGCTCCAGAGTTAGTTATTAATCTAACTTGGTCGCAAAATAAAAAATCTGGATTTTTTGCAAGTTTATTCTCAAGTAATAAAGGTGTCGATCTAGATTTAGGGGCTTATATTCGTTTAGTTAATGGGATTCAACTTTGTGTTGATGCTTTACAGTTTGCGAGAGGACAAGGTGGACCAAGACATAAGTTAACAAGACAAGGATGTTTTGATAGTGCTCCTTTCTTATGGCATACCGGAGATGATCGTCAAGGTGGTGCTGGTGAATCAATTCTTGTAAATCCTAAGTTCGCACATTTTATCGATAATATAGTGGTTTACACTTATATTTATGATAATGATGTGATTTGGTCTCAAACTGATGCTGTTGTAAGTATCAAAGCAAGTGGGCAGGATGAAATTGAAGTGCATTTAGGAAATGAGAATATTCAAGGACGCTTTGTTGTATTAGCCCATATTCACTTTAATAACGGTCAGATCCATGTTGAGCGTAAGATGTTAGGATTTGATAGTTTACCAGAAATAGATAAATATTTTGGCTGGGGCTTTAGTTATAGTAGCGGTAGTAAATAGAACTTTTAACTTAAACTAATAAGATGAGGTCATAATTATGGCGGTAAGTTTACAAAAAGGTGGAAACATCAATCTTTCAAAAGCAGATCCAAGCTTAAATAAAATCCTTGTGGGATTAGGTTGGGATGCTCGTCAAACTGCTGGTGAAGCTTTTGACTTAGATGCTTCGGCGTTTTTAATCAAAGCAGATAATAAAGTACGTGATGATAGAGATTTTATTTTCTATAACCAATTATCTTCAGTTGATGGTTCTGTATTACACCAAGGAGATAATCGTATAGGTGATTCAGATGGTGACGATGAAGTTTTATTAGTAGACTTAGCAAAAGTCCCTGCATCAATTCAACGTATTGTCTTTACAGTAACCATTTACAACGAGCGTCAAACTTTCGGTCAAGTTAGTAACTCATTTATTCGTCTTGTAAATAATGAAACAAATACCGAAGTGGCACGCTACGATTTAGGTGAAGATTTTGCAAACGAACGTGCTTTAATTTTCGGTGAGTTATATAGACATAATGGTGACTGGA
>NZ_NRJF01000101.1 GCF_003585965.1 Psittacicella gerlachiana | reverse complement strand
TTGTTGCCAAGCTACAAAAATTTCTTTTTTCCTTTCTAAAAGCTGGTAGAAAGTAAAAGAATTGGTTAGAGGCTTAGCGACAAGTTGCCCATATTGAGCGAGTAATTTGGCAAATGTTGGTTGTTGACGTATTTGTTGCCAAGTGGCATAAGCTAGCTGTGTAAGTTGTTGGGCATGATAAAGGATGCCCGCTTGCGGAAGTTTAAGTAACTCGAGTTGGGTTAAAAACTTGACAGCTTCTTTGGCTTTGGCATCCAAAGGTAGAGCTAGGCTTTGAGTTTGAGCAAGAGTTTGTTGACAAAGTTGTTCGAGAGCCAAGTTCGCTAGTTGCTCAGGATCAAGAGGGGCAATTAGTGAAGCTAACTCTTGACCTTGTTGCTTAAATAACTCTAGTTCTTGTGCATCGGCTTCGAGCCAAGAATGGAGTAAAGGTGCGCAATTTTGGGCAAAATAATATTTAAAACTCATATGAGGTATAGTAAGTAGTAAAAAGGAGTATTAATTTTAAATTTAAAGCTAACTCAAGCTAAATTTAAATAGTTGTAATTCGGTTAGAACACACAGGTAAAAGCTGTGCCCATTTTACTTATTTTAACAAAAAAAGAGCCAAGAGCAGAACTCTTGGCAAGGATAATAAATTAGTAAAAAAAGCTTGAAGCTTAACGTGGACCTGGACCACCTTGTTGTTGCGGTGCAGGTTGACCAGCTCCTCCAATATTGCAAGACCAAAAAGGTACACAACTTGCAAGGGTTAGAGTTGCTAATAAAGCTGCTAAAACTTTAATCTTTTTCATAACTTGTTTAACTTGTATATAGATAATCTAAATGTAATTCAGCTAGGAGGACTTATTTTTCGTGTAGCGAGAAAGCCATTAGCTGAATTTTCAAAGACAAACTCTTGTCTAGAGAAAATATAAGGACTATTTTAAGAAAATCAAGGTGTAGAAACTTGAGCAAAATTTTTCCTTTTTTTGTAAAATAGTAGGGATGAATCTTGTAGGATTTAAGGAGCAAATTCATGACTATCGATACCCCTAGATATTTAGCTGAAATTGACCGTGTATGGAATGAAATTTCAGATACTTTAGAAGAGCAAGAAATTGATGTAGATGCCTATGTAATTGGCTCAGTATTTACCATAGAAAATGCCGATAAAGCCCAAGTAATTATTAATCGTCAAGAACCAAAACACGAACTATGGTTAGCTTCGACTGCGGGAGCTTCGCATTTTAGTTATGATCCGGAAAAAGATGATTGGATTAATACTGCGGATCAGCAAAGTTCATTTTGGTATTATTTAGATCTTGCCTTAAATGCTATTGGCGTACCGAAATTATTTAGTGACAAATATTAATAACCATTTTTTGAGGCAACTGTAAGGTTGCCTTTTCTTTGTTTAATTGAATAAATATGACAGCTAAGCTCAATTTGCAAAATTGGCTTTCAGGGTCAACTGATTATTGCCCTGAGGGCAATATTCTGCATCTTAAAGCAACTAACACTCAAGATCCGAATTTAAAGCATTTAGCTCAAGAAATAGATCAGGCATCTTTTACGATTCAACAATATCCTGGGTGGCAAAATGCAGAAATTGAAAATAACCAGGAGCTACATTTATATCGACAATTAAAAGAGCAAGCTTTAGAGAATTTAGCTCAAGTTAAGGTAGATCATAATTTACCTTTAACTCCT
>NZ_NRJF01000100.1 GCF_003585965.1 Psittacicella gerlachiana | reverse complement strand
CCTATGCAGAAATTATATTTTTCCATATTTGAAAACATTAAAAATGTTTTACAAGATTTAGATAAAAGAGAAAAAATACAAAACCTTCTCAAAGCTTATACCTACCTCCATTATCAACAAGATAAAAACTATAAATTTATTAACAAAGCAGTTGTTGCTAGAGATAAAAATCAAGTTATCGGCTCTAATGGCTCTATCTATTGGAATCTTCCAAAAGACATGGAGAATTTTAAAAGTGACACCATAAATACCATTGTGATTATGGGTCGTGTTACTTTTAACTCCTTTCCCAAAAGCAAGTCAGGTTTTTATCTAACTTTAAAAGATAGATTTAATATTGTCATTAGTCGTCAAGCTCACTTATATTACCAAGACCAACTAGAAAATACTAAGTTCTCTAAAAATTTATTCTTTGTAGAAAGTTTAGAGCAAGCTCATACTTTAAGCATCCTTCTTAATATCCAAGTTAATGAACTTAAGAATACTGAATTAAGTGAAATCATTGAGTTAAAAAATATCTTATCAGAAAACTTTAGCTTACATGATAAAGTCATATCTACCATTGGTGGAGAGAGTATTTATAATGAATCACTCAAAAAAGATGAAGTACTCTTACCCTTAACTGATATCATCTTAACAGAAGTTGATTTAGAAGCTAAACCTGATCCCTCAAATAAGCTTTTTATTTTTAATCAAAAGGACTACCAACAAAATCATGAGTTAACTGAAATATTTAATGGGACAAATAACGAAGAAGACTATATTAAATGTATTAAGACTCATTACAAATTAATTAAATAAGTTATAAGTATTGATTACTCACAAAACTTAGATAAACTCGTGGTATAATGTTGGCACTATAATATAACTATTATTAATATTTTTAGTAACTACCAATACTTCCTATTTACCAATAGGGCAACGAATTAAGCAGTATTCCTTAATACTTCTTAATTCGTTGAGCATTGGTAGTTACGCTTAACTTTTTAGGTTACAAGCAATGCTTAATACATATGTAAAACAAATCCAGTATGGTAAACATACTTTAACTTTGGAAACTGGTTCTTTTGCTCGTCAAGCAACAGGTGCGGTATTAGCGACTATGGATGATACTTCAGTACTTGTTACTGTAGTAGCTAAATCTAAAGTTAACGAAGGGCAAGATTTCTTTCCACTTACTGTAAACTATATTGAAAAACAATATGCTGCTGGAAAAATTCCTGGTGGATTTTTAAAACGTGAAGGACGTCCTTCTGAAAATGAAACTTTAGTAGCACGTTTAATTGACCGTCCAATCCGTCCACTATTCCCAGATGGCTTCTTTAATGATGTTCAAGTAGTTGCACAAGTTGTATCTTCTAATAGCGAAGTACCAGCTGATATAGTAGCAATGATTGGTTCTTCAGCAGCTTTAGCCTTAGCTGGTATTCCATTTAATGGACCTATTGGAGCAGCTCGTGTTGGATTTATCAATGGTGAATACGTTTTAAACCCAACTACAAGTGAAATTAAAGCTTCAGATCTAGATTTAGTAGTAGCGGGTACTGATAGTGCGGTACTAATGGTTGAATCTGAAGCAAAAGTTCTAACTGAAGAACAAATGTTAGGAGCAGTTGTCTTTGGTCATGAGCAACAACAAGTAGTAATTAATGCAATTAAAGAGTTTGCCGCTGAACATGGTAAAGAAAAATGGGATTGGCAACCACCTGCAAAAAATGAAGAACTAATTAGCAAATTAGAGTCTTTAGCAAAAGCTGATATCGAGCAAGCATATACTATTGTTGAAAAACAAGTTCGTTATAATCAAATCGATCAAATTAAAGAAAAAGTTCTTGAAACTTTAAAAGCAGAACTCCCTGAGAACGAAGAATTAAATGAAACAGAAGTTCTTAACTTATTACATGAAATTGAATATCATGTAGTTCGTAATAACATTCTTGAAGGAAAACCTCGTATTGATGGTCGTGACTTTACAACCGTACGTCCATTAGATATTAAAGTAGGAGTTTTAGCAAGAACTCATGGTTCAGCAATCTTTACTCGTGGTGAAACTCAATCTCTAGGTGTTGTTACTCTAGGGACAAAAAGAGATGCTCAATTAATTGAAGATTTAACAGGATCTTTTGATGATCATTTCTTATTCCATTATAACTTCCCTCCATTCTCAGTAGGTGAAACAGGAATGATTGGTTCACCAAAACGTCGTGAGATTGGTCACGGCCGTTTAGCTAAGAGAGGGGTTCTCGCTGTACTTCCAACTCATGAAGAATTCCCATATACAATTCGTGTAGTATCTGAAATTACCGAATCTAATGGTTCTTCTTCAATGGCTTCAGTTTGTTCAGCTTCTTTATCTCTAATGGATGCTGGTGTGCCAATTAAAGCTCCAGTAGCTGGTATTGCTATGGGACTAGTAAAAGAAGGTGATCGCTTCCAAGTATTATCAGATATTTTAGGTGATGAAGATCACTTAGGTGATATGGACTTCAAAGTAGCTGGTACAGATGCAGGGGTTACTGCTCTCCAAATGGATATTAAAATTGAAGGTATTACTAAAGAGATTATGGAAATTGCTCTTGCACAAGCAAAACAAGCAAGATTACATATTTTATCTTCAATGAAAGAAGCTATTGCTACTCCACGTGATGATATTAGTGCTTACGCTCCACGCTTAACAACTCTAGTAATTAACAAAGATAAGATTAAAGATGTTATCGGTAAATCTGGAGTTACTATCCGTGCAATTATTGAGCAAACAGGTGCTGAAATTGACATTAACGATGAAGGGGTAGTTACTATTGCTTCTCCAGATCGTGAAAAAGCAGATTTAGCAGCAAAAATTATTCAAGGAATTGTTGCTGATGTAGAAGCTAATAAAGTATACCTAGGAAAAGTTACTCGTTTAATTGATTGCGGGGCAATTATTTCTATCCTTAATGGTAAAGAAGGTTTACTACACATTTCTGAAATTTCTAAAGAACGTTTAAAACACCCATCAGATGTATTATCGGAAGGACAAGAAGTTAAAGTTCTTGTAACTGATGTAGATGAAAAATCTGGTAAATTTAAACTTTCAATGAAAAAAGCAATTAACTTAGATTTAAGTGAATAATTTTTTTTCTCTTAAATAAGTTTTCTAAAGGGGATGCTCTGTATCCCCTTTAATTTAAATATTTTTACTTTTTCACATAAGAAAGAGTAAAATATATAGTGTTATTCCTAAAAATAATAAAATTTCTTTAACAGGTTAACACTCTATGGG
>NZ_NRJF01000010.1 GCF_003585965.1 Psittacicella gerlachiana | reverse complement strand
TACTATAGTTTAAACATTATATTTAATTACAGGCTTAACTTAAGTCTCACTAGTTTTTATATAGGGATAAGAAAAAAGAAAATCTTTATCCTTTAGCTACGGAAAAAGCTGTTACATTAGATCTCTATAGATTTAGTAAGTTTTTGATCGTGACGTTTATGGTTAATGACTTATATAGTTAATTGTAAAACTCTAAATTTTGAGCTATGTATTTTCCTAGCCTTACAGAATTGAGAAAGTAATTTCTCATAAAGAAAAAATCACTCTAATTGCTTTAAATAATTTATCATGATCTGCCAACCTCAATGGTTAGGTTTATTTTTTTGAACAAAGTTGCAAAAAAACTCCAAGATAAATTATTGAAGCTTGTTGATTCATAAGAATCAACCTCGAGATTCTTTTCTTTTAAAGAAGCACATTACCCCATTTTTGCTTTAAAAGAAAAGCGGTCTTATGACCTAAGACTTAGGTCAAGACTTAAACTCCGGTTTGAAGTCTAAAGTTCTAAGCAACTTTTTTAGAACTTTGTTTTTCGTTCCCGTTAGGTAATTAAAGGGTAAACAAACATTTAACCATATATCTTGCGATATATGGTTCTTTCTTTATCTAAATTGGGGGTTATGCCATGGAATAATAAGCCAAAAAAGACTCTTTGCCGGAAAGCAAAGAGTCTTTTGATTATGGGATTATATTGAAGAAAAGTAGTTTAATTATGACCAAGGATTTTTTGAATTTCTTCACGACTTAATTGAGCTTGAGGATTGTTGCTCAAATAGAGTTCATCATAAGTTCTAAATTCAAAATCATCACGTTCTTCAACATGTGGAGCTAATTTTTTACCATAGAGAAGCTCATAGAGTTTTCCGAGATAATCATAAGGATTAGCTTGTAAATCACTGAGAGCAAAAGCTTTTTGTAAGACAATTTTTAATTTCGATGGAATCTCACTATTGTGTTTAAGTTGTAACACTTTATAGAGGAGATCTTGATCTACTTTTGCTTGAGCATAGATCTCTTTACTTGCCAGTTCGTTTACACATTTGAGGCTATAGTCAAAGAGACTTTCTTCGGTAAATTCTCCACGAACAACTAAAGAGTCTTGGAAAGCATGGCGTAAAGAGTAAGGAAGAGGATAAACTTCGTTTTCCTCAACTTTATATGAGGTCTCTGTTCCGATAAATGCTACAGTTTCCGGAAGATCGTTAATTCCGTTAATTAAAGCAAGCAGAGCATGCTTGTTTTTGCTATCTTCAACTAGTAAATAGTCCATATCATCGAAGAAAACAATAGAGTTAGCAAACTCAGGCTCTTGCATTAACTTAAAGAGGAGTTTAATGGATTTAGTAAGTGAACCATTTAAAGCAATTTTGAGATTGCTTTCGTGATCATTAACTACAGGGGTAAGATTATCATCAACAAAAGAGAAAGAGTCAAAAGAGATTAGAGCGGTTACATCAACTTTTACTAATCTTTTTTGAGCTTGAGCGGCAATTAATTTAACAATTGCAGATTTACCACTACCGGCTGTACCTGTAAGGAGGATTTTATGAATCCCTGTAGGACGAGCAAGATATTTTGCTAAACGAGGTACATCGTCTTGGTGGGTTTTAGGTAAAATTACATTAGCATTAGCTTTTACTTCTTGGAAGAAATAGTTTATGAGCTTTAATTTATCTTTACGACCTAAATCTTCGTATAGATAGTAATTTTTCATGATAATAACCTTAATGTATATTTTTTATTACAGGTGAGTTTTAGCCTGTATTTCTCTCATTTCAAGGGTAAACCTTGAGTTGAGCATAGAAAAAAATCGGTTGCAGAAAGTTCTTGCGGTTGTTAATTATATACTACCATATTAAAGAATTTTTGTCGATAAATCTATTTTTATTAATCCGATTTTTACTATATCTAACTTTAATTCGTCTCTCCCCTCTATCTTTGATTTCTGTTTGCTTAGTTTACTTGTGAATTTCCTTCAACACTGTTTTAATGCTAGGCTAGTTTATCAATGAGGATTCCTAGCTTATAATTTAGCCAAGAAACAACAAATTTATGTAATCGCTAATAAGAAGTTGCTAATCTATAAACCCAAGCTCTTTTTAAAAAAAGAAACAGTAGTACCTCTTTAAGGTCAGGCTTAGCGTAAATAGATTGAACATAAACACAAACCATACAGGCAACTGTAGTAACAACAGGAAATAAGATGAAAGATTTTACTTTTGTAAACCCTACTCGTATTGAGTTTGGAGCTAGTAAAGAAGAACGCATTGGAGATTATATTAACGAGTTTGCTCTCAAAAAAGTTTTAATTGTCTATGGTTCAGAACGTATTAAAACTAATGGTCTTTTTGCTCGTGTAGCTCATAGTCTCGAAGTTCAAGGCATTGCTTTTGTGGAGTTAGGTGGAGTTAAGTCTAATCCGGTATTAAGTAAAGTAAAAGAGGGAATTGAGCTTGCTCGTCAAGCACAAGTAGATGGAGTCTTAGCTATAGGTGGGGGTTCGGTACTAGATACTGCTAAAGCTATAGCTGCCGGAAGCTTATATCAAGGAGAGGTATGGGATTTATTCTCAGGAACGGAGATTAAAGCTGCTTTACCTATCTTTAGTATTATGACTTTAGCGGCTTCAGGATCAGAAATGAATCCAGGAGCAGTGATTACTAAGGAAGAAACTGCTGAAAAATTCTTTATTCATCATTCTCTATTATTCCCAAAAGTGTCAGTAATCAACCCTGAACTTCAAAATACCGTAAGCAAGGAATACTTAGTTTATTCTGCTTCTGATATTATTACGCATTCACTTGAAGCTTATTTTACTGCAAAAGAGCGTCCGGAACTAGTGAATCTCTTAGTCGAAGCTAATATTAAAACCGTAATCCGCACCACTAATACTTTACTAGCCGAACCCAATAATACTCAAGCTCGTGGCGAGTTTGCTTGGGCAGCTACTTTAGCGTTAAATGGTTCAACTTTAGTAGGAATTGAGGGCTTTAGTTATCCGAATCATATGCTCGAGCATGCAATGAGTGCGGTGACCGATATTCCTCATGGAGCAGGTTTATCTATAGTTTTACCTGCATGGATGCAATGGTATCATAAACAAAATCCTGAAGCATTTACTCGTTTTGCTAGAGAGATTTTTGGTGAGCAAACAGCTATAGCAGGCATTGAATCTCTTAAAGCTTGGTATGAACAAATAGGTACACCAACCAGTTTAAGTCAGGCTGGTATTGATGAAGCTACTTTAGAGCAAATTTTTAAGACTTTAGAAAGAGATACTTATAGTTGGGGCTTAAATGAGATTTATACTCCAGCCGTAATTCGAGAAATTTTTGCTTATGCTAAATAGTAATCTCTCTAGAGGTATGCTTGTTAATTAAGCAACTTTTGGATATTGAATAATAAAATAAATCCCATTCTCAAAGAGAATGGGATTTAAAAATTATACTTCTAATATTTGAAATAAAATAACTGCCTAGAATTTTTTTCTCGGACAAGAAAAAACCTTATTTAGTTACCAGTTGTCATCGATTATAGCACAAAGCTATGGAGTTTTAAGGAAGAAGTGGTTAAATTTTAATAAAATTCTTCATCTTCTTGATAGCGTAAGGCTTCAATAATCATCTTAAATGCTCGAGTATTTCCTTTGCGACTTGGGTAGTAAAGGAATAAAGGATCATACACCATACTGTACTCTGGTAAAATTTCTATAACTTCACCACTTGCAAGTTCTTTGCTCATAGAATTATAAACGGTATAACCAATCCCTAAACCATCTTTAATCGCACTATTAAAAATTTCTTTATTTACTGAAGAGATAAGGCGTGAATTAGGAGTAAAAGTTTTGATTTTACCATCTACTAAGAACTCCCAATTCATTTCATTGCGTTTACTATCAAGTTTTACGCCAATGGTGTGATGATTTTTTAGATCTTCTATACTTTTTGGCATTGAATGCTTGGAAATATATGCTTTAGAAGCAAAGAGTCCCATTTTTATTGGTCCACTTACTTGGATGGCAACAAAACCTTCACCTAAGTCACTACCAATTCTTACCCCGAGATCATAACCTTCACTAATAATATCGACAAAGCTATTATCAATAGAAATATCAAGTTTGATTTTAGGGTTATCGAGCAAGAGTTGCTTGAGTCGAGGATAGATAATAATTTCTGCAACATCTACAGCAACATTGATTTTAATTGTTCCTTTAGGTTCACTTAAATATTCGGTGAGAGACTCAATCCGATCATCGATAGATTTAAATAAAGGATCGAGTTCATTGCGTAATTGCATTCCCGCCTCGGTGAGAGTAACCGAACGAGTCGTACGATTAAAGAGACGAATTCCTAGTTTTTCTTCTAGTCTTTTAATTGAGTGGCTAATTGCAGAAGCCGAAACTCCAACTTTATCTGCTGCCTGAGCAAAACTTTGATATTCAGCTACTACCAAGAAATGATTTAATTCGGTAAAGTTTTGGGTTGACATAATTTTTTGACAAGAGTTTGCGTAATAGTTAGGTTAATTTTTTCTTATTATATTATGTTTCTAGCTAGCTTTGTGTTTCTTCTCGAGGAGAGCAAAGCATTACTTCAAGTTTAGCGTAAATATTTAAGTCCGGAAAACAAAGAGATTAGGAGGCAAAATCAAGATTGGAGAACAATCAAGATTAAAGAAAAGAAACAAATTGTAAGAGAGAACAGGAAAATAAAAGTTTTCTAAGAAAGAGTAATTTGTAAAATGGGGTGAATGGTAAAAACAATAAGGATAAACCTCCCTAGAGCAGGGAGGTGATAATAACAGTTTAAATTATTTCTGTTAACTTGCGTTTTCAAGTAGTATAAGATAAAAAAACCTATAACTTAAGTTATCTTGGATAACAGAAAGAAAAAATATATACCAACATGAGCAATTATTTTCTTTAGCGTTGATCTTATTTAACCAATACATGTGAGATCTTTCTAATGCTCCACAAGCTGTTTGCCATCAAGTGATTTTATTCAGGAGAAAAAGTTATCACTTTGCTTGCGATGAGGATTAGGAGATAAAGGTTATTAGTTAATTAAGTAAAGAAAATAATACCAGATGAATAACTAATTACACTTTATTGTAAAAAGTTGTCATTATATTATCATTTTTTATCACAAGTTGGTATATTTTTATAGCTAAAACTTAGTCTAGTTTTTTCAAAGTTTTGATTTTTAAAATAAAAGTTAAAAGATTTCCTTATAAGGAGTGTGCTTTTTTCGCTAAAATTAACGGTTTTTAATTTTTAGATAAGCAAAATTTAGTTGAGAAGAATTAGTTGATTAAAAAATAGGAAAGCTTTACTTTGCTTTCTCATTTTTCTATATGTTGCTTCAATATTTTTGCTTCTTCTTTGTTTTTAAGTTTTTATCTGTCTGATTCGAAGCTAACAAAAAAAGCGTGAAAGTCACCGTAAAGTGACTCTCACGCTTTTTTATGTTTCTCGAGCAGAGAAATTAGTCATTGCTTTGAGGAGCATTTTGCGTAGGATTGGTAGACGCTGTTGGTCTTGGTTCTGGTGCTCGAGGTCTGCGAGCTTCAGGCTTGTCCTTAGTTGGAGCTGTCTGTAACTCGGTTGGTTTGGTGATGTTCTCGATCCAAGCAAAGAGCTGTGGTAAATCATAATCACCTGAGTGAGGTTGATTCCAAGCAAATTGGAAGTTTACATCATAACCATTATTCTCTAATTTTAGAGCAAGGATTGAAGGAATTGCTAGAGAAGTATCTTTATCCTTAGCACCTTGACGGATTCTCCAGTATTCCGCAACACCTGGTTTATTTGATGAATCTATATAGTACATAGGATTCATCATTTTTACGATTTCCGGATCAGCCATAGTTGCGTTTACGCTTGAGTGCTTATAAGCATACTCCGTAAAGTGCTGATTATTCGTAGTCGCATTCCCAAAGAGGTTATTTTCACCTGCTGAAAGATCTAGAGCATCAAATGCTGGAGGAGTTTTTTGACGTTCTACCCATTGTGCATATTTATCGAGGTCAACTTGGGTTACTTTACCACCTTTTAAAGTTAACCAAGGGTAATCAGCTGCATGGAAGCGTTGTGGATCTGCGTCATAAGCATGTTGTGCAGATTCTTTAAGTTTATTCGCAACATATTGCTTAAAGTTACCATTACCTTTGCTATCTAAAGTTAAATTCGCTCCGTTTGCATCTTTGAGGTTGAGGCTATTTACATACTCAGGGAATAAAGCTTTTAATTGCGCAGATACTTCTTGTTGTTCTTTACTTAAAGTACCAGTAGTGTAACTTCTTTGTACATTGTAATCTAGCATGTTAACACTAATTGCTTTATAGTTGTTTACCCCATTAAATAACCACTCATAAGCTGCATCAGCATGGTCAAGATTAGTAATTGGAGCATAAGCACTTACGGCGTAAATAGCATCTGAAGCTTGAGCAGCTCCTAATTGTTTAAGGTAAGGTTCATAAGCACTTTGATTACCTGTAGCCCCTAATAACACACTTAAAGCTGCTCCTGCAGAAGTACCATTTGCAATAATTTTGTTTGCATCTCCTGGCATAGCTTTGTCGTTAGCATGTAAGTAACGTACAGCTGCTTTTAAGTCAACAATTGCAGCTGGAGCTTTACCATAGTAGCTACCGTCTTGTGCTTGGAGGGTACGACCACGAGCTCCTGGAGATACCACAATCATTCCTTTAGCAAGAGCTTCTTTCATCGCTGCTGAACGGTCGTTATCACGTTCTCCACGTGGAGGAGGTGGCATGTGACCACGTTGACCTTGAGCCATTGGTTTATCACCTTGTGCTGCCGGAGGTTGCTGACCATCTTTAGGTGGTGCTGGTGGTTGTTGTCCGTCTTGAGCTTTTGGTGGAGCAGGAGGTTGTTGACCATCTTTAGCTGGAGCTTGTCTGTTATCTCCTTTTGCTCGCTCTTTATCTTTTGCCGGTGGTGGGAAGTTAACTTCACTTGGATCCGTAGTGTTAACTTTCATCCCCCCTAATTCCATAGCTTTAGCTGGCATATAACCACCTATAGCATTTGGCATAAATATAGGAGCTGTATCTACTGTATAACCATTTATTGTTTGTCCGTAGAAATAAGCTTGCGGAATGTAGATGTTCATTGACTCATAAGTTGGATCTTGAGGGTGAGCTACATACACTACATTTTCGTAAGCACGAACGATAATAACTTTACCTCTTACTTGGATTGCTTGTAAGGTATAGTTGGCATTAGGATCGAATTTAAGGCTATAGTTGCCACTAAAAGTATTGGCAGTTGCTGGTGCAGTTGCACTTTGCTGTTGTTTACTTTGATTAGTTTGTTGAGTATTAGTTTGGTTTTGGCTAGTTTCGGTTTGAGCAAAAGTATTAACACTTAAAGTTGAAGCTAATACTGCTGCTGAAGTTAAAGCCATGAATTTTTTCTTCATTGTCATAGTAATTTTCTTAAATTAATTTATATGTGTTGTTTTTAGTTTATGATTTTATTATTGAGGCTAAGGGATCCCCCTTTGCCTTTAAAAGGTTGTGATGATTTTCTTACTAGAGTTATATTAATTAAATTAGAAAAAATCAAGGAAATAGCCAAGCGCAGAGGGAGATTAATAAGTGTTTAGGGAGTGAAAAATAATGAGAGATTCGGGAGTTTAAGCTGAGAAAATTTTTCTAAATTTTTCTAAAAATTTTTAGTAAGGTGATTGAGGTTAAAAAAATTTTGCATTATTAGAGACTACCTTGAGCAAGAATATGAAATTAAAATTCAAGTTAAGGTAGGTATTATTTACCTAGTCTAGGATAGGAGAGAAGTAACTTTAAGTTAATCAGAAGTGTCTTTTGTAAGCAAGTGTGAATTTTTTAATAAAGGGCTTGGGAATGAGAGGTTTATTGATCCTAAGATTTTGCGATAAAAAATGAAACAGACATAAAGGCGTCCTTTATGTCTGTGAGCTTAGATAAGTTGTAAAGCTTGCAAGAGGGCAAGATCCCAGCCAAAAAAGCGGAGGGCAAAGAGGATTACTACGCCGGTAAAGGCTGCTGCAAAGCCTGCAAGAATATCATCAAACATGAGAGCAAAGGTCGTTTTAAATTTACGATCAAACCAACCAATTACTCCAGGTTTGCAAATATCAAACACTCTAAAGAGTACAAAGCCAAAGAGACTTAAGAGCCAACTTGCTTGTAGCCAATAAGGATCATTACCTACAAAACTAAATAAGGCAAAGTTCACCATAAAGATGCCAGCAGCTTCATCGATCACAATATAGCCTGGATCAACACGTCCATCACGTTTTTTTAGTTGATAGGAAGCAAACCAACCAAGAAAAAATAGTCCTAGAGTCCAGAGAAATTGATTATTCCACCAAGCAGGTTGGGTATAGGCATATAAGAGCCATGAAACTACAGCAGCTGCCAGCGATCCCCAAGTACCTGGTGCAGGTTTTAAGAGTCCTGAAGTGGCAAAGGTAGCAATAAACAGGTAAAACTTGCCCCAAGCATCATATTCTTTAAAAAGAGAAAATCTAAACATAATCGGATTCACAATCACAAAACCTAAAAGCATATTGTACCACAAGACTTAGTGATCTCAGTGGGGACAGGGTATAATATAATGAACTAAATCTAGAAAGTTATTTAAAGATAAGTGTATGAAGATTGTTATTTTAGGAGCAGGTAAAGTAGGGACTGCAATTATCGATAACTTTATTGAAGATGAATGCGATATTGTGGTAGTCGACTTAGATGCTAGTCGTCTTGCTTTAATTGCGGCTAAATATGATCTAGTCACCATTTGTGGCCATGCTAATGACTTAGCGGTGCTAGATAGAGCTGATCTTAAATCAGCAGATTTATTAGTAGCAGCAACGCAAGACGATGAAGTGAATATGTTGGCATGTAAAATTGCCCATGAACTTTATAATGTTGAATTTAAGATTGCTCGTATACGTGAACGTCGTTATTTAGAGCAACGTGAACGTCTGTTTAAACAAAATATTTTTCCCGTAGATTATATTATTGAGCCAACCTTAATTATGGCTAAAGCTTTATATAATCTTATTCGTTATCCTGGAACAGAGTATTTTAATTACTTTTGTGAGAATAAGCTTGCTCTCTTTGCTTGCCAAGCCCAATATGGGGGGATCTTTGTGGGCAAGGTGGGAACGCAAGCAGTTAATGAACTCCGCAAGCTGGATATAGCTCTTGTCGCTCTTATTCGAAATCAGGTTACCATTCAAGTCAATGAATATACGACTATTAATGCGGGAGATCAAGTAGTTCTCCTTGCCGAACCTGATAATGTGATGTTAGCTATGAGCTATTTCCAAAAAAACTTGCCTACTCCTAAACGGATTATGTTGGCGGGAGGTAGTCGTACCAATTATTTCTTAGCTCAGTTTTTACGTGCAAAAGCAAGTATTAAACTTTTTGAGGCAGATAAAGACAAGGCTTATCGTTTAGTTAATGAACTGAGCAACGTTTTAGTAATTGAGGGTGACTGTACTGATGAAAATCTTCTTTTTGAAGAGAGAATCGATAGTACCGATATCTATGTAGCTACCACGGGACAAGATAACGTAAATATTATGTCAGCGTTATTGGCTAAACGCATGGGAGCAAAACGAGCTTTAGCGGTAGTAGGGAGAACCATGAATAAATCTTTAATTCATAATGATGAAATAGATATTATTTATACTCCGCAAAATGATTTAGCTACAGAGCTAAGAGCTCAAGGGAAAATTACCGCATTTGAGCGAGTATTCCGTGAACCTAATAATTTATTTCAGGTATTTGAGGTGAAACTGGGCTCACACTTTACCCATAAAAACTCAGAAGTAGCTTGTACTTACGAGCAACTAAAATTACCGCAAGGGATTAAGTTTTTGGGGGTATACCGTAAAGGGAGTTTTAAGGTAATAAGTGGGCAAACGCCATTAAATCCTGGGGACCAAATTATTGGTATAGGTTATAGCAATGATGACTTACAGGCGTTTACTAAGTTACATGCTAAACCTATTTATCAAATTTAAGGAAGGCTGATGTTTAACTTAAAATTTGTACGCTATGCTCTTGGAAATTTGACCTATGTGATTGTCGGACTCATGTTTATTACTCTCTTGGTCTCGCTCTATTATAGTGATGGTCAAGCTGCCGTGTACTTACGGCAAATAGTAGTGATGACCATTATTGGGATTTTACTTAAATTCAAAATCAAAGTAAAAGAGATTACGAGATTACGAAATCCTGACTTATTTTTAACTACGAGTTTAATTTGGATTTATTGCATTCTCGTGTGTATGCTTCCTTATATAGTGATTGCCAATTTCTCTTTTGCCGATAGTTTTTTTGAGATGAGTTCAGGGGTAACTACTACCGGATCGACCATTATTACTGATTTCCAAAGTATACCTATATCTCTGTTATTTTGGCGTTCAATTACCCAATGGCTAGGAGGAGTAGGATTTATTGTCGTAGGAGTACTCATTTTACCTAACTTAGGGACAGGGGGAATGAAACTCTTTAAAACTGAGTCTTCGGATAGTGAGGAAAAATCCTTTGCTCATTATCGAGATTTAGCTTTTGCGATTTTTATTTATTACTTATTCCTGACCTTTGCTTGTATTTTTGCTTATTGGCTTTGTGGCATGAGTAAAATGAATGCCATTCTGTATGCTTTAACTACTGTATCTACGGGAGGCTTTACCCCAAGTGCCGAGCCTTTTACGGGTTTAATCACCACTTACTGGCCGGGGATTATTTTTATGCTTCTCTCGGCTTTACCTTTCCAAGTATTGGTGTTAAATATTCGTGGGCGTTCGCCATTGAGAATTTTTAAAGATCAGCAAATCTTAATGTATCTTTTTCTCTTGGTAATCGTGGCATTTTTTATTACTTTAGATCGCTTTTTCTCTTGGACAGGAACAGAAGCTGGTGAGCAGTATCAGCATAGTTTGATTTTTCTCTATTGGGAAAGTTTAGCTAATTTAATAAATGTCTCCAGTAATACTGGATTTACGGTCTCAAATTTTTATCTTTGGGGAGCTGCTGCCGTAGGTCTAATTGGCATGATGGGGATGCTTGGTGGTTGTTCGGGGTCGACGTCTGGAGGCTTAAAAATCTTCCGTTTTAATATTATTCAATTATTTGTCCACCAACAATTGCAAAAGAGTATTCACTCAAATGCCAATTCAATTATTGTTTATAACGGGCAAGTGGTAACCAATGAGGACTTTAAAGGCGTAATGTTCTTTATTTGTCTGTATTTTATGACTGCTTGTTGGTCAATTTTAATTTTGGCTTTTACGGGTTTAGATCTAAATCAGGCAATTTCTTCAGTAATTACCACTATCTCTAACACCGGAGTGAACTTTACCGGACCAGTATCGGCTAGTGGTAACTTTGATGGACAAACTGATCTGCAAAAGGTAATTAGTGGCTTTATTATGCTATTAGGACGTTTAGAATGTTCAACCATGTTGGTACTCTTGTTACCTAAGTTCTGGCGTTATTAAAAAGCAGTATTCAGTCGTTTACTAATTACAAGCAAGTAAATTTTATTTAAGGGTGACTCTTAGAGTTACCCTATTTTTATCTGCACAAATTTGAGTGGCTAGGTAATTCTTGTTAGACAAAGAGTGAAAGAGTAAGCAGTATCAAGAGAGACGAGCAGAAAAAAGAAATAACCAAGGAGACATTGAGAAAGGAAAAAGTAACACTCATTAAGCGTAAGAAATAGTATTAACTAAGCGTAAGAAAAGTAACAGCTAAGTGTGGGTAAATAGTAATAGCCAAGTATTGAGAAATAGTAAGAATGAGAGAGAAAGAAATTGTAATCATGAAGTTATAAGCAAAGTGGTGAGCTAATTCTGACAAATTATCACAATAAATTACATAATTTATAGAGAAAGAGGAAAATTAGATAGTTTTTTGGTCAAATAAGGAAAGGAGAGGTAAGAAAAGGAAAAAAGGAAGAAGCTAAGAAAAAGTTAAGAAAAAAGTAAGCTATAGCTTCTTTATCACAAAAAGATGTAAATGAAAATAGACCTTATATACCTAGCAAAGCCAAGTAAAAAAGGCTAATAATCAAAGCTATAGCTTATAGGATTATATAAAAGAAAAACCAAATATGAGGACATATTTGGCTAGTTTCTATAGTTTGTAATTA
>NZ_NRJF01000001.1 GCF_003585965.1 Psittacicella gerlachiana | reverse complement strand
GTATTATCATATACAAAACTCTAATAATTTTTTTCTTTCAATTTTATAAGATTTAGATGTCTTTAAGAACTCCAAGATTTAAGAATGAATTCCTTGCTTTACAAAATATAAAAGTTGAGGGGAATTTATTAATAAAAACTGATTTATCAAATATAGTTGATAAGTCAATTGTAGATTATGTAAGCAATAAACAGGATAGTAATTATACTTTTGGTATTTTAGATTTTACGGGTACTGCATTTGAAGCTACTGCAGTAGGAGCAATGCCTGTAGTCTTTGAAAGTGATGTAGGTAAACAAGGGGTAGAGCGTAATGCGACAATTCATACTTATTATAAATCTGCCTATAATATTAAATACTTTTTAAGTAATATTGATTTTATCCTTGAAGAAGATCGTGAGTTCTTTACCAATTTAGTTAAAAACTCATTGATTTTTACGCCACAATATTCATATGTAGATCGTACTAAAGCTCAGTTAGCTGGTAAGGTATCTCACATTCAGACAATTCAAAGTTATGTTACTTTAGGCATGTCTGATTATTACATGACCATTGGAGATATTAATAAGTGTACAACCATAAATGAGCAATTTAGATATATGACTAAGGTGTTATTAAACACTACATATGACGCTAATTACAATATTTTTGTTGGCACACAAAAAGTAAGCTATGTTGATTTAAAAGCTCATACTAAGGATAATTTGTTTAAGTTTGTTTATATGTATTTTTATCGTTTGTACGATATGACTTTAAATAAACACTTAAAAGTTAACTCTTGTATTGTTATTTCAGGCTTACGTCATTTATTTGATTTAAATAATTACCGTACTTTTATGATCAATGAGCAAGAAGCTAAAGATAGGTTATATAAGATCAAATCCCTGATTATTGAGCTTCTAGAGAAAGGGAAGGATTATAACTTGTTCTTTATTCTTTTAGATATGAACAATGATGATTATGATTTATTATCTAATTATTGTTTTGCTATAGAATCAGAAGTAGGCAGTTTACAGTTAGAATATAATTAAAAGAAGAGTCGCTAGTTTTACTAGTGACTCTTCTTGTTTATTAAAATTAAATTCAAGATAATTAAACAAAATTTTTTGTTTTTCTAATATAAAAAGTGGTCATTTGACACATTTTTAACTTTTTGTTTTGCACAATTTTTTCCTTTGACCGATAATATAATAAGAGTATAAAAGCAATAGATAATAAATTCTAAAACAAAATAAGAGGTGAATATGAGAGTTATTCCTTTAATAACTTCTGATGACGTGGCTAAGTGGAGTGCTAAATATATAGTTGATGCTATAAATAAAGCAAATCCAACCGCAGAGAAACCATTCGTTTTGGGGTTACCAACCGGAGGGACACCTGTCCAAACTTATAAATATTTAATAGAATATTATCGCCAAGGAAAAGTAAGTTTTAAGAATGTTGTTACCTTTAATATGGATGAATATTTAGGGTTATCAGCTAATCATCCGCAAAGTTATTCATACTTTATGCATGAGAATCTATTTAATCACATAGATATTTTAAAAGAGAATGTAAATATTCTTGATGGTATGACTCAGGATATAGTTGCAACTTGTCTCGCTTATGAAGAGAAAATAAAGTCTTATGGTGGTATAGATTTATTCTTAGGTGGAGTTGGAATAGATGGGCATATAGCTTTTAATGAACCAGGATCTTCTCTTACCTCAAGAACAAGAGTAAAAACTTTAACAGAAGAAACTAGAGTGGCAAATTCAAGATTCTTTGACTCTTTAGATGAAGTTCCAAAGTATGCTTTAACTGTAGGGGTAGCCACCTTATTAGATGCTAAAAGAGTAATGATTTTAGCTACAGGGGCAAATAAGTCTTTAGCAGTAAAACAAGCGGTTGAAGGGTCGGTAACTCATATGTGGACAGTTACAGCTTTACAACAACATAAACATGCCATGATCGTTTGTGATGAGCCAGCTTGTTTAGATTTAACTTTAAGAACATTTAAGTACTTTAGAGAAATTGAACACATAGACCCTACCAAAGAATATAATTTTGAGCGTGATTTAACTGTCTTTGCTGAGTATTTATAAGGTAGAGGAGTGATTATGACAAAATTAGCTTTTATTAATGGTAAGGTTTATACCCCTGAACTAAAAGAAAATGTAGCGGTTTTAGTAAACCAAGGAAAAGTAGAAAGGGTTATTGAGGCTTCGGAGATTGAAAAACTTCAGGATTATGAACTTATTGATTTAAAAGGTTCGAATCTATCTCCAGGATTTATTGATTTGCAAGTTAATGGTTGTGGGGGAGCTAATTTCAATGAAACTTTAGATAATCTCTGTGTTAAAACTTTAGAAGTAATGAGAGATTGTAACTATAAGTTTGGTTGTACAAGCTTTTTACCAACTTTAATTACAAGTCCTTATGAGTTTAGAAAGAAAGCATTAGAAGTAATTAAAGAGTATCATGAATTAAATCCAGAAGAAGTTAATGTTGTACCTGGATTACATATCGAAGGTCCGCATATAAGTAAAATTAAAAAAGGGACGCATAATGTAAATTATATAAAGCCAATCGAAGATAAGGATTTACAGCTTTATTTATCATATGCTCCTTATATCAAGATGTTAACTCTTGCTCCAGAGGAAAATGATTTAGCAAAAGTAAAAGAATTACTAAAAGCTGGAGTGCTGATTTCTTTAGGTCATACGAATGCTACTTATGAACAAGCACAAGAGTATATTGAAGCAGGGGTAACTTGTGCTACACATTTATATAATGCTATGAGTTCAATCGCTAATGGGCGTACTCCTGGGGTAATTGGAGCTATCTATGAATCAGATAAAATTAGTCCTGGAATTATTGTTGACGGAGTTCATGTAGCTTGGCCATTAGTTAATCTTTCAATAAAAGTAAAGGGAGATAATATTTTTATTGTTACAGACGCTTTAATGCCTGCAGGTAGTGATTTAACAGAATTCTATTTTGCTAATAAGCTAATTAGAGTTATTGATGAAGGCTGTTATGATGAGAATGGAGTTCTTTCAGGCTCAGCGATAACTATGGATTCTCAATTACGTCGACTACATAAACATAGTGATTTAACATTAGAACAAGTAATTAAATTAGCAACCTATAATCCAGCAAAACAATTAGGTCTGGAAAATAAAATAGGGGTTATAAAAGAAGGTGCTGACGCTAATTTAATTATCTTCGATAATAATTTTACGATTCAAGATACTTATGTGAACGGTAAACAAGTTTACACGAGTAAAGAGTAGAGAAAAGCAAAAAGACGCACCATGAGCGCGTCTTTTTTTCATTTAGATAAATTAGTTGCTTTCTTTGCGATAGTGATGAGCTAGTAAAGTATTTTTACCAAAAAAGTAAATTGGGAAAGCAATTATAGCTGCAATTACGTATTTAGTTAAAACATCAGCGTAAATAATTTCGAGCATGAAGTTTAAAGGGAATTCAGGATTTCCCCAGAAAGCTAAAAACGTAAAGAGAAAAGAATCTAAGGGTACGGAAATCACGTTTGAAGTGAGACAACGTAATAACCAATTTCTCTTTTTAAGATTTTGAAAGACTATAGTGTCGGTAAATTCACTTACGGCAATAGATAAGAAAGAAGCAAATATAAATCTAGCTTCAATTCCATAAAGCAGACTGTAAGTTACTGTAACGAGTAAAGCTAAGCCAATGGCAATAAAAACGTATTTTAAACCATAACCGTGAATACGGTCTCTAATGGTAAAAATAAAAGCAAAGAATAAGGTACCTATAGATAGTTGACCATAGATAGGTAAAGGAATAAAGGCATCTAAAGTAATATTTGCCAATAGTACGGATAGAACGTATCCAAAAATCCAAACTAATTTCATAAATTAAATCCTTTCATCAAAAAGCATACCTTTAAGATGATAAATAACTATTAACTTGCAATAAGCGAGTAATCCTACGCAAGCGGATATAAAAAATAAAGCCAAGATATTTTAGCATATTTTGTAAAAAAGAAAATAACTAATTTACGAGAGGTCGAATATGAAAGAACAAATTTTAGGAAAATTAAGAAATAAATTAGTTGTAAGTGTACAACCTGTTGATCACGGAGTTTTAGATAAACCTGAAATCGTTGCTTTATTATCTCAAGCTGCGGTAAATGGTGGGGCAAGCGGTATTCGAATTGAAGGGGTAGATAATCTTTTAGCCAGTCGTAGTCATTTAAGTGTCCCTGTAATTGGAATTGTAAAGTATGATCTTGATGATTCTCCAGTACGCATTACTCCATTTTTAGAAGATGTAGAGCAGTTAGCTAAAGCAGGTGCGAATATTATTGCTTTTGATGGAACCGATCGTAAACGTCCTGTATCTCGAGAGGATTTAGTAAAAGCTATTCATAGTTATGGATGTTTAGCTATGGCTGATTGTTCTTCTCGTGAAGATGGGGATTATTGTGCAGCTTTAGGATGTGAGATTATAGGGACAACTTTATCAGGATATACAGGTGGACCTATTCCGGAGTTTGCGGATTTTGAGTTAATCGAATACTTTGCAAGTAAAGGGTACTTTGTTATGGCAGAGGGAAGATTAAATACAACCGAAGATGTAAAAAAAGCGGTTTATGCTGGAGCTGATTGTGTAACCGTTGGCACAGTTCTTACAAGATTAGAAGTTATGACCGAAAAATTTGCTAAGGCAGCTTCGGTAACAAAAGATTAAAATAAAAAAAGAAGTAGTCCGAAAAAACTACTTCTTTTTTTTGCTTTTATTCAAGATTAAGAATTAATTCTTAAAATTGATTATTTTTGTTCTTTATCTTGCTGTTCAGGAACAAACGGAGCAACATACTCATTTAAAGTATCTTGGTTTTCTTGCGTTTGCTCTTGATTTGCTTGAGCTACTTCAGATGATTGTTCATCAGCTTTAGCAACAGTAGTATCTTCTGAAGTTTTATCTTCAGGTGAAGGTTGTTCTTCTAGAGAAGCTTGTACTTGTGTTTCTTCCGAAGTTTGCTTTTCAGATGAAGTTTGTGCTTCTTCTGAAGCTTCTGTTTGAGGAGAAGTAAGATCGTTATTTGTAGATTCATTTGCCTCTACTTTTCCTTCTTCTACTACTTTTTCTTTTTTATTTTCTTGAGTGAGGTTAAGATTTTCTTCCGCAGTAGCTTTTTCTTCACTATTAGATTTTTCTTCACTAGTAGCAGAAGTTTCTTTTTCATTATTCGTAGACTCTACTTTATCTTCTGTATAAACAAAAGCTTCTTTAAAGTCTCCATAAACTGCGTAAATCGTTTGGAAGATCCCCGCAATTGTATCAAAAATAACTTTTACAACCCAAAAGAGTAGGTTTACATAAGTTTGTGGATCTAAAGCTTTTTCGAATAAATCTGCTACATTTTCTTTACAATTACAACTAGAAGTATTGTTGTCTTCTTGCTCAAGATCTTGAGGTTTTGCTTGTGAAAGGAAAGCTGTAAAACTAACAAGAGCAAATAGTAAGAAAGAAGCTAAGAAAATAAATAAAGCATTTAAGCAGAATAAACTTAATAAACCTAGAGCAAAAAAGCCAAAGCTAAAAAATGTAAGCTGACGCTTTTTATCTTTTGCAGGTAGTTTATTATATAACTCTCTACTTTCTGTAAGTGCTTGTAAAATAGTTACATCATTTAAAAACAGATACACGTAAGCAGTTTGAGTGTTAATGAGAACATAGCTCGTGATGTAACCTATGATTAAAGCTAGAATAACTCCTACAAAACCAGCAAAGTCAGCAATTAATAAAGCTAAACTAATTCCTATAGCTACGATAATTAATTGAATAAAACTAACTACAAGGAATGACCAATAGTATTGGCGATGTTCGTTAGTCGTCGGATTATATTGAGGATTTAATTTATTTAATAAATGAAAATATACTATAGGTAAAAAGAATACCGGTAAATATAATTTAAAGAACACTAAAGTAAATAAAGAAAATCCTAAAAGGAGTTGTCTATTATTTTTTATAAAGTCTGACACCTTTGTGCATAAAGGAGATTTATTCATATGGATATCCTTTGGGAAGATAAATTATCTCTTGATAACCTATATATGTGGCGATATATTCGAAATAATATCAAAGTTATAGCAATTATTTTTGCTTATACTTATATAGTTTATCAAAAGTGTACTTAAAATTGTACTAAATTAAGGATAAAATTTTATTTTTGGGTATAATTTTGTCGAATATATACTTGATGATATAATCATATTGTTTATTAACTAGTATTCTGTAAACTTTTATAATTTTTAATCTTCTAATTTTAAACACAGAATGATTCTTCTTAAGTATTTAAAGAAAAATATATTAAAAACGTTTGTAATTACGTTTTTAATATTGTTTTCAATCTTTTTTGCACAACAACTAATTGTCGCTTTTACCCAAGTAAGTAGAGGAAATATTCCAGTTGGCTTTGTCTTTAAGTATATCTTTTTAAATATGCCAACTATGTTGCAATATTTTTTACCTTTTTCGTTTTTCTTAGGTGTACTGTTTACTTTTATTCGCATGTACAATAATCAAGAAATGACGGTAATGTACGCTTGTGGTTTACCTCATTCACGAGTTCTAAAGAGTTTAATGTTGCCAACAAGTATAGTATTTTTAATCTGCTTGTTTAACTCTTTATTTTTAGCTCCAAGTTTATTAACTGAGAGTCGTAATCAAATTCAATATTTTCGGACTAATCCTACTTTTTCTTTGATTTCAGAAGGTAGTTTTAATCGTATTCCTGATACTAACTATATTCTATTTGTTAATAAAATCGATGGCAATGTAGCTCATGGTATTTATGTTTTTGATTTTAATCAAAAAGGAAACTTAAACTTTATTATGAGTGCAATTGGTAAAGTTAGAGTACAAGACAATCAAAGACTAATTGTCTTAGAAAATGGTTCGGTTTTCTCTCGAGATTTATCAGACGATTTTTATAATAAAGTAGAAGCTCATTTACCTGAGATAGCTAAGCTTAACGCCGTAGGCGAGAAAGATTCTAGTCAGTTATCTAACGAAGAACAAGAAAAAATTCAAAAATTATTAACGCCTAAAGAAGATGAATCTGGAACTCTTATTTTTGATGCAAAAGATTATAATTATGAGCAATTAAAAACAGTGTTAGGTTCTAATTTATCAGGAGTGAATAAAATAAACTTTGAGACTTTAACTTTAAGAATAGGTCTTGTACAACAAGAAACTAATCTTGAAGCCTATAAGTTTAAAACCATCACGCAATTATTAGATCTTAGTAATGAAGATAAGATTGCTTACCTCGAGATTGCAGTAAGATTAATAAATGCTGCTTCAGTATTTCTTTTTGCTTTCTTAGCTTTTGTTTTTGGAAAAGTAAATCCTCGTCAAGGTAGGTCTACAAACATTATCGTATCTATTTCCTTATATTTTATTTATTTGCTAATTCTTAACTCTTTAAGTTCGGTAATAAATAAAGGTAAAGTAATAGATACAACTTTATATATTTTTATTGTGACTAACCTAATCTATGTGTTCTTAGTTTATATCTTAATTACAGATAGAAATTCTATTAAGAAGAACTTTATTTTTGCCAAAATCCGTAAATTCTTTGGAGGGCAATAGGTGTGACGCTATTTCGAATTTTAGATAGGTACTTGGTCAAGAAAGTAAGTATCACTGTTACTTTTACTTTAATTGGCTTAGTTTTATTTAGTCTAATTATCAGAATCACCGAAGAGATATCTAATGTTGGTAGAGGAGCTTATACTTTAACGGATGCTCTCCTTTATTCTTTAATGCTTGCTGCTCCCGACATAAATACTTTTTTCCCTATGGCTGGTTTGCTTGGTGCGATGATCGCTTTAGGACAAATGGCAAGTCATAGTGAATTAATCATAATTCAGTCAGTAGGGGTTTCAAGGTTAAGAATATTTCTTGGATTGTTATGGTTTATTATTCCATTCTCTTTGCTTAATTTAGCCGTACAACAATGGGTAGCACCACAGGCTGCTTCTTATGGTTATGCGATGAAAAGTGCTAAGTTGAACAATGGTAATTTTTATACGAGTAATCAAACTTTATGGTCAAAAGCAAATGGCGAGTTTGTTTATGCTCAAGTTGGTAATCAAGCAAATTTACAAGATATTTTAATTTTGCAATATGATGAAACTAACTATGCAATAAAAAAAATTATAATTGGAGAGCGAGCTCTATGGGATAATCAAGATAAACTTTGGCATATTCAAAAGGTGCAAGAGTTTACTTATCAAATCCAAAATGATAGTGGATTAACAACATCGCAAGAACAAGAAATAAAAAATAATATTAATCAGGATAATCAATTTCTTTTTGGTTTATTACAAAAAGAGTTAGCTACCAATCAAAGTTTTAATGTGAAATTATATAGTAATTATGTATGGGAATCGACTTTGACTCCTGATAAATTACTTTTAGTAAATCAAGATCGAAATAATTTTACTTTAACCTCATTGTGGAGCTATATAAGCTTTTTAACTGAAACTAATCAAAATTCAGATTCTTATAGATATTTATTTTGGTCAAAAGTTTTTGCAGGCTTAAGCTTTTTTGTCATGATGTTTGTTGCTACTTCAAGTATTTTTGGCAATATGCGTAATGTATCTATAATGCTAAAAATATTTTTTGCCGTAATTTTAGGTTTAGTGTTTTACGTACTAAATAATACCGTAGGACCATTATTAACCACTTATGGTTTAGCACCTATAGTAGCTTCATTAATTCCTTCATTATTATTCTTTATTTATGGACTTTATTTAGCAAGACGTAAATAAATGAAAAGCAGTGTATTCTGGGTACACTGCTTTATCTTTTTAGTTATTTTTATTTAATTGCATTCATGTCGAAAAGCTTAAAAATTTCTAGCTCAAAGCTTTGCTCTCCGATATTTATCGAAAATCTTACTTCTTCATCAAAGATAATTTTCGAATTAATAATAGAATCAATAATCCAAGATCTGTTTTCAGTAGGAATAAAATCTAGTCCTTGGCAATTAATCCCTGCTAGATTATAGATACCCAAGATAGTTCCGGTTTTTTTATTACTATCTTCCGAGAAGTGAGCGAAAATTTGTGCTTGTTCTAGATCAAAATTTGGTGCAATTTGTCCGTCAAAGGTAAAAATTACATGAGTGTGAGTATTTGCTCCACGGAACTTAGCTCGAGCAATTCCTTCTTGTCCTTGGTAACATCCTTTATTGTAGCTAATTGCACTTTCTAAATGGTCAATGCCTAAAGCTTGAGGTAAAAATTTATCACAGTTTTTCTCTTCAAGATTATAAACAAAACCATTTAAAGCTGCTAGAGCTAGAGATTGTTCACCCGTTATAATTTGTCCCTCAATTCCAAATTCTTTTTTAGCGATTTCAGGATTTATTCTGTAATCGGTAATAAGAAATTGTAAATTATAAGGTGTGTGTTCTGCGTAATCATTATTAGGATATCCAATAAGTTTGTACTCTGTGGTGGTATCATTACCAAGATAAATTTCAACAAAAGAATGTACTTTTATAATGATATCACTGAAGACTGCAAACTTTTTCAAATGATTTTCAATACGACGTGCCGACTCTTCACCATAAGTTAGTATAAAGAAATTGTAGTCGGTTATTTTATATAATCTAAATGTAGCAATTACTTTTCCTGTAGGTAAAGTTAAACAAGAGTAAGTAGCTGTACGAGTTTGCATATGTAACAAGTTTACAGGTATTTGCCCTTGTAAGAATCTTTGTGCATCTCTACCATATACAGAAATATAGTACCAATTGGTAGGTCTTTCCATGATATTTTATTTTATGGGTTAGAATAAAAACTAAAAGTTGGTGGATTAGATATACATCTTTTGCTTGATATTATACAAGTAAAGTCTATGAGCAATTTTGATTTTTTGTGGTGCAATAAAAATAGCAAATTTATCTCTCTTGAATAATAGAGATCTTTTTTATAAAGGTTTTGGTAATAAAAAAAATCAAACCCACATAAATTTTGTAGGTTTTAGTTATTTACAGTTTTATTTTTTTGTAATAGATATTATTGTATAATTTTATAAATTATTAGAAAAATCTTTTAACTTATTTTTAAAATTCAAACAAATTTAATTCTTATGGCATTTAAAAAGACTATTATAGGCTTAGCAAGTATTGCAGCTGTAGTTGGGGGTGTAGGTTATTACATGAACACTCCTAATTCTAATGTTTCAATATTGCAACATGAAGCCAATAATTTAGATAGAGATAATACTCTAGTTTTTTGCATTGGTAGATCGCCAAGAGCTTTAAGTCCAGCAATAGTTGCTGATGGTACTTCTTATAATTCATCATCACGAGTAATTTTTAACCGTTTGGTTGAAAATGAAAGAGGAAGTACTAAACTTATCCCTGCATTAGCTCAATCATGGGAAGTAAGTGATGATTCTAAGGAAGTAACTTTACATTTACGTCATGGAGTAAAGTTTAATGATAATGATATCTTTACTCCAACTCGTGATTTTAATGCAGACGATGTACTTTTTACATTTAGTCGCATGTTAGATAAGGATAATCCATATAACAAGGTTAGTGGAGGGGTATATCCTTATTGGAATATTATGGGATTTGGTTCTTTAATTAATAAAGTAGAAAAAATTGATGATTACACGGTTAAATTCTATTTAAACCAACCAAATGTTACTTTTGTTTCTGATTTAGCTATGGATGTACTTTCGATTTATTCGAAAGAGTATGCCGATTTTTTATTAAAAGAGGGTAAGCCTGAATTAATAGACCAAAAACCTATAGGTACCGGTCCTTGGAAGTTAGATCAGTATATTAAAGATACCGCAATTCGTTATACGATAAATCCTAATTATTTTAGAGGACCTGCTGAGATTAGCACTCTAATTTATAGTATTACCCCAGATCCAACTTCACGTTTAGCTAAGGTTATTACCGGGCAGTGTGACTTTATGGAAGCTCCAAACTCGGCTGATCAAGCTGAAGTGATCAAAAAATATAACTTAAAAACAAGTTTACAAACTGGTTTAAATGTAGCCTATATCGCTTTAAATAATGATAAAGAGTTTTTAAAAGATGTAAGAGTACGTAAAGCTCTTGATATGGCTATAGATAAGCAAGCAATTGCAAGATTGGTATATAACAACCAAGTTGTTATGGATGGTCATGTTTTAACTTCAACCATGCTTGGTTATGATCCTAATCTTAAGGTTGATCAATATGATCCGGAAAAGGCTAAAGAACTTTTAGCTCAAGCAGGTTATGCAAATGGCTTTGATATTAAGATTTTTGTGCAACCAGTTTCAAGATCTTCAAATCCAAATCCTGCACGTACAGCAGAGTTAATTCAACAGGATTGGAAAAAGATCGGGGTAAATGCTACTTTAGAAACTACAGAGTATAATGAGTTTATTAAACAGACTCGTGCTGGTAATTTTGAAGCAGGTACCTATGGTTGGTCTGGTGATAATGGTGACCCTGATAACTTTTTAACACCATTATTATCTTCAGGGTCTATTGGTAAATCTAACTATTCTCGCTTTGCCAATGCAGAGTTCGATAGATTAGTTACTTTAGGACGTACTACTCCAGATACTGAAGAAAGAGCAAAAATTTATGCTCAGGCAGAAGCTGTATTTGAGCAGAATCAACCATTTATTGTTATAGGACACTCTATGCTTTTAGCGATCATGAGACCTGAAGTAGTAGATTATAAGTACACTCCATTTGGATTTGTTGAATTTTATGGAGTGAAAAAAGTAGATCCTAGTAAACAAGATATATCAACAAATGATTAAGAATTTAGGAAGTTATGTTTAAAACAATTTTTAAAAAAGTGTTAATGTTAATCCCAACATTTTTTGGTATAACATTATTAACTTTTATTTTGGTACATTCTCTTCCTGGAGATCCTGTATTAGCTATGTTAGGAGATAAGTCTCCTTCTGAAGCTGATTATAATGCAATGCGAGCGACTCTTGGTTTAGATCAATCTTATTTAACCCAGTATTTAATTTATATAAAAAATATTTTTCATGGTGATTTTGGGGTAAGCTTCAATACAGGTTTGCCGGTATTACAAGAGTTTTTTACTCGTTTTCCAGCAACTCTTGAGTTAACGATTACCGCAATCCTCTTTGCTTGTGTTTTAGGATTACCAATAGGAATTATTGCTGCCTTAAATCGCGGGAAATGGCTTGATAATTTATTAATGTCAATTTCTCTTGTTGGCTATTCTATGCCTGTTTTCTGGTGGGGACTAATTTTAGTAATGATTTTCTCTATTACTTTGCAATGGCTACCAGTTTCAGGTTATATCGGGGTAGAATACTTTATCCCACAAGTAACGGGCTTTTCGATTATAGATGCTATTCTTGCTAAGGATGTTGGAGCTTTAAAATCTGCATTTTTACATATTATTTTGCCTACAATTGCTTTAGGAACTATTCCAACGGCAATTATTGCGAGAATGACTCGATCTTCGATGTTAGAAATTCTTAATGAAGGATTTATCCAGTCATTAAGAGCACGTGGATTTAGTGGTTATCGCATAATTGTGCTTCATGCTTTACGCAATGCTTTAATCCCAATTGTAACGGTTTTAGGATTAATTGTTGGTGGTTTAGTATCAGGAGCAATTTTAACTGAAACGATTTTCTCTTGGCCTGGAGTAGGTAAATGGCTTGTTGATGCTATTAATTCTAGAGATTTTCCTGTAATCCAGTCTGCAATATTATTTATATCTGTATTTGTAATACTGATTAATTTTATCGTAGATATCGTTTATATCTTAATTAATCCAAGAGTGAAATAATATGGAAACCAAATCAGAAATTAATAAAGATTTAATTTCAGATAAATCAGCTACTAGATTATTTATTGCTGCCTTTGCCCAAAACAAAGGGGCGGTAATTGGATTAATTTTTATTGTAATCTTAGCATTGTCTGGAATTTTCGCTCCTTTTGTTGCTCCTTATGATCCAGTTGAGCAATTTCGTGAACATGCCTTACAACCTCCTGCATGGATGGAAGGAGGTAGCATGCAATTTATTTTAGGTACCGATGATGTAGGGAGAGACATTCTTTCACGCATCATTTATGGAGCTAGAGTATCTATTTTAAATGGTCTAGTTATCGTGGTTATATCTTCTGTAATAGGGGTTACTTTAGGTTTAATCGCTGGTTACTTTGGAGGAATTTTAGACATAATTATTTCTCGTATCGTTGACATTATTATGTCTTTACCATCATTATTAGTTGCGATTGCCGTAGTTGCGGTTTTAGGTCCATCGTTAGAAAATGCAGCTCTAGCGATAGGGGTTATTTCTATTCCTTCTTATGTACGTTTAATGCGTATTGGGGTAAGAGTTGAGAAGTCTAAGGATTATGTTACTGCTTCACGTTTAGTAGGAGTTGGCAATGTTAAATTAATGTTTAATACAATTCTTCCAAATACTTTAACTCCTGTAGCAGTGCAAGCAACCTTAGGCTTTTCAAGTGCAATTCTAACTATGTCAGCTTTAGGATTTCTTGGCATGGGTGCACAACCACCTGCACCTGAATGGGGAACTATGCTTTCTGAGTCAACCAGATTCTTTTTATCTGCATGGTGGACTGTAACTTTCCCTGGTTTAGCAATTTTGCTAACTGTATTAGCGTTTAATTTTATGGGAGATGGAGTACGTGATGCTCTTGATCCAAAATTAAGACAATCTAATTAATGGAGAGAGTTATGACCAAAAATGCTTTAGTTGTTGAAAATTTAAAAGTAACTTTCGGTAAAAAAGGAAGTACTCCTACATTAAAAAATATTTCATTTACAGCTTCGCAAGGAAAAATTCTAGGAGTTGTAGGTGAATCGGGATCAGGAAAATCAGTTACCTCTTTAGCAATTTTAGATTTGCTTGGTAAAACAGCTACAATTGAAGCTGATAAGATAGAGGTTAATGATATAGATTTTTTAAAATTAACCACAAAACAAAAAAGACCTTATTTAGGTAAAACTATCTCTTATGTTTTCCAAGATGCTCTAAATGCTTTGGATCCAACTTATACTATAGGTCAACAAATAATTGAAACTTTAGTTGTGCATGAGCCTGGTAAATCGAATAAAGAGTACCAGCAGATGGCAGTTGAACTTTTAAATAAAGTTGGAATCCTCGATCCAGAGTCAAGACTTTCTGCTTATCCGCATCAATTATCTGGAGGACAGCTACAAAGAATTATGATTGGTATTGCGATTTCGAGTAATCCAAAAATTCTTATAGCTGATGAACCTACAACTGCATTAGATGTTATTATCCAAAAGCAAATTGTAGATTTATTACTGCAAATCCAAAAAGAAAATAATATGACGATGATCTTTATTAGTCACAATCTAGCGTTAATTTCAGAGATTGCTGATCAGATCATTGTGATGCGTAAAGGGGAAATTGTAGAACAAGGGTCTGTTGATGATATTTTCTTAAGCCCTAAGAGGGACTATACCCGTGCTTTAATCAGTTCTTTACCGCAATTTGCGAAGAACTTACAACCAATTGCTGTAGAGCAAGGGAATTAACGGGGGATATTCATGACAAAAAATCTTAATCAAGAAAATAAAGAGACCAGTGCTACTTTCTTTTTACCGAATGATGTTCCCTTAATCTTTTCTTATCAAGAAGATAAAGAATTATCAAATAGTGAGAGTGAACAAGAAAACTCTTCAGAAGAGCTTATGAGTACTGATACTCCTAGCTCAGAAAAATCTTCGCTACCAAAGCAAGAAGCTAAGGTTAATACTTCTGATAAAAGTAGATCTGCAAGTCTAAATGAAGAAGATAATTACGAACTTCTTTATGCGACTGATAATCTAAAAGTTTCTCCGCAAAATAACTTATCTGTGGAGCAGGAAGGAGAGGTTATTACGGTGAAAACTATAGAGAAAACTAAAGAAAAGCCTATAAATGCTGAGATAGATATTCCTGAAGTTATTGATGAATCTGTATTTCCTAAAGTAGATAGTGCTAATGTTTTAGCAACTGTAGCTACAGCTTCAGCTATTGCACAAGCCGTGGAGTTAGGAGCAGATAAGAAAAAAATAACTATAGCGAGTGAGGATTTTGTAGGTTCTACTGAAACGGCTCAAGTTACAATAGGTGAAGGTGAAACAAGGCTAACAGCTTCTCCTCTTGAGGATAACTCAGAATTAAAGCAAGAAGTTAAACAAAGTGATTCAAGTACGAAAGCAATTAAAGTTGATGGGGAATCTCAAAGTAAATCTAAGGTTCAAGATAAAGAAGAAGCTCAAGATAAAGAAGAACCAACAGTAGAAGTTGCTGCAGAATCTCAAGAAAATACAAAAGAATATACTTTCTTTGATGGTAGTAAGCGTCAAGTTAAGTTGTCTAAGTACTACCCAGAGTATGAGTTTGATGTAGATGACTTAATGAAAGATATTCCAGTAATTCTTGAAGGTAAGAATTTACGTAAAGAGTTTAAAATTCGTACAGGTATTTTCAGCAGTAAAAAACTTGAAGCTGTAAAAGATGTGACTTTTGCTTTGCATGCTGGAGAAACTATCTCTATTGTGGGAGAGTCGGGTTCTGGAAAATCAACCCTAGCTAAAATGATTTTAGGGATTGAAAAGAGTACCTCAGGTGAAGTGCTTTTTAAAGGAAAGAAAATTAATTTTAACAAAGCAGATGATCGTGAATTAATGCGTAAAGAAATGCAGATGGTATTCCAAAATCCACATGCTTCTTTAAATCCACGTAAAACAATTTTTAAAATTTTAGAAGAACCTTTAATTTATAACACTTCCCTAACTGCAAAACAAAGAGCTGAGCAAATTGAAAAAATGATTCAACTAGTTGGTTTACAAGTTGAACATTTAAAACGTTATCCGCATATGTTCTCAGGTGGACAAAAACAGCGTATTGCGATTGCAAGAGGATTAATTTTAAATCCTTCGATTGTAGTTGCTGATGAAGCTGTTAGTGCTTTAGATGTATCGGTGCAAGCTCAGATTCTGAATTTAATGCTTGAAATTCAAAAGCTTTATAATACTTCATACTTATTTATAAGTCATGATTTATCGGTAGTTAGACATATCTCTCATAGAGTTATTGTTATGTATCGTGGAGAAGTTGTGGAATATGGTAATGTTGAAGATATTTTTAATAATCCTCAACATGAGTATACTAAGCAACTTTTAGCTGCAATTCCAAAATTACCTGAAAATGTAATGAAAAAATCTTAATTTAATTCCCTTTCTATTCCTGGATAGAAGGGGATTTTTTATTAAGTATTTTTTATAATTTA